>JANQET010000090.1 GCA_028278265.1 Myxococcota bacterium
GGAATCCGGTTTTCACGGCAGCCTCCTTTGGGCATCGGGGAGATCGTCGGCTTCCACCGCGCGGATGACGAAATCCCGTTCGAACAGGTTGTGCGCCAAGTCCCGCACGACGAGGTGAAGGGTAAATTCGCCGCTGGCCGGCGTTGTCCGGGGTGAAGGGAGGGTTCCGGTGTAGCAGCCGGTCTCCGGATGGAAGAAAAGCGGTATCGGGGTGCGGCGATCCCCGTTCAAGTAGGCGCTAACCCCGCGCACCGGTTCGAGCGGATCGACCGAAATGGTGAACGATTGGCCCACCGGAGCCGTCTCCGGCACGATCGCGGTGAACTCCGGCGCGGTGCCGTCAATGGTGTACTCCTCCTCCTGCCATTCGATCCTGCCGTCGGCGTGGGTAATCTGGATGCGGATGCGGTAGACCCCGTCCAACACGGTTCGGGGCACCAGGAACCGCACGGACCAATGGCCACGCAGGGAATCGTATGCGAGTCGCTTGATCAGACCGAAGGGAAAGTACGCCACCACCCGTTGGGCCTCCTTGGGCGCCGCCACCGAGAGGACCGGATCCCCCGGGGGAATATGCCGCATGGAGAGGCGTACCTGGTCCATGCTGTCGATCAGCCGTTTGTCGTAGCCCCGTTTCCCCTGACGCAGCATTTCCTTGACCGTGCCGGTTTGCAGGGATTCGGGAACGGCGATAAACGCGGTGTACTCGGTGGCCAGGTTGTAGACGATGCCCAACTTGGTCACCTCTTTGACCATCTCCTCATTGTGCTCTCCGCGGGTGCGGATGATGTCCATCTGGTGGGCGATGCGCTGTTGGGCCCACAGCTTTTCAATGTGTTGGTGGTCCGGCGCCGACTCGGGTAGGTCGACGGGCAGGGTCAGGGATCGCCGCCGGCCCTTCAGCTTGCCGGTGACCCGAATAGTCCCCTTGCCAGGCCTGCTGTAGCGCCCGAACACAATCACTTGGCTGTCCTGGTAGAGGTCGGGCAGTTTTTTGGGATACACATTGTAGAAATCCAAATCGCCGAAATCCAACTCCAGGTCGACCATCAACGGCATGGCGATGCGGTTGTACAGGGCGGTGACCTCGGTTTCGATCTGATCCGCGCGGTCGATAAAAGTGGCGATGCCCCGGTTGTCCCGGGCCAGCCGTTCGAGAAAGGGGCGATTGACCCCGTTGCCCGCGCCGAAGCTGTACAGTCGGACGTTTGCGCCGGCTTGACGGACGTGGGACAGCACCACCCCCGGTGGGTTGTTGCCCTGTCCGTCGGTGAGAAAGATGATCGCCCGCGGCCGATCCCCCCGCTTCTGTTTGAGCTCCTCGAGGGCGAGGCCCAGGGCGTCCCTGATGTTGGTGCCACCGCCGCTCTCGAGCGCTGCAACCGCCTGTTCGGCCTGCTCCAGGGTTTGCTCGGTCACCGGCGCCAACCGCTTGAACAGGGATCGGGCTTCGTCGTCAAAGGAGATGATGTTGAACCGATCATCCCGATTCAATCGGCTCAACACGTGCGTCAAGGCGCGCCTGGTCTGGTTCAGCGGTTCCCCCTGCATGCTGCCCGAACGATCGATGACAAACACGATGTCGCGACCGATCACGTCCGCACGGGTGCTCTGTTCCTTGGGCGTGACCACCAACATGAAGCTGCCGTCCGCCTCTCCCCGGCGGTGGGTGGTCAGTCGCATGGCATAGTCTTTGGCGTCGAGGGCGTAGCGAATGGCGATCCCCTTTTCGATTCCCTCGGTCGATCCTTCGTAGACCACCTTGGCCCGGTGGGGGCCTTGGCGGCTGGTGGTGCACGAAATGCCGTCACAGGCAATCTTTCCCAGGGGTAGGTTGTCGGAGATGTCGACCTTGAGTGAAAATACCGCTGCCGGGGGCGGTAGGTTGTCCGGGGGGATGGGGATTTGCACCACACCCCGTTGAACCGAGAGGGGGGTCACCGTGCGCACTTCGATCGGCTTGGTCTCTCCCGGCGCGATGGGAAACACGCGGAAGGTGAAGCGGTGCCGGGTCAACTCGAGCAGACCCGGATCCCGGGCCACGCCGGTCAATTCTTGGTAGACCTGCTGGGCGACCTGCTTTTCGAGCACCTCGCCGACAATCTGCTCGTCGCCGTTCCAGTAGCTGAAGCCGTCGATCGTTTCCCCGGGGTTGAGGGATAAGGTGATCCCGGCCTCCACCTCTTGGGTCGCCCCATTGTAGACTTGAAAGGCGTGCCGGGTGGCGATCACCTGGTTGTGGACGATCGATTCGATGTGGTGCATGGTCAGCCGCACCTCTCCATCCGGAGCCGAACCCTCTTGGGTGACCACCCGCACCTCCATGCCGAAGACCAACCGCGCAAACAGAAAAATGAGCAGGGAGAGTCCGAAAAAGAGTCCGGGAGGACCGAGCAGGACCCGCTGTCCCCTTGCTTTTTGATGATCGATAGGTGAGGTGTGCATCGAAAACTCCTTGCAAATAAGAGAACCAATCGTCGCTCGGATGGAGAGAAAAGCAGGTGGTGTGCCATGTTTGTAAGATTTTGATTTTAAAAATAAAAAAGGATTATTGGGGGTGATTTGCGTGCAGCGGAGATATTAATCAGAGCATAAGTCTACAATTCAAATCATGCGTTCCTGCCTGCTGCCCGGGTGTTGCGATAGTTGCCGACCGGTCCCCATCCGCTACACTCCAACTTATCAACATCAACAGATGCGGGGGAGATAATGACAACGCTATCAAAGGGAATGGGCACCTTGCTCGCCCTGGGAATGCTGATCGGCCTCTGGGGCTGCGGGGAAAACGAAGCGACGTCCGATGCGGGAATCGACGGCGGTGGTGATTCGGACACCGATACCGACACCGACACGGACGGGGACGCGGATTCGGAGACAGACGATGAGCTCAGCGCCTCTTGCCAACAGATCCTGACCTATTTCGAAGAGACGTGTCAGGCGGATCCCCTCTCGATGTTTCAGCTGGAGGAGATGTGCAAACAGATCGAGACCGCATTCATCGACAGCTTCATGCCTCCGTTTGCCACCTGTTTGGTCAATACGGACTGCTCCGAGTTCGGCGATGAGAAGTGGCGATTCGAGCTGGGGGTTGAACAGGACACCGAGACCGACACCGAAGAGCCGGACGCCTTTGAGCTCTGTCTCATCGAGGGCGCCCTGTCCGCTTCTCCCGAGCAGGGCAATGTGGATTTCAAGACCCACGCCTGCGACTTCATTCATCAATGCGAGGGGCAGTCGGTCAATGAGTGCCTGGTCGGGTTTTGGCTCTCCGAGGACGGCCTGATGTGGAAGGTAATCGATCAGCCGTTCATCGGACAGGCGGACAAGTGTGTCTATCCCATGCCCTCATGTGCCGATGATGTGCCCGGCTGTCTCGAGGCGGTGCTCGATTCGATGGGATTGTTCGACGAGTAACCGATCGATTCGTCGTCCCTCAGGCGCTCTCTTTGAATTCGGCGTCGATGACGTTGTCATCTGTACCGGTGCGTGGTGCTGCTGACGGGTCGGCCGGGTTTCTTTGGTACATCACTTCGGCCAGGCGATGGGCCGCCCGGTTGACGGTCTCGGTCGCCTGTTCAATGCGGGAGGGCTCGTTTGATTCAATCGCCGACTTGAGCTCGGCGAGCGCTTCGTCGATGGCGTTGATATCGGCTGCGGGCAGCTTGTCCCGGTGCTCATTGAGTGTCCGCTCCGTGCTGTAGACCAGCTGCTCGGCCCGATTGCGGGCGTCGATCTCCTGCCGCCGCTGGTCGTCGTCGGCCTTGTGTTGCTCGGCTTCCTCGACCATTTTGTCGATTTCCGCTTCGCTCAGACCGGAGGAGGCGGTGATGGTGATCTGCTGCGCCTTGCCGGTGGCCGTGTCCTTGGCCGAGACTGAGACGATACCGTTTGCGTCGATATCGAAGGTCACCTCAATTTGGGGCACCCCGCGGGGAGCGGGCAAAATACCCTCCAGGTGAAAACGGCCCAACGTGCGGTTGTCCCGGGTCATCGGTCGCTCCCCTTGAAGCACGTGAATCTCGACCGACGTCTGGTTGTCCGCTGCGGTGGAGTACACTTCGGTCTGCTGCACCGGGATGGTCGTGTTGCGCTCGATCATTCGGGTCATCACATTGCCCAGGGTTTCCACCCCCAGGGAGAGGGGGGTGACGTCGAGCAACAGCATATCCTTGACCTGGCCGGAGAGCACACCGGCTTGAACAGCGGCCCCCAGGGCCACCACCTCGTCCGGATTGACCCCCTTGTGGGGATCGCGGCCGAACAGCTCCTTGACCTTTTGCTGGACCAGCGGAATACGGGTCGATCCCCCCACCAGCACCACCTGGTCGATGTCGTTCGTGGCCTTGCCTGCGTCCTCGAGTGCCCGGCGGCAGGGTTCCAGGGTGCGCTCGATCAGATCATCGATCAGTGACTCGAACTTGGCCCGGGTGAGCTTGACGTCCAGGTGCTTGGGACCGGCGGCGTCGGCGGTGAGAAAGGGCAGGTTGATCTGGGTTTCGATCACCGAGCTGAGCTCGATTTTGGCCTTTTCCGCGGCTTCGCGCAGCCGTTGCAGCACCATCTTGTCGCCGGTGACGTCGATGCCCTGATCCTTTTTGAATTCGGCAATCAGCCACTCGATGATGCGCTGATCCACGTTGTCTCCCCCCAGGTGGGTATCCCCATTGGTGGAGACCACCTCGACGATGTCGTCGCCGACTTCGAGCACTGAAATATCGAATGTGCCGCCGCCAAAGTCGTAGACCGCGATGGTCTCGTCCTTTTTCTTGTCCAACCCGTAGGCCAGGGCCGCGGCGGTCGGTTCGTTGACGATTCGTTTGACGTCGAGCCCGGCGATTCGCCCGGCGTCCTTGGTCGCCTGCCGCTGGGCGTCGTTGAAATAGGCCGGAACGGTAATCACCGCGTCGGACACCGGTTGACCCAGGTGGGCTTCGGCCGCCTGCCTCAACTTCATCAGCACCTTGGCCGATATTGCCGGGGGCGCATGGCGCTTGCCGCGAATCTCCACCTCGGCGTCGCCGTTTTTGGCGCTCAACACCTTGTAGGGCACCATGCCGGTCTCTTCTTTGACCTCGGCGAATCGCCGACCGGTGAACCGCTTAATCGAGTACACCGTCCCCGTGGGATTGGTCACGGCCTGCCGTTTGGCGATTTGACCGACCAACACCTCCCCCTGGTCGTTCCAGGCGACCACTGACGGGGTGGTGCGGGCCCCTTCTTCATTGGCGATGACCACCGGCTCTTTTCCGTCGATGACGGCAACCACGCTGTTGGTCGTGCCCAAGTCGATTCCGATTGTTTTTCCCATTGTCGCACCTCCTTGCCATGCGCTTTGAGACTGTTTCCACTGGGCAATCTAGTCACCCGGGGGAGGCGGTAAAGTTGTGTGGGGTGGAATTGAAGGAGGGGCTCGGGCTACTTAATGGTGATCTCCTCACCGCTTTCGTCGAACTCAATATCGTCTTTGCCCAGGTACTTGTGATCGTTAAAGGGGTTGTTCAGATTATCGGTGAAGGCGGTCTGCATCGCACCGCTGGGGATTAAGGTGTTGGACCAGGCGCCGCCGCCCTGATTGACCCAAAACGGAAAGCTGGTCCAGTCGCTGTTGACATAGCTGAACATGCGGATTTTGTCCGGAGCGGAGAAGCCGCCCACGGTCTGGCCTTCGATCAGGTCGAACAGGTTGCCGAACCAGTTGTTCATCACATCCTGATTGATGCCCGAAATGTACTGGGGACAGGACTCGGCCACGGCCACCGGTTTGCTCTTGCCCGAGGCGTACTCGGTGACGAACTTGACATTGTTGCTCAAGTAGCCCGCCTGCTGGCTGGGATCGGTGAAGATCGAAACCCCGACCCAGTCGACGTAGTCGTCCCCGGGCCAATAGGCGTCGATTCCGGTGTTGCCGTTTTGGGTGTAGGGATGCCAGACGTAGGCGGTGTTCTTGACTCCCTTTTTGGTCAATAGATCGACGATGGTGCGGTAGGCATCGGCGTATTGGGATGAGGAGCCGCAGCTGAACGCCGGGTTGTCGAATTCGTAGCCGATGCGCAGAAAGACCGGTCGCTTGGACAGCTTGAGACGGGATTCAAGGAGAAAGAGAATGTAACCGATCTCAAATTTGATCTGGGTGTCCCAGATCTCCTTGGAGTTGATGATCTCCTGGCATCCCTTGCCGTTTTGGCCCTTGTACTGCAACCAGAGGGCGATTTGGGCAAAGGTGTCATTGTAAGTATCGTACTCGTCGAGCCAAAAGTGCTCGGCATTGTACTCGCCCATCTCGTCGTCCCAGGAATTCCAACCGTATGCGCCGTCAGTGGCCGAGAGGTAGTACATCAGGCCGGCCGGCTTGGGCATCGAAGAGCCCCAGTAGTGCTCGATGCCGTCCCGTTCTTGACCGATCACCAGGTAGGTGTTGCCCGCTCCGGGATCGAACTTGTTGCCGTCCAGCGAGGGTAAGGGGGTATCATCCTTGGTCAATCGCAGATCGCTGAGGATCATTTTGCCCTTGCCGATCACGCGGAACTGCACCTGGCGAAACCGCTCGGGATTCATTCGCGGCATGCTGTCGGGGAGACTGATCGCAATGTCCGCCTTGGTGCCCCGGGGAATGAAGTAGACGTCGAATTCCCCGTCTTTTTTAGCGATCCAGGTGGGTTGGGGCCAACCGATCTCGGTCCATTCGTCGCTTCCCACCGGAATACCGGAAAAGATGTAGAACTCCACGTCCACTTCGGTCTCAAAGGAGAATTTCACCGATTTGAATTCGCTCAAATCCATCGTCACGGTGTCGTCTGTCTCGTCAACAAACCAGAAGAAGCCGTGTTCCTCCGCGTCTTCGGCGATGATCTCGAAAGTGCCGTCCGACAAATCGTCGAACTCCAGATTGCCCCAGGAATTAAATCCGGTGACGTGGCCTTCCCGGTAAAAATAGAATGAATCCGCGTCCGTGTCCGAGTCCGTGTCTGAATCGCTGTCCGAGTCACTATCCGAATCGCTGTCCGAATCGCTATCCGAATCACTGTCCGAATCGCTATCTGAGTCACTGTCTGAGTCACTGTCCGAATCGCCGTCGCTGTCCCCGTCGCCGTCCCCATCCGAGTCGCCGTCGCCATCCCCATCCGAGTCGCCGTCGCCGTCGCCGTCCCCGTCCCCGTCCGAATCGCTGTCCGAATCGGTGTCGGCGTCGGTGTCCGCGTCCCCGCCACTCGGATCGTCGTCATCGGAACCGCAGCTCCAACACATCAATAACAGAAGCGCTATTTGAGCAATGATCGTCAGTAGACGCCAATCCATCTGTAAATCCTCTTTTAGCTTCAACATGTTTTCTCCTCTGATTTTATTCGTACTTAAAACAAACTAATTATATACCATAAACAATGTCAAATTGGACCATTTTTTACATGCTCCGCGATATTTATTGGTGATTTTTCAATGTTATCAATCTGTTACCGTAAAAATGGAATTTGTTGAGGTGCTGGCAAGTCTACCCCATCGACCGGGTCCCCGGTTGCGTCAACCGATCTTTGGTTGCGCGCCAATTGATGCCTGCTTGAGCCCAGTGCCGCGAACTATTTGGGGGCTCAATCTCGGTAGGGGTCACTAATTTGCGCCCTTACGTAATCTAATGTACCTTAATTTACGAATAATTGGGCCACAATCCGATGACAACAAGTAGGACTTATGATGTCTGATTCTTCTGGACTCAAGCGTTTGTGTTCCCCGCCGCGGCGCGGGGTGAATCACTGCGTATTCGCGTCGGTTGCCGTCGCTACCATCATCACTCTGTGCTCAAAACCGGCTTTCGCCTATCTCGACCCGGGCACTTTGGGCATGTTTTTTCAGATGTTGATCGCCATCGTTGCCGGGGCGTTGCTCTTTTTTAAGATTGGCTGGACCCGGGTGAAGTCCTTCCTGAAGAAGATGTTCAATCCGCGCCGATGACGGAGGCCGAGTCAGATGAGATTCTTTGCTGACTGGTCATCGCTGAGAAAATTCAACGCCCTTCCCGAAGAGCAACGCCAGATTGTCTTTTACGCGGAGAGCGCTGCGGATTGGCCTCACTTCTTGCCGATTCTCGAATCGTTGACCACCACACACCAGCGACAGGTAACCTACCTCACTTCTGATCCCGCTGATCACGTGTTCGCAGTCGAGAATCCTCGTATTGTGCCGTTGTGCATCGGCAGCGGCACCATCCGGACGATCCTGTTCAAGGGCTTGCGCGCCAAACTGTTGGTAATCACGCTGCCCGATCTCGGCAAGTACAATTTGAAGCGGTCGGTCTATCCGTGTCATTACGTTTACCTTTTTCATTCGATCAACAGCACCCACATGGTCTATCGCCCAGGCGCGTTTGATGAATACGATACGATCCTCTGTGTCGGTCCCCACCACGTTCGGGAAATTACCACCACCGAAGAGCGCTATGGTCTGAAGAAGAAACGGTTGGTCCCCCATGGGTATGGTCGGTTGGACGCCATCATCGAGCAGTTCTCCGACAGTGGTCCGTTCGAGCCGTCGACCGGGCCGCAAAAGAGAATCGTGTTGGCGCCCTCTTGGGGGAGAGGCTCCTTTATCGAAGACGACTGTGGCGTCCCCATCGTTTTGGCACTGTTGGAGGCGGGCCATCTCCTGACCTTGCGGCTCCATCCGATGACGTCGAGAAATCATCCCCGGTTGGGAGCGGAGTTGGAGCGCCGGTTCCATTCTTTTGCCGAACGATTCTCGGTGGAGACCAACATGCATGACCAGGAATCGTTACAGCAGGCCGATTTGATGATCAGCGATTGGTCGGGAGCGGCGTTGGAATTTGCCTTCGGTCTGGGGCGTCCCGTACTGTTCATCGATATGCCGCGCAAGCTGAACAACCCCAACTACCGGGAACTGGAGTTGGTCCCCTTCGAGGAATCGATACGACAGCAAATCGGTGCCGTGGTCTCACCAGAAAATACGACAGAGCTGTTGAATGCGGTGAACGCCTTATGCGCTTCGCCTGGGGAGGTCGGGCGCAAAATAACAGAGCTTCGCCACAACTGGATATACAACATCGGCAACAGCGGAGAAGTTGCCGCCGAAACGATCGTCAAGTTGGCCGACGAACAAGCAGAAGACTCGACGAGATGAGACACAACCGATGAAAAAGGTCGCATTCTATCCGCTGCTAATGGGCATTTATCCCGTTTTGTACCTATACGGCAACAACGCCAGTGAAGTGCCGTTCTCTATCGCCGTGTGGCCGTTGCTTATCGCCCTCGGCGGGACGGTTGTCGTTTTCGCGGGGACGTTGTTGTGGCTTCGTGATTTGAGAAAGTCGGCGCTACTGACTTCGGCGATTGCGGTGTTCTTCTTCGGTTACGGTCATATTCATTCGCTGTTGTACATGTTGATCATGGAGAACGATATCGATGTGGGAGATATTCACGACACGATATTCATCTTCAAAATCATTTTGTTCGGGGTGCTGGCCTTTGCCGGCCTGATCGGTTTGATCGCTATCCAATCGAAAATTCGGCGCCTTCAACCGGAGATGCTGCAACGGCTGACCCAGGTGCTCAATGTCGTATCGATTGTATTGGTTGTTATGCCGCTGGGATTGCTCGCCCGCCATGCACTGGCCCATCACGGAGACGAACCCGACGTGATCCGCCCGGCGGTCGTTGAGGAATCTGTCTCCCCAGTGATCAAAGAGCTGGGCTACCTGCCGGATATCTACAACATCGTACTGGACGGCTATGCCCGTAGGGACGTCTTTGACCTTTACTACCAACACGACAACAAAGGGTTCATCCAGTTCCTGAGGAACAAGGGATTCACGGTGGCCAAGCGCAGCACGGCCAACTACTTTTGGACCTTCCTCTCTTTGGCGTCTTCAATGAACATGCAATATCTGGGCTTTAAACGGAGCGTCTCGGAGATCTCTGCCGGGGATATGACGATACCATTTCGGATGATCAGGGACCATCGGATCGGACACTTCTTGCGGAGCCGGGGCTATCGCACGGTGCATCTCAACTCCACCTGGGGCGCGACAATGACCAATCCTTACGCAGATGAAGAGATTCTCTGCAGCTCTGGTGTTTATCAGACCGAGTTTTATCGCGTGTTGTACCAGACGACCCTATTGAAAATCTGGGAAGCCAACGTGGACACCGACCTGGCTGAGTGTCATTTGACGAACATCGAAACACTGAAGAAGATCGCGCAGGCCAAAGGTCCCAAATTTGTGTTTGCCCACTTCGTTCCGCCGCACCACCCCTATTTGTTCGACCGGCACGGCAACGTGATGCGGCACGCCACAGTCTCCAATCAGTTTGAGTTCCAAAAGTTTCTCTGGAGTAAATTTGACAAATATATCGATCAGACCGTCTACATCAGCAACAGAATGAAGGAGGTGGTCAATTCGATCCAGGCGAACTCAAAACATCCACCGATTATTATCATCCACTCTGATCACGGTCCCCAAGTGCAGAAGATCGGCATCTATTTGAAGGATTTTATCAATGCGAGACTGGCCACATTTTTTGCAGCCTACACGCCTGGAAAGCCCGATCTTTTTCCCAACGACGTAACTGCGGTCAACTATTACCGTCTTCTGTTCAATCATTATTTTGACGCCGGGATGGAGGTCCTGCCCGCCGAATACATCTTCTCGAGCTACCACCAGCCGTTCAAGTTTCAGAGACTACCCCACTATCCTCTCTGATCGATTGAATCCTCGGACAGTTCGAACGATTGCTCGATCAGCGCCCGGATCATTGCCGGATCTGGGATCAGTACAAAATTGTTACTGCGTTCCGAAGTGAGCATTTCTCCAATCTTTTCAATCGCCTGGTCGGCTGAGGTGAACTGCCGAATCTCTTTCCCGAGGTTCAGTGTGCCGAGCAAGCGATCAATGCTGGCTAATAGTCGTTCGACATCGTTGACTTCATCCAGAGCGTGTTGATTGAGGATTTGATGGATGATCGCTCTCAAGGTAAATCCCACCGCCAATCCGTGGGGCACCGAGAAATGACTGGTCAGCGGGTAGGAGATCGAATGGGCGAGAGCGGTGCGATTTTGGCTGATCGCCAGCCCGGCGACGGTGCTGGCATTCTGCATCTCTTCCCTGGCGGCGATATCCGATGGGTCTTTCATCACGCGGGGCAGGGCGTGTTCAGCGATCGACAGAGACCGTACTGCCAGGGCTGCGGAGACCGGTGTGCGGTGCCGATTCCAGAGGGACTCCAGGGCGTGGGACAAGCAGTCCAGACCAGAGTAAAGGGTTTCCCGCGGGGGCAAAGAGAGGGTCAATTGGGGATCCAGCACGGCAACCCGGGGGAACAGTTGTCGACCGGCCAACGATCGTTTGAGCTGATGCGGGCGATCCCAGATGGTGGCGAAGGGGGTGACTTCTGCTCCGGTTCCTGCGGTCGTCGGGATGGCGATGAGGGGGAGACAGGCCGGGGGGAGCTGCCGGTCGGTGCGTCGCAGCGTCCCGGCGAGAAAATCGGGTTGTTCGCTGGCCAGCGCGGAGCAAAACGCCTTTCCCGTATCGATCGCGCTGCCGCCGCCGAGGGCCAATACGCTGGTGATGCCGCTGCCCCGAAGAGAATTGGCTGCCGTCTCCAGAGTGTCCAGATCCGGATTGGGATCGACCCGATCATATCGCACCGTCGGACCGTCGAGCAGCTCCTGCAAGCGCGTCATCATACCTCGACGGGTGAAGCCCGGGCTCGTCACCACCAGCACCTTCCCGGCGGGAACGTGTCGGGCGATGTTCTCGATCTCCCCTGAACCGGCCACAATTTCGACCGGGTTGAACTGTCTCCAGGTGCCCATTCCGTCAGCGCTCTCCTTTTGTGGTGGTGGCGATGTGGCGCATCAGGGCGAGTTTGTTATCCCCGGGCGAAGATCTCGGTCGGCCCAGATCGGCCCGGGCCCCCTGATTGACCCGAACCTCCAGGAAAGTCGGACCGCCGCCGGTGGTCAGCACCTCCTCGAGGGCAGTGAGAAGGTGCTCCTGATCTTGAACAACGAGCGCCTGTCGATAGCCGCAGGAGCGGGCGATCCCGGCCAGATTGATCTCAAATCCGACCGTCGGCTGCCCGCCCACCGAATCGTGCGCCCCGTTGTTCAAGACCACGTGGACCAAGTTGGAGGCGGGTGATTGGCCGATGATCGCCAGCGAGCCCAAATGCATGATCGCCGCGCCGTCCCCGTCGAGGCAGAGCACCCGTCGGTCCGGCTGAGCCCGGGCCAGCCCCAGGGCGATGGAAGACGCATGTCCCATGCTGCCCACCGTCAAAAAATCGCGACTGTGGGCCTCCTTTTTTCGCTCTCGCAGCTCGTACAACTCCCGCGATATTTTTCCCGTGGTGGAGACGAGCAGATCGGTTGGGTCGGTGTGGTCGACGATTTGAATCAGCGCCTGTTCCCGACTCAACGAATAGGTCGCCGCCGGTTGGGATTGGGTCGCATAGGTTTCAAACGATCCCTTGCGCACCAGAATTACCGCCGGTGCGCTGCGGGCTCTCGCCGATCGGCATGCCTCACCGATCAGCTCGTCGGGGGCGTCGGTGGTTGACGCCAACTCGAACCAAGGCAACTCCAACGCAACGAGCATTGCCGGTGTGATGCGGCCTTGCTTGACGTGCTGGGGTTCGTCTTTGACACCCGGCTCCCCGCGCCAGCCGATCATCAACACCATCGGTATGCCGTACACATCCGGATCGGCCAGTGATGAGAGCGGGTTGATCGCGTTGCCCAGACCCGAATTTTGCAGGTAGACCAAGGCCAGCTCACCCGTGCCCAGGTGCCAGCCGGCAGCCAGCGCGACAGCCGAGCCTTCGTTGGCGGTGATCACATGCTCTGCCGGTTCGACCTGATCCGAGATGAAGGCGCAAAAATGTTTGAGTAGAGAATCGGGAACGCCGGTGAAAAAATTGACTCCGTTTTTGAGCAGCACATCATAGACCGTCAGCAGGGGAATCATCATTTCCCCCCGGGAATCAGCTCGATCACCTCTTTGATTGGTATCATCCGATCCTCGGCCGCTGCGGCGCACCGATGCTGCAAAATGGTCTTGGCGGTTTCGACCATTGCGGGATAGGCGCTGCGCAACAGCTGATTGGCGTAGATCACCACATTGACCCCGCGGCGGATCAGCTCCTCCTCGTGCACCTGGCTGTAGCTCGAGGGCACGACCACCAGGGGCTTGCGGTTTTCGAACGCGGCGTATGCGTCGCAGAAGCGAAAAATCTCGTCAGGGGTGTTCTGACGGCTGTGAATCATGATCCCGTCGGCGCCGGCCCCCAGATAGGCCTCGGCGCGTTGGAGGGCGTCCTCGTTACTCTTGCCCAGAATGAGGCTCTCGATGCGGGCGATGATCATGAATCCCCTGGTTGCCTGCCGTCGTTTACCCGCGCGGATTTTGTCACAGAACTCCTCGATACCACATTGGGTTTGCGCCACGTCGGTGCCGAACAGGGAGTTCTTTTTCAGTCCGACTTTGTCTTCGATAATCACCGCGGAGATGCCGAGCCTCTCCAATGTCCGAACCGTGAATACGAAGTGCTCGGGTTTGCCGCCCGTGTCCCCATCGAACACGATCGGTTTGGTGGTGACCTCCAACACGTGGTGCAGCACGCTCATCCGGGAGGTGAGGTCGACCGCCTCGATGTCCGGTTTTCCCTTGGCCGTGGCGTCGGTCAGGCTGCTCGCCCACATCCCGTCGAATTCCCGGAGCCCGTCATCGGTGTCCAATTTGAGGTTCTCGATGATCAACCCGCACAAGCCGTTGTGAGTGTCCAGCAGCCGAACGAGCGGTTTGACCGCGATCAGCCGGCGCAGAGAGTTGAGCCGCACATCAGGGGTGGTGCCGATTTCCGCCATCGCCGCTTTGAGCTGTGTGGAGGAGATCCCCTCCGTATAGGGCACCTCGACCAATTTCCCGCCCCACTTTGCCAGGGTGTCGATCACCGATTGGCGTACTTTTTTCTGCACCCCGACGCGCCAGTCATCCCCGTGAACGACAAAGTCCGGCTTGTACTGTTTCAAATTGGGCACGTAGTCCAGCGTTTGCTGGGGAACGACCCGATCGACTCCCTTGATCGCTTCGACAACCGTCTTGCGCTGGTCATACGTCATATAGGGCAGGCGCTTGTAGCTGGCGATCGCCGAATCGGTCAGCAGGCCGATGGTGACCCGTCCCAACTCCGCTGCGCGGGCCAGCACGTTGAGATGCCCGGGATGGATCAGATCAGCGCTCATGCCGACATAAACGGTCTTGCTCACGACAACTCCTCCCCGGGCATCCGTGTGAAGGGCCGGATGCCCTCGTGTCAAGTTCAGAGTAGCCGAAATTCAACCACCGGCCAAAAAAGCAAGAAACAATATCCCTGTGTTGCGATGTGACCTAATTCCGAAGGATGTGGCGGACTCAGGGGCTGGTCTGTGATAGACCTTACCGAGAAATGACCGACTGCCCGAATCGAGGAAGCCGATGAAAGCGATCATCTGTACCCAGTACGGACCGCCGGAGGTCCTTCAACTCAAGGAGATCGAAAAACCCCGTCCCCAGGACGGTGAAGTGCTGATTAAAGTTCACGCCACAACAGCGCACGTGGGTGATACGAGAATACGAGGGTTCAGGGTGCCGCCGGCGGCGTGGCTGTTCGCTCGCTTGTACTTGGGGATCAGAAAACCCAAGCGACCGATTCTCGGGATGGAGCTCGCCGGGGAGATCGAGGCGGTGGGTCGAGATGTCACGCGTCTCAAGACGGGGGATCCGGTTTTCGGCATCACCGGATTGGAGTTCGGCGCGTATGCCCAGTATCGGTGTCTGCCCGAAGCGGGGGTGGTGCACAAACAAGGAGGAGTGGTGATCAAACCGGCCAATGTGACCTACGAAGAGGCCGCACCGATCGGCGCGGGTGGTATCACCGCATTGCTCGTGTTGCGCAAGGCCCATATTCAGCGCAGACAAAAAGTGCTCATTTACGGTGCTTCAGGAAGTGTTGGTACCTATTCCGTTCAACTGGCCAAACACCATTTCGGAGCTGAGGTCACCGGGGTCTGCAGCACCTCGAACCTGGACCTGGTCCGCTCGTTGGGGGCAGATACGGTCATCGATTACACGAAAGAGGATTTCACCCGAGCCGTTGAACGATATGACGTTGTCTTCGATGCGGTGGCCAAAGTATCCCCGGCCCACGCCAAAAAAGCACTTGAGAAAAAAGGGGTCTATCTGAACGTGGACACCTCTACGAACAACTTGAAAATAACCATCGAAGATTTGGCGCTTCTCGGTGATCTCCTCGCAACGGGAGAGCTGAAAGCGGTCATCGATCGACGGTATTCCATGGAACAAATCGTCGAAGCCCATCACTATGTCGACCAGGGGCACAAAAAGGGAAACGTCGTCATCACCGTGCCCCACGACTGACCCATTGTCATCGTGATCTACGAAGTCGATCTGTAAGTTGTTTTGGCTAGTGCTAGGCTCGGCAGCAGGCTTTCACCTGTTTCTTTGCCAACAGGGCCAAGGTGACGATGGGCAATATCGCAGAAAACGCATATCCCAGAAAAGTGCCGAACGGGGAGGTGATTGCGATCTGTTGGGCCACCTGCTCCTCGAAGTGCTGATGGGCCAACCGACTGGTCAACGGAGCGACATAGGTCAAATATCCCACCACGTTCGTCCCGAGATAGACCAGCGCGGCCAGCGCCCAGTATTGGGCCGACCGCCGGCCGAGGGATCGGTACAACCGCAACTGGGCCCCTGCGCCGATGGCACCGATCGACAGCAGCAGATGAACGAGTAGCATGACTATCGTGTAGTGGTACGAGTCTCGGGCCAGGGCCTTTCCGTAAGCGGCCACCTCCTCTTGGACCAATTCCTCCATTCCCGGATACTGGGCGAGCAGATCCTCTAGAGAGAATTGAGCTATTGTCGTTGCGCTCTGTACGAGTCCAACCACCACTGAGAGCCCACCGGCGACGATGAGAACGATGCCCAAGATGGCGGGGATTTGGCTCTTGTCGTTTTTCAATGTCGTCCCTACTTGTCGCCCCTGGGACCGTCCCCGGCCGGGGCCATCTTGACCAGCTTGGGATCGAAGCGGGCGATGGGCGCCACCAGCTCGCTCTGAGCGGCCATGACTGTGTCGATGTCTTTGTAGGCCATCGGCACTTCGTCGACCCCGGCACTTAGTACTCGGACCCCTCTTTTTTCGAGAAAGCGCTTGGCATCCTGCCAGGTGTACCTCGCCTTGGCCGCTTTGCGGCTCATCAATCGGCCGGCGCCGTGGGAGGCCGAGTTCAACGAGTCGGGATCCCCCTTGCCGCGCACCACATACCCCGGCGTTCCCATCGATCCGGGAATGACCCCCAGCGTTTGCGAACCGGCCGGGGTGGCCCCTTTGCGGTGGACGATCACCTCCCGATCGTCGTGGCGCTCCTGCCAAGCGAAGTTGTGGTGGTTCTCCACGTGGACCAGCGGTTCGGCGCCCAGCGCAGCGATCACGTGGCGATGGATCAATTCGTGATTGGCCGCGGCGTAGCGCCCCATCAACTCCATCGCCAGCCAGTACTCCTGCCCGGCTTCGCTTTTCAGATCGAGCCAGGCCAGGTGCATCAGCTCCTTGGGCAGCTCCTTGCGCCGATCCATCGCCAGGCGACTGTAAAACCGGGCCACCTCGGCCCCGGTGCCGCGGCTGCCGCTGTGGCTGAGCAGGGCGAGATAGGTCCCCGGTTCGAGTCCCAGGTCAGCGGCGTCCAAGGTCAGTGTGCCGAACTCGACGAAGTGGTTGCCGCTGCCGCTGGTGCCCAGCTGGCCCCAAGCGGTGTCCTTGGCGCTCTTGGTGACCCGGCTCACCGACCAGTTCTCGTCCATTACCCCGTGTTGGCGCCTAGCGGTGAATTTTGCCCCCACGCCGAACCGGGTCTCCTGCTCCAACGCGTTTTCGAGGGCCTTGCGCTTGCGCTCTAATGCCGAAACCGGCCAATCGAGGATCGACATCCGCATGCGGCAGGCGATATCCATGCCCACGGCGTAGGGGATTACCGCCCCCTCGGTGGCCAACACCCCACCGATGGGCAGCCCGTAACCCAGGTGGGCGTCGGGCATCAGCGCCCCCCTGATCGAAACCGGCAGGGCGCAGGCGTTTTGCATCTGCTTGATCGCCCCGGGTTCCAAATCCTCTCCCCACTGGCGATAGGGGGCCGGCTCGGTGCGGGCCACAAAGCGCGATTTGTCCGATTTGAGGGCGATCAGCGCCTCGGCCAGGCCACCGAACAGCTCGTCGTGCCGGTGACCGGCCGGATCCTTGACCACCCGGGTGATCGCCTGGCGCAGCGCCCCCTTTTTCATCTGCCATTCCCGGGCGGCCGTCTTGACCGCTTCAACGGCAACCTCAAGCGGTTCACCCCGCGGCACGCCCAGACCGATGAGTTCCTTGGGTCTCATCTTCTCTCTCCGTTCAGTTCGATCTCCACCGCGTCGTCACCCACCCGCTCGATGGACATTTCCACATCGAGAAACTGTTTGATGACCTCGAGGTTCGTCGTAGTATGGGCCGTGGGCTTGACCGTGCGAAACTTTCCCCACCCGGCCATGGCCAGGGGAATGAGCAGTTGATCCGCCAACTGGGGACCCACCGGCACCCCTGCGGCGAGATAGCGCCCCACCTGTTTGGCCGCCCGATCGGCGACCGTTTCGGCGGTCACGCGGCGCTCGCCGAATCCGGTGAACAACTCGGTGACCTGCTCGTACACCAGCTCGACGACCAGAGCGTTGCCCGGCCCGCGGGACTGGCCGATCTCTTCGACTCGCCAATTGTGCTGTTTGAGGGACAGACCCTTGCGCAGCCGCGTCAACTCCCGTTCCCCGATGGAGCGCGGCAACTGCGCCACCAGGGCTCGGGCCTCGCAATGGGTCAGCTCACCCCGTTCGAGCAATTCGAAACCGCAGAGTTGGGGCACCGGAATGATTTCCACGGCAAAGCGCCCACCCCCGGCCGGATAGAACCCGGGCCGCTCGAGCCGTGCGGCAAAAGAGGGTCCGCTGCGGCTGAGCAGGGGCAGAAACACCCGGTCGATAAAGTCGTAGGGGGGAGCGTAGGGATTGTGGGTGCCCCCCTCGAGCACGACGCTAGACGGCTCGTCAGCGACGATCAGCGCCGGCAATACGGTCTGCAACACCAACGTAGCGCTGCCCGCTGTACCCACGGAAAAGTGAAAACACCCGGCCCGCACGGGTTGAGGAGCGAAGCTCAGCCGCTGGGATCCTATCTCTGCGCCGTTGACCGTGGCCTGGCCCACATCCATCGCCGCGCACACTGCGGTGAGGTGTTGCCGCATCAGGCCGGGCCGACTGCGACCCGAACGAATATTCTCAATCGTAAACGGCTTGCCCGTCACCAGGGAGAGCGCCAACGAGGTGCGCAGAATCTGTCCCCCGCCTTCGCCGAATGAACCATCAATTGCAATCATCAGTACTATGCCTTTCGCGTTGCTAGAGTATGCCACCGATCACAGCCTTGGATCCACTGGTTCGCTCTCCAGCGCCAGCACGCCGAAGACACATTCGTGAACCCGGCGCAGCGGCTCCCCGCGGACAAAGCGCTCCAATGCTTCGATGCCCAGGGCGAACTCCCGCAGGGCCAATGAACGTTTGGTGCGCAGGTGGCGCGACTTGAGCCTCGGGAGTTGATCGGCGGCCGTGTATTCCGGGCCGTAGATGATGCGCAAGTATTCCCGCCCCCTGACCTTGACCGCCGGCTGCACCGATCCGCGACAGCTGAACGCCAGTGGTTTGACCACCATTCCTTCGCCACCTCGAGCGGTGAGCGCCTCCCACCACTCCACGCCGCAGGTGATCCCCGCGGGATCGGTCAGGTCGACGGTGAGGTGTTGGGTCTCTATCAGCAATCCGGGATCTGCCCGGCAGAGCTGGGCGATCGTCTCCAAGTGCCAATGATGATCCTTGTCGGTGTGGACCGCCCCTTGTGAGGCCATCAGGTGAAACGGGGCGAGCCGCAGATCGTCAATTCCGCTCACCGGCCAGCAATAGGCGCGATAGACCTCTTCGTATTTGCGGGTCCGCGCCTGTCGGGACCGGTACCGATCGAGCAGCTCCCCCGGGTCGGCCGGGTGGGCTGAATCCCCCGGCGCCGAGGTCCATTCCAGATCCAGATCCGGTCGATCCGCTATCTGACGCAACGCCCCGATTGCGGACGAAAGGGAACCCCGAGCCGCGGCACCGACGGCCGCGTACTGGGTGCGCAGGAGCTCTTGGGCTTTGACCGACCAGGGCAACAGCTCGCAGTCGAGGCAGAGCCAATCGGTGTTCAACGCCTGCCACAAGCCCGCCTCGGTGATGGCCCGGTCGAGCCGGTCGAGCAGCGCCTGTTCCAGCGGGCGGTCGTCAAAAAAGCGGCGCCCGGTCCGCGTGTAGATCGCGCCGGTTCCCTCACCGGTCACACCAAACCGCTCGGCGGCCACGGCTGTAGAACGGCAGACCACCACCTCCGCGCGGGAGCCCATGTGTTTCTCCTGACACACGACCGTGGGAATGCCCCAGGTCCGGTAGGCGTCGAACGCTTCGGTGGGGTGCTCGAGATAGGGCGCCAGCTGACTGGTCTCGCACGGGGACATGGTCGGGGGAAGATAGATCAACCATTTGGGATTGATCGCAAAGCGGCTCATCGCCTCCAATGCCGCGGCCGTGTTGCCTTCCCGCAGGGTGATCCCCGAGCGCAGCCGGGTGTGGATGATGCGTTTGCCCAAGACATCTGCAGCATCGAGCAGGCTGTCGTGGTGGTGTTGTGCGGTCAGCCCGGACGGCTCGGGTTCGAGGGGTTTGGCCGGTTCGCAGTATACCTGGGCTGCCGGGATCGAGACGATTTCCCGCTCGGGATAGCGATAGGCGCTCAAGTGCCCCCCGAAGACACAGCCGGTGTCGATGTTCACCGTGTGGTTCAAAAAGAGCGGTTCGGGGACCGGCGTGTGCCCGTAGACCACCGTGGCCCGCCCCCGATAATCCGCTGCCCAGTTGTGTCGCACCGGCAAGCCGAATTCATCGGTTTCGCCGCTGGTCTCCCCGTAGAGGGCAAACTCACGCACCCGGCCCGAACCCCGGCCGTGCATCTGTTCTTTCAGTCCGGCGTGGGCCACCACGAGTTTGCCGTCGTCGAGAACGTAGTGGCTGATCAACCCGTCGATGAACGAGAGCACCGTTTCAGCAAAGGCATCCCGCGTCCCATCAGGCAGGCTGTCGAGCTGTTCCATCGTTTGGGCCAGTCCGTGGGTCAGCGAAGGATTTTTCCCCTGCAGTTTTCGCTTGAGTTTGTTTTCGTGGTTGCCCGGCACGCACAGGGCCTGCCCCTCAGCGACCATGGTCATCACGATGGTGAGGGTGTCGACGATCCGCGGTCCCCGGTCAACCAGGTCCCCCAGGAAAATCGCCCGGCGGCCTTCCGGATGGCGATAGTGCGGTACTCCTCCCTCCCGATGCGGGAGGTAGCCCAGCATCTCGAGCAGCTGCTCCAATTCGTCGGCGCACCCGTGTACGTCGCCGATAATATCGAATGGACCGTGACAGGTTCGCTTGTCATTCCACAAGGGGACCCGTTCCAGGGTCGCCTCATTGGCCTCTTGTTCGGATTTGAGCACGAACACATGGCGAAATCCCTCCCGCCCGAGTCCCTTGAGCGAGCGGCGCAACTGGGCGCGGTGCTGCCGAATGACGTGGGGGCCGAAGGTGCGGTTTTCTCGTTTTTCATTGCGCGAGCGGCAGATCTTCTCCGGTAGATTGAGGACGATCGCCACCGGCAACACGTGGTGTTCTCGGGCGATTTGAACCAGCGGTTTGCGGGATTCGCGCTTTGTGTTGGTCGCATCGATCACGGTCAATCGACCGGCGGCCAGCCGTTTGCCGGCGATGAAATGAAGCAGCTCGAAGGCGTCCCGGGTTGCGCTCATGTCATTTTCGTCGTCGGCCAGGGTGGCCCGGCAGGCGTCAGACGAGATGACCTCAGTGGAGCGAAAGTGCCGGTGGGCAAATGTTGTCTTGCCCGATCCGGATGGACCGACCAGAACCACCAGGGAGAGATTGGGGATGGGGATGTTCATTGTGCACCTCCGTTTATATCCTGGGAGAAGATCCCCAGCTGAGTCGGCGCGCCGAGCGCCTCATCGGTCTCGCCGATACCCAACACCCGTGCCCGATAGCCGAACCGGGCGCAGATGGTGTCAGCCCACGAATTGAATTGGTCGCGGGTCCACTCGAACCGGTGATCCCGATGCCGTTTGCCGGTCGCTCCGATGTGGGCCCATTTCCCGTTGTACTCCCCGTTCGGCGTGGTCAACACCACGGTTTGTGGTCGGGCGAATTCGAACAGCACCCGTTCGAAGGCGATCAGCTGATAGGCCTCCAGGTGCTCGATCACCTCTACGACGGTGGCCGCGTCATATCCGGTCAATCGCTGGTCGCGGTACATCAGCGAGCCGTGGATCAGCTCGATTCGCTTGCGCTGACGGTCGGGCAGCTCCTCCAATTTGAGGCGCGCAGCGGCCCGCTCCAAGGTCCGGCTCGACACATCCATTCCCGCGATTCGGCCGAACGACTTATCGCTGAGCAGGGTGCGGAGCAGTCGCCCCTCGCCGCATCCCAAATCGATCACGTGTTTTGCCCCGGCTGCTTTGAGTGCGGCGATCACAGCGCCCATGCGTTGCTGGTTCAGCTTGGGGGGCTCTTCCAATTGCTGCTCTGTCGGGGAGGGATTCGCTATATCCTGGAACGACGGGTCACCTTCTTCGAGACACTCGATCGCCCGACGGGCCAATCGCCCCTGATACTTGAGATATCGCCGGGTGATGATCTCCCGCTGGGGATGACCGCCCAACCAACGGTGGCCTTTTTCGAGCAGCTTGGTCAGCTCCGATTCTCCGACGTAGTAATGTTTGTAATTGTCGAGCACCGGGATGAGCACATACAGCTGGGTCAACAGGGTTTGCAGGGTCGTTGTTTTGGACAGGGCCACGCTGAAATAGGGGCTCTCACCCCATTGGCTGAAAACCGGATCCAATGGGCAGCGGGTCGCTTCGATCCCATAGCCGAGGGGGGCAAACAATCCGTCGAGCAGACCCTCGCCACCGCGGCAGGGGAGCACCTCCAGCTTGGCGACCAGGGGGAATTCTCGGTCGATCAGCTCCGGTCGGCGGTTACATGTTCCGTTGAGCGCACTGGCGAACACCCGGGAGATGGCCACGCTCATCAACGACGACACCACGTACGGTCGGTCGTTGACATATTGATCCAACGGCCCGCTCTCGAGAGCGCCGGGTCGGCCGCGCACCAGGGCTACCGGGTCCACGTCCAGCAATAGACAGGCCGAGCACTCCGTGTCGGACACCTGGGGATAGAAGACGTAAGCCGTACCGAATCCCAGACTGAAGGCTTGGCATTTGTCCGGCTGTTTGTGCAGCAACCAGGATAAATCCGATGCGGATTGGTGGGTGGTGGTGATGGTGAGTAACATGGTCGACGCTTGCTCCTTTGTCGGTTGGTATCATTGAGCTGTAGATGCTGACTGCATGGCGTGTGCCAAACATTACCGGAGGGAAGTGTGGCGTTTTCTTTCCCTTTCCTGCTCCCCTCTCCGCTTGACGGAGAGGGGCTGGGGGTGAGGTTATCCGAGAAGGGCAAGGTTATTAGAAGGGATCTTGTAGAAAATATTATAAAGATTTATCCTATTGGATATGAAGCAGAACGTCTTAATCGGTATTTTGGGACCCAAGTTGGATGCGGGGAAGAGTGCGGATCGGTGGAACAATTGGCGCCCCAGTGTGGCCCTGTGCCAGCACGAAGATCTGCTCTTCCACCGGTTTGAGCTGCTGGTGCAGCCCCGGTTCAAGGGCCTGGCTCGGGTGGTGGCAGATGATATCCGCTCGGTGTCGCCGGAGACCGAGGTCAGACCTCAGCCGGTCGCAATGGGGGATCCGTGGGTCTTGGAGAGCGTGTACAGTGCGTTGCACGATTTTGCCCGGCAATACCCCTTTGATGTGGAGCATGAAAACTACTTCATCCATATCACCACCGGTACCCATGTGGCCCAGATCTGCCTGTTTCTGCTCACCGAATCCCGGGATTTGCCCGGGGTGTTGATTCAGGCCAGCCCGCCCAAAGGGAAGCACGGCCGCCGATCGGCCGTGGCCGGCTCGTATGTGGTCGTGGACCTGGATTTGTCGAAATACGATCGCATCGCCCAGCGGTTTCGGCAGGAGATGGACGACGACATCTCCTTTCTCAAATCGGGAATCGAGACGCGCAACCCCCAATTCAATCGCTTGATCGAACGCATCGAGCAGGTGGCGATGCGCTCCGAGGAGCCGATACTGCTCACCGGCCCGACCGGCGCGGGCAAGTCCCGGTTGGCCCGGCGCATCTTCGAGCTGAAAAAGACCAGGCGGCAGGTCGAGGGCGATTTCGTCGAAGTGAACTGCGCCACCCTACGAGGGGACGCGGCCATGTCGGCACTGTTCGGCCATCGCAAGGGGGCGTTTACCGGGGCGCTGCAGGATCGTCACGGGCTGCTTCGGGCTGCAGATCGGGGCATGGTGTTCCTCGACGAGGTGGGCGAGCTGGGCTTGGACGAGCAGGCGATGCTGCTCAGGGCCATCGAGGAGAAGCGATTTTTACCGATGGGCTCGGACAAGGAGAGCGAGAGTCGGTTCCAATTGATCTGCGGCACCAATCGGGATCTTCAACAACACGTGGACAGCGGTGGCTTTCGCGAGGATCTGCTGTCGCGGATCAACTTGTGGACGTTTCGGTTGCCCGGGCTCAAGGACCGCCGCGAAGACATCGCCCCCAATCTCGCCTATGAGCTCGACCGATTCGCCGAGCGCACCGGACAGCGAGTGACCTTCAACAAGGAAGCCCGGGATCGCTTCCTCGCTTTTGCCACAGGTTCGGAGGGGACATGGTCTGCCAACTTTCGCGATCTCAACGGCGCGGTGACCCGCATGGCGACCCTGGCCCAGAGCGGCCGGATCAATGAGCTGGTCGTGGCCGAAGAGCTCGAACGCCTACGGGCCGCATGGCATAAAGCCGTGCCTGATACCACCGCAGCGATTCTCGACGAAATCTTAGGAGAGAAAAGGGCCGCCCAATTGGACCTGTTCGACCGGGCCCAGCTGGCCCAGGTCCTGGCCGTTTGCCAAGGCGCCAAGTCCCTCTCTGACGCAGGCCGGGCCCTATTCAATGTCTCCCGCACCAAAAAGAAATCCGCCAACGATTCGGATCGGCTGAGAAAATACCTGGCCAAGTTCGGGTTGAGCTTCGCGGACGTGAGGCCGACTTGAGAAAATGTCAATTGTCCGGGTCAGACCCCGGTTCCCCCTATTTCCTGGGGACGGTTTCTTGCGAGTTTGAGGTATAGTCTTAAATAGCCAGAAGTGGAGGTGCGCATGGGGTTTGATTTGGAGAAGCTGTTTGTGGATGTCTTCGCCCCTCAATCCGGGGAGGTGGTCACCGTGATGGCCGATGTGCCGAAAGCGGGTATGGAGGACAATCCGAATTGGGCCGCTCGGCGGGAGATGGCCCGGCGTTGGCAGCAGACGATTTGCGGATTGTCCGACACGTGTGAGATTTCGGTGAACCCACTGCTGCTCATTGATGCCACCGGAGGACACAATCGGGATCTGCCGGCCTGCGGGCAGATGGATGGGGAAGAGGTGGCGCTTGATCGTGTATTCGGTGCGTCGACGATAGTCATCGCGCTGACCGAATTTTCCGCCTCGGCGCCCTTGGTGAATTACGGGAAAAATTATCCAAAGCTCCGGGCGGCCAGCATGCCGAAAGTGGAGAAACGCATGGAGGAGACGGGCCTCTCGGCGGACTACGCCCGTATCGGGGTGATCTGCGATTGGCTGAAACCCCTGTTCGAACGGGCCGGGGGAGCGCGGGTCACGTTCTCGACGGGACATGTATGCTATTTCGACCTTTCGGATAACAACCGGGTCCTGCGTGACGACGGCAAGCTGCACCCGGGGCCGACCGAGGTGACCGACCGGCTCCGAAATCTCCCCTCCGGCGAGGTGTGCACGGTGCCGAACGAAGCTCCGGGCAGCCGCACCCGCGGAGAGATTCCCGCAGAAATGGACGGAGAGCGGGTGGTTTTCGTGGTGGAAGAAAACCGCATCATCAACGTGGAGGGAGACGGTAAGGAAGCGGATCGATTGCGGGAAGCGTTCGCCTCGGAAAAGGCTCTGCAAAATATTGCCGAGGTTGCCATCGGTTGCAACGACAAAGCGGAAGTCACCGGCAATGTGCTCGAGGACGAAAAGGCGGGGTTTCATTTTGCGTACGGCCGCAGCGATCACCTCGGGGGAACCGTCGGGGTGAGCGCGTTTTCCTCTCCGGACAAGGTACTGCATCAAGACATTGTGTACGCCAAAGGTAACCCCGTGGTTTGCACCCGGTTCGAGTTGGAATTCGAAGACGGCTCGTCGGAAACGGTCATTGTTGACGGTGAATTGAGGATTGAGCAGTAACTCAATCACTCATCCAGCGATCACTTGACAAGTAAAAACTCCGGTCCCATATTTATTCTAAACCGACCGTCGGTCTAGACCGGTGGTCTAGTGAGCAGAAGGACGATGGGACGCAAATCCAAGGCGCATGAGGAGCGGCGGGCCGAGATTCTCGATGGGGCTTGGGCGCTGTTTACTTCCCGTGGGTACGAAGGTACCACCGTGGCGGCGATCATCGACAAACTCAATATCTCCAAGGGTACGTTTTACCATTACTTTACCTCTAAAGAGCAGGTGCTCGATGGGATCACCGATCGGTTGGCTGCCGAACCGTTGGCCGAGCTGATGCCTGTGGTGGAGGACAATACCCTCGCCGCCGGGCCCAAGCTCAACCGCTTTTTCGAGGTATCCCGTCGATCCAGATTGCGGCGAATCGATGCGGTGATCGATGTGGCGCGCGTGCTCTATCGCCAGGAGAATCTGATTGTTCGCCAGAAAATCGCCGAGCGGCTAGTCGTGCTCACCCTGCCGGCATTGCAGTCGATTATCGAACAGGGAATTGATGAGGGGTGTTTCGCGGTGACCGACGCCGGGGAAGCCGCCCTGTTCCTCTGGCATCTGTCCAATACCTTCGCCGATCTGCAAATGAGAACCCTGCTCGGCCCGGGCTCGATTGAACAGAAAACACAAGAGATGGTTCGGCGGGCAAAATTCGCGCTCCCGGCACTCGACCGGGTGTTGGGTGCCCCCGAAGGGACCATTGATCGGCCGAGCACAGCGCAACTGAAGCAATTCGTGCGGGCGGTCCACCCCGCCCAAGACCCACCCGATTCGACAAAACGGTCCAGCGGCCCCAGGAGGCGAAGGCGATGAACGAACAGAAACAAACCACCGGCAAAAGCCAGCAGAGCAACATCGATCTTTGGATTCGGGGACCCTTGCGTTTAATCAGTTTCGGCGTGTTTGTTTGGACGCCGTTGTTCTGGAGCGCCGGGACGCTCGACTGGTTTCGCGGGTGGGTGATGTTTGTCCTGCTCGGCGTGACCTTCACCGCCAATCTGCTGGTGATGTTGATCAAAACCCCCACCCTGCTGCGGGCGAGGTGGCAGTGGAAAGCGGAGACCAAGGGGTACGACAAGATCATCGGCGTGGCGTACATGACCGCGACGATCGTGATGTTCACCGTGGCCGGTTTGGATGCGGTGCGATATCAATGGAGCGCAATGAACGGCGCACTGCTTTTCCCCGGTGTGGTGTTGCATATTCTGGGGATTAGTATCGTCATGTGGTCCGTGCTGGTCAATCCACACCTGGAGACAACGGTTCGAATTCAGACCGATCGGGGACACCGGGTCATCTCTGACGGACCCTACCGATTAGTGCGCCATCCCATGTACGTGGGGGTGATCATCATGTACGCGGGCTGGCCCTTCATC
The DNA here is from genome assembly GCA_028278265.1 of Myxococcota bacterium. Taxonomy (GTDB): domain Bacteria; phylum Myxococcota_A; class Polyangia; order JAAYKL01; family JAAYKL01; genus JANQET01. The sequence goes on from JANQET010000090.1 coordinate 26,952, forward strand.
CTTCAGTCATGGGTTTCGTTCGGCGGCGCCGGGCTCGTCGGATTGATTCTGACTGTCCGCGCGGGCCTGGAAGACAGAACACTGAAAAACGAGCTGGCCGGTTATGCGGAATTTTGTCAGCAGACGCGCTACCGAATGATCCCCGGGGTGTGGTAACCGTCAATGTGGCCGAGGAAGAGCGCTACCCTTTGGCCTCGGTCACGCGGACGTGCAGTGTCCTGCTGCGGCTCTCGGCGCTGAGCGTGAGCTCGTAGAGGTAGTCACCGTTGGGCTGTTCTTCGGAGGTCACCCAGGCACATTCTATTTTGATCCATGTGCTGGGATCTTGAGGCAGGGGGTAGTAGAGGTTGGCGCAAATTTGTTCCAGATGTTCTTTCCACCCGTCGAGATCCCAGCTTTCACTGCCGATGATCAGATCCCGATAAAACATCAGGTCAGTTGCTTCGAGGTCGCTGGAGAAGAAATCCTGTATATAGATGGTCTGGGTGGTTCGAACACAATCGGTTGCAAAGGCTCCCATAAAATGGGCCTCCTCGGCGACGAGATCATACGAATAACCGCCGTGGTAGTCCCATTCGAGCAGGGTCGACAACTCTTTTGCGAATCGCTGCCGGGCGATGGGGTAGTCGTCGTTGATGATGATGAATCGGTGGGATTGCTCGAGTTGCGGTGCGGTCTCCAGAAAGGCCAGCACCTCGTCCTCATTGCGCAGATGAGTGCCCATCACCAATCGCGGGACCACCGTCCCGGCGATCAGCTCGGCCTTCATTGCCGCGGTGCCGTAGGGAGGGCCCGGAACCTCCCGCACTTTCTCGCGCACCAGATCGATCACCTTTATGCCGAATTCGGTCTCTGCGGTGTTCATCTGAAACTGCTCGGCAAACGTCTCGTAGTCGCCGCTGGCCTGTCCCGCGGGAATCAGAAACGGCAGACCGCTGCGTTGCATGATCTCGGCTGTGGCTTGCAGGTCATCGCACTCTAGAGCGGCCAGGCATTGCTCGATCACTGCTTCGAGCGAATCGGTTGAGTCCGTATCTGAATCCGTGTCTGTATCCGAATCCGTGTCTGTATCCGAATCCGTGTCTGTATCCGAATCCGTATCGCCATCCGAGCTGCCCGAGTCGATCGGATCGGCGGCTCCGCTATCAGAACAGGCCAAGGCGAGTGAAATAAAACTGAGCGATAAAAATAAACCATAGGTTCGATGCATTATCAGCCTCCCCGAGTAATCTCTCTAACCTTGGTTGATTGGCGCAAGAGAACGTTCAAAATAGAGAGGCGTCCCGTGCGACAGAGTAAAAGACGATCGCGATCCAGGTCCGCTGCGGGTTGACCGAAGCCTCCTCTACTCGCTACGTTCACCAGACCTAAGGCTCAATGGGACAGCGATCATGGATGATAGGCGCACACACCAGACCACGTTGATTTACGAAATAGTGCACGGAAGCCGGGCCTACAACCTCCACCGTCCCGATTCGGACACGGACTTCAAAGGGATCATCGTTGGGCCGTCCCGCTGGTACTATGGCTTTGTGGGCGGTCCGGAACAGCTCGAGCTGAGCGCGGATCACGTGCGGTTCGAGCTGCGCAAGTTCTTTCGGTTGGGCGCGGCGTCCAATCCCACGGTGTTGGAGATGCTCTGGACCGACCCGGAATTTCATACAGCTGTGAGCGCCGCCGGAGAGCGCCTGTTGAGCGCGCGGCGGTTGTTTCTGACCAAGCGCGTCAAGGGGACCTTTGCCGGATACGCCCTGTCCCAGCTCAAACGGATCAAGACCCACCGGCGGTGGCTGCTTCATCCGCCAAAGCAGGAACCGACTCGTGGAGCGTTCGGCCTGCCCGAGCGAACGGTCATCCCTCGGGATCAGCTGGGCGCGGCTGAGACACTGATCGATCAGGGGCGACTCGAGGAGGCGGAGCTCAGCCCCAATTTTTTGGAAATTCTCGAGCGGGAAAAGCGCTACCGGCAGGCCCGCAAGGAGTGGGAGCAGTACCACGCCTGGCTCAAGGGCCGCAATCCGGCGCGTGCCGCGTTGGAAGCGAAGTTCGGTTACGACACCAAGCACGCGATGCACCTGGTGCGGTTGCAGCGCATGGCCGTGGAGATGCTGCTAGAAGAGACGGTGCACGTGCGGCGGGATGATCGCCGAGAGCTGCTGGCGATTCGCGACGGCGCCTGGTCCTACGACGAGCTGCTGGAACAGTGTGAACGGTTGGAGACGAATATCAATCAAGCCGCGGCGCAGTCGAAGCTGCCCGACGCTCCGGACGAGACGACCCTCGAGGGGTTGTGTGTTTCAATCGCCGAGGAGGTGCTCGATGCTCGCCGCTGATTTGGTCGTCGGACAGTGGTCTGAGGAAGGTGTGGCTTAGCTACCTCACGCAGAGCGGTCCCCTTTCCGAGTCGGGAATTGAGATGTTTGGGTTCTTAGAATCGACAATGAGTGCCATGGGGATCATTTCGGCTGCCGCGTGATCCGAATCAAGCGCTACTGAGCGTGTCGTCATCTCCTGGTCGGTCATCCAGCAAAAATCTGCCGTGGCGGGCAATCCCTGCGGACCGAGGGCCATGGCCCAGATTCGCGATTCGTGATTGGTATCGAACGAACCCGTCAAACCGGTGACCATGTAGTTGCCCGAAGCGGCGGGTTGAACGTCGTACAGCACATCATTCTTCGCTCCGCCCCAAAATCGTTGCCATTTGACGGCGCCGTCCGTGGGGTCGAGGCGCAGGACCATTCCGTCCGTCGGCCCCCGATTGTCGATGTCGGTGGATCCGACGATCACCAACTCGGTCACTCCCGGAGTGATCTCGTGCAGTATGGCCGAGCGAGCAAAGTCGAACTCACTTGGTCCAGCTTCGACGTTGTACACCTTGGTCCACATCGGCTCGTGATCCGGATCCATGTCAAAGCGCATCGCCAGCACATCGGTGTTTGTTTGCCAGTCATTCACATCCGACCCACCAACCAAGATATATTGCGGTGCATCGAGGGTATCGTCGGCGACCACAATGTCACGGAGCCAATCCCAATGCCCCGAGTCGAATTGGCGATGATTGAGCACCTGTCCTTTTTTGTTGATTTCGAGCACCCAAATGTTGTTGCGGTCGGACTCCTCGTCGTGCCAATTACCGGCCAGCACATAGCCCCGATCGCCCACCTTGGCGATCGAGACGGCAGCTTCGCCGAATTTGTGATCATACCGGTTGTGCCAGATGAGATTGCCCTCCAAATCAACACGCATGACCCACGCATCGGTGTCCTGTTCTGGGGCTCTCGGATTCAATTCCCCTGCGATCGTGATACCGCTGCCGTCGACAATCATCTCTGAGCCCGCCATGTTGAAGGACAGATAGCCGTACAGCTTGTCCCAGAGGAGATTTCCCTGAGCGTCCATCCTGGCCAGGGCCACTCCGTTGGCCGATCGGCAGCTGTTGTTGACACACCGCTCGATAATCGCTTGAGAAAGGACGAAGTAGCCCATCGTAAACCCAAAAAAACGGATCTCCTCGACGTCCACTGCTGTGCGCTCGTCGATCTCCCGTTGTCCCTGCAAAATCCCTTTCGGTCCGTACTTGGCCAGGTAGTGACTGAAGGAGGAGCCCCCTGACCCGGGGTCATCGTACACCGTGGTGGCGCTCAACAGAAACCCACCATCAGCCGTTTGGATGGTTTGACCGTTGTTCATCTCCCCTGTCGTCACCCGGTGATATACGGCCCAGTTCAACGCCTGCGCCCACACTCCGGAGGTGGCCATGGTTAGTACTACTGCGATTAAGATCGGTGTTTTCTTCTTGGTCATTGCTTTTCCTCTCTGTAACTAAGCTCGTTACGCATCAAACGGTGCCGTTGAAGAAAGGTATTGTCGAAAGGCAGGGCGCTCTGACAAAAAAAACGAGCTCGATTTTGATGACTCGGGCAGGCTGATCGGCTGACGCTGTTGGCCATCTCGATGGTATGTCCTATGATAGATTGATTGAACGCCGAGGAGGTGCTCCGTGCTCACCCCTGATTTGGAAATCGGTCGTCGCTTTGTCGATGGCAACAAACCCCCGGGACAAATGCTGCTCTGCGCAGTAACCGGCTCCCACCACTACGGGTTTCCCTCGCCGGACAGTGACCTGGACCTGAAGGGCATTCACCTCTCGCCGATCGAGAGTCTCCTCGGTCTCGAGGATCCGGTGGAGACTAGGCTAGAGTTTCGCCATTTTTAAGGACTCCCTCTCCTTTCGTAATGAGCACATTTTTGCAGAATTGATCACGATCGAGAGGACGAGCAAGTGTCTC
>JANQET010000172.1 GCA_028278265.1 Myxococcota bacterium
CCCGCCGAGCTACACCGGGAGCTGGCACACCGTTTCGGTGACATCCACCTGGCGTTCGATACGATTGACGAATTCTCGGACGACGAGGAGTGGTACCACCGCACCGCAGCGGAATTGCCCCGGCGGGTGACCAGACGGGCCGAAATGGCGGCCTGGTTGCTCGAGCACCATCCGGTCGACGTGGCGGCGTTCTATTTCGGCGAGGCCGACACCGCGGCCCACCACTTCTGGGCGTTCCACGATGACCGATCACCGCGGCATCCCCAAAACCCTGATCCCCGATTGGCAGAGACAATTCGAGATGTCTACCAAGCGCTCGATCGGGCGATTGGTCACCTGGTGCGGACGGCCGGCCCCCAGGCCGCCACGGTGGTGCTCTCTGATCACGGCTCCGGTGGCTCGTCCGATCTGGGCCTGCACCTCAACCGCTGGCTGAATCGGGCGGGGTTGCTGCAGTTCTCCAAACCCTCATCCCGTCATCTCCGGCTGAATACCCACACCCTGCGCCACCGGATGCCCCGCTTGGTGCCGCGCCCCCTCCGTCGGACCCTGTTCCGCCTGGCCGGTGGCTTGGGACCGGCCCTGCTCGAATCGAAAACCCGTTTCGGCGGCATCGATTTTCACCGCACGGTCGCCTTTTCCGAGGAGCTGAGCTACGCCCCGTCGATCTGGTTCAACCTGCGCGGCCGGGAGCCCCAAGGACAACTCGCCGGGGATGACCGTGCAACGGTCATCGAACAGATCTGCGCGGCAGCAGGAGAAGTGGTCGCTCCGGACGGCACCCCGCTGATCAACCGCGTCATTCCGCGGGAGGCGGTCTACCGGGGCAAATGGGAACACCGCCTGCCCGACCTGTTCCTCGAGCTCCATCGACCGGGTGGCTATACCCCGGTCTGCCTTCCCTCGAGCGGACGACCCGGTGCGACGGTCAGGCGTCTGGACCGCGCAGAACTGTTGGGGCGCAAGGGGCGCTCCCTGCCCGGGTGCCACACCTCGCGGGGAATTCTGATCGTGAACGGACCGGACGTTGAGCAGGGCCGGGTCGTCGAGGCAGCCATCGTCGATGTCGCGCCAATCATCACCACCCTGGCGGAACGGTCGCCGGCGCCCTGGTTCGACGGCCATCGACCCGAGTGGATGCCGGAACACGGAAGGAACGCGCCCGCTGACAATGGGCCCTATCCAAGCGCCCCCAAGATGCCGTACACTGCGGCTGAGGAGCAGGTGGTCGCCGACCGGTTGCGGCGTCTGGGCTACCTGGAGGAGTGAGACGATGGGCAAACCGCTGATCTCAATCGTCGTTCCCGCACACAATGAAGAGGGATGTCTCGCCGAGCTCCACCGTTCTGTCGACCGGGCGCTGGGCCAGACCGGCTATCCGTTCGAATTGATCATCGTCGACGATGGATCGACCGACCGCACCGCCGACGTCATTGCCGAGCTCTGCGAAGAAGATTCCCGGGTTCGGGGGGTCCACCTGACGCGCAATTTCGGTCAGCAATCAGCCCTGCTCGCCGGTCTGGAAGAGGCGGCCGGACAAGCCGTGGTGACCATCGACGCGGATCTGGAGCAGCCACCGGAAGCGATCCGCCAGATGATTCGCCTGTGGGAGAGCGGCTTTCAAGTGGTCCACGGGGTGCGCCGGGATCACCCGCAGATTTCCTGGTTCAAGCGCACCACCTCGCGCCAGTTCTACCGGGTGTTCAGTTTTCTGTCCCGCATCCCGATGGATCCGGGGATGCTCGATTTCAAACTGCTCGATCGTCAGGTGGTCGATATCCTGCTCTCCATGCCCGAGACCGACTTTTTCCTGCGGGGGGTGGCGGCGTGGGTCGGGTTCAAACAAGCGCGAATGCCCTATGCCGCCGGTCTGCGCACTGCCGGTAAAACCAAGTATTCCACGCGGGTGATGATCGCCTTTGCCATGCGCGGGATCACGTCGTTTTCAACCTTCCCGCTGCGCCTGGCCACCTATCTGGGAATGCTGATGACCCTGCTCTCCTTGGGCTACGGCGCGTACGTGGGCATTCGCCACTTTTTCTGGGAACATCCCCAACCCGGCTACGCCTCGACCATCCTGCTGATTTCGTTCTTGCTGGGCATCCAATTCCTGCTCATAGGAATGCTCGGAGAGTATGTGGGTCGCATTCATGTGGAGGTCAAGCGACGCCCGCGGTACATTGTCGCCCGGCGCACGGCAACCGATCAGACCGAGTCCGAACCGAGCGACCACCAGCGCCCTGTCGAGGATCAGAGACTTCCCCTGTGAGACTGCTCCACGTTTACGCCGGCCCCTACCCGACCTACCAAGGCACCCAGGCCCTGGTCGGACAGATCTGCCGCCTACTGAGCCGGGCAGGACACGACGTTCACCTGCTGTGCTACGCTCATCGTCGATACCCGGCCGACGAACCCTTCACCGTGCATCGGCTGACCGACTTCCCCCCCTTCACAGTGGAGCGGTCCGGTTGGTCATGGCGTAAACTGTTGCTCGACGGCCGGCTGATGGTCGCCGTGCGCCGACTCACCGTCTCGCTCAGGCCTGCGGTGGTGCACGCCCATCACTACGAAGCCCTGTTGGCCGGGTGGTCGGCCGATCCATTGCGCGCTCATCGCCTGGTGTTCCATTGTCACTCGCTGATGGAGCCCGAGCTGGCCGGTTACCTCTCTCCCCATTTGCGCACGGCGGCGAACCGGTTGGGTCGATTGGGTGATCAGTGGCTGCCCCGGCTGGCCGACCGGGTGGTGGCGATTGGTCCGAACCAGCGGAAACAGCTCATGCGCCGGGGTGTTGCCCCGGAAAAGATCGTTGTCGCCCGCCCACCGATTGACCTTCCGCTGACAAACCCTACCTCTCCCGCAGAGGTAAACGGCAGTGTCACAGCGGTATACTGTGGTAATTTGGATGCCTATCAGGGACTCGACAGCCTGCTCGACGGGCTCGGACAATTGGATCACCAGACCCGCGCTTCTCTGCGCGTGAGGATTGTCACCGATTCGGAGACGACCGGATTTGATCGGGAACTGGACAGCCGGGGACTCGGTTCGTTCACCCGGACAGTACCCCACGGATCGGTCGCGCAGGCTATGTCTGAGCTGCAATCGGCTGACATCGCCCTCGTTCCCCGACAAGCGGCCGGGGGGGTGCCGATCAAATTGATCAATGCCTTGGGGAAGTCGCGAGCGGTGTTGATGCACCGCGCCCTGGTCGACGGCTTGGTTCCGGGTCGAGATGTGTGGGCGATCGACATGGGACAACCCGCGCAAGTGTCTCAGGCGCTCACCCGATTGACAACCGATGCGGGTCTACGGCGACGATTGTCAATGAATGGCCGTGTCGCCGCTCAGCACCTCTACGATCCCGCGAATACCTTGCGGACCATCGAAACTCTGTACGGAGATTTGGTGCGCTAAACCAGAACCCGCCGGTCCAACTCGTTCAAGGTGGGCACACCGGTCATCAGCATTCCCCGGGAGAGCCCTTTTCTCAACTGGGTCATCTGGAGCGCCACCCCCTTTTCCCGGCCACCAATCGCCGCGCGGATCAAATCCCTACCGACGAGCACTGCGTCTGCTCCCAAGGCCAGCATTTTGAGCACATCATACCCCGTGCGCACGCCTCCGTCCGCAGTGATCACTGCCCGCTCGCCAATCGCTTCGACGATTTCCGGCAACACCTGAGCCACACCGGGGGTGCTGTCCAAGACGCGTCCCCCGTGGTTGGAGACAGCGATCACTTTGGCCCCGGCCTCCACACAGGCCTCGGCATCCTCGACGGCCATGATCCCTTTGGCGACAAAGGGGAGTGATGTGGCGGCAACCAGCTCGCGCAGCTCGGCTGTGGTTTTGCGGTACACCGGCTGTCCGTGGCGGGCCATGATCGTCGATCCGCAACCGTCCAGATCGACCCCCACCGCCGGACACCCCATCTTTTCAGCCCGCTCAATCAGTCGTTTCAACACATCCTGAGCTCGGGGCTTGAAAATCGGCACACCAGCTCCCCCTTCGGCCTCCAGAGCGTCGAGGGCCGGGTGTTCCTCCTCGGTGTAGAAATAGGTGTCGCCGCGCCAACTGAGGGATCCGACCGACCGGCAGCCCGCGATGGTGGCGCGGCAGAACGCCTCTTCGGACATGCCGTCGGTATACTTGGAAGGTCCGGCAGTTGAAGAACCCATGATCGGCATCGCCAACTCCAACCCGCAAAACCGGCTCTTGGTATCGGGATCAAAATGGTCCCCCACCAGTCGTGTCTTCAGTTTCAGGGAGGCCAGGGCGGTGTAATTCGCCGCAAAACTGGCCCCGGAGCCCGCGCCGCCCAATCCGATCGGTGCGCCGTAGGCTTCCCGCTGACACAATCGGTCCGGCTGGCCGTCGCAGGCCGGGTACACACCACAGATGCCCAGCAGCTGTTCCCGAGCTGCATCTCTGACCTGCTCAAGGGTTTCCGGCTCAGGCGAATCGCCATCCGGAGATTTTGCCGCCTCGTCCTTGGCCCGCACAAATTTTTCCGGTCCCACGCCGCACACCGGACACACATCCGGCGGCCCCTCTCCTTCATGAACATAGTTGCAGACCGTACAAATCCACTTTGCCATCATTCATCCTCCGCCACCGAGAGTATTGCCGGATTACGAAAAAAGGCAATGTCTGAAAACTGAATCTTGTTCCCTTGAGCGGCGAGCGTTAAACCGGTACAAATAGCCCGCTGCCGAGGAGGTTGTGCCTGATGACTGCCAAAAACGAAACCCTGACGCGCTGCAAGGCTTGTGGATTGGTGATCGCCGAGTCCAAACTGAAGGACAAATGCCCGGCCTGCGGGCTGAAACGCACTGTTTTCGAGCCCTATAAAGAGAAAGTCTCCAAACGCAGAAAACAGATCATGGATCTCTACCTGCATCCGATCGCGGTTCATTTTCCCCAGGCCTTCACTGCGATCGTCCCGTTGCTGATCATTGCAGCACTGTTCGCCGGCGAGGCCGTTCGCGCCGATCTGCTGACCACGGTCAAAGTGCTCACCTTCCTTTTACCGGCAACCGTGTTGGGCGCCTTCGTTCTCGGCATAGTGGACGGAAAAAACCGCTTCAAGAAACTGCTCACTCCATATCTCAAGATCAAGATCGCACTGGGCATTCTGCTCATTGTGCTGACCCTGGCGCTGTTTTTCATCGTCTGGATTTCCCGCCTTCAAGGCCCTGTACTTTGGGCTGTCTTCACCCTCTATCTCGTCTGTGTGATTTGCGAGGGCATCATGGGGAAGATCGGCGGCAAAATGCTGGTCACCCGGATCAATGGCTAATTGACTATAAAAATTCACTTTTAATAAACATCTGTCCAATATTCTCCCTGAATTGAGATAAATGCTGGGCAACACCGTCAAATCGGTTACGTTGGGGGTGTAACCCATTGCCCGGAGCATGGTCATGACCAAATCCAAGGCTCGAATCCCCATTTCGCGCATTCGCAGCATCAAACACTGGCCCACCGAGCTCGACCGCGAGACCAACGTGCGCGTGGAGCCCTGCATGCCGCAGACACAGACGTCGAAACGGCTGCTATTGGGCAATCACATCGGTCGCGGCGGGATGAGTGTGGTCGAGGAGATATTTGACGCCAACCTGCTCAAAAAGTTGGCGCGAAAATCGATCGCCCCGGAAAAGGCGCATGACGAAGAGGCGTGCGGCCACTTCATCGAGGAGGCGCAAATCACCGCCCAACTGGATCACCCCAATATCGTCCCGGTGCACGAGTTGAGCCTGGACGACCAGGGCCGGCTCTTTTTCACGATGAAGATGGTACGCGGAAAGACCTTCTCTGACGTCTTGGCTCAGGTCGACTATCGGGAGCGCAGCGAAAAACAGCTCTTCGAGCAGTTGCAGATATTTCTCAAGGTTTGTGATGCGGTCGCCTTTGCCCACAGCCGGGGCGTGATCCATCGGGATCTCAAGCCGGACAACATCATGGTCGGCGAGTTCGGCGAGGTGTACCTGATGGACTGGGGATTGGCCCGGCTCAAGCAGTGGTGGCGGCCGTCCAAAAAAGATCGGGAGATGTCCGTGCTCGCCGATCGCCGGCGATTTCAGCTGAGCGAGGAGGAGGGCATCGTCAACGCGACCATCCTCTACATGGCACCGGAACAGGCCCAGGGCAAGGTCGAGGCAATCGATGAGCGCACCGATGTCTTTGGGCTCGGCGCGATTCTGTACGAGGTGTTGACCCACCTGCCCCCCTACGTCGAGGAGTCGACCAAGGCGATCGTCAGCCGGGCCTTGCTCGGGGATGTTTACCCGCCGCAGGAGATGGTGGACTGCGATCTGCCGGAGCGGTTGTGCGGTATCGCGATGAAAGCGTTGAACCGGGAACCGTCAAAGCGCTACTCCTGCGTCGCAGACCTCAAACAGGACGTGGAGCAGTTTCTCCAGAGCGGTTGGCAGTTCGCTCGCCGGGTGTTCGAACCGGGCGATCTAATCGTCGAGGAGGGGCGGCGCGGCCGGGACGCATACGTGATCACCGTGGGCCGCTGCCAGGTGTTTCGCAAAATCGACGGCAAAAAGGTCGTTTTGGAAAACCTGGGTGTGGGGGATGTGTTCGGCGAGCTCGCCGTGTTCACCAAACGACCACGGGCCGCCAGTGTGGAGGCGGTGGACAAGGTGACGGTGATGGAAATCACCCAGCAGAATTTCAGAGATGATTTGGGGATGAGTTTCTGGCTGGGGCTCTTTGCCAAGGCGCTCGGGGAGCGACTGATCGAAGCGGACAACCGGGTCGTGGAGCTGGAGCGGAAGCTGAAACAGCTCGGCGAGGAGTGCTAACAGATCTCTTTTTCGGAAAAGAAAAAGGATATCTCTCGGGCGGCACTCACCGGGGAGTCGGAGCCGTGGACCGCGTTTTGGGTCATGTCTTTGGCATAGAGGGCGCGCAGGGTGCCCGGGGCCGCTTTTTGGGGATTGGTGTTGCCCATGATTTCACGGTTGCGCTCGATCGCCTTTTCCCCTTCGAGGACCAGGGCGCACATCGGTGCCGATGACATGAACGTGACCAACTCCTCGAAGAACGGCTTGCCCTTGTGTTCGGCATAGAACGCTTCAGCGTCCCGCTTGGAGAGCCACATCATCTTCAACGCGGCGATGCGCAACTCCTCTTTTTCGAAACGGGCAATGACCTGCCCCATGTTGCCTGCAGTAATCACATTGGGTTTGATCATCGATAGGGTTCTTTCGACCATTTAATCGTCCTCCTGGCTAGTGGAAAGATCTTGAAGTTCAGCTGGCTCTTCGTCGGCAGTGCCATTCGTTGGCGTGTCGTTTGTCTGTTCTGACGGCGGTGGCTGTACTTTTCTCGGTCTGGGCTGCTCACCGTATTCCTCGCGAAGTTTGCGCAGCAGTTTGTCCATCAGCACGGCCTCCACGTAACGGGGCATGCTGGCGATGTTCAATTGGAGTCGTGTGGAGTGAAATCCGTCCCGGGTGATCGGCACCAACTCGAATGAGGCGGAACAGGGTTTGGCACCGTCGTGATACTTGAACAGCACGTACCCCGCGGTTTTGTCTTTCTCAGAGATGGGAAAGCTCATGTCCACGCGAAAAAAGCGGATCGCCGTATTCCACAACTGATCCGTCGTGTAGGTCAGTTCCCGATCGGTTTTGGCCGTGGCCACCGCGCTCATCAGCAACACCCCACACGACGCCACGATTATTCGAATCAATTTGGACATCGTCGGCACCTCCATGTAGGGCAATGTACTACCTCTGCCGATCCGGAGCAACTTTTCTGCCCTACTCCAGTGTGGAGAGATAGTCGAGGAACAACGGGGAATGCCACTGTCCTGCGTCTATTCCAGTGTGGAGAGATAGTCGAGGAACAACGGGGAATGCCACTGCCGCCGGCCGTCGAACCGGGCTCGCACGCGACGGGAGGCATCCAGAATGAAGGTCTCCGGATAGAGGGTGGTTCCGAAAACGTCCTTGGTCACCGACTGGTTCGGGTCAAAGAGGATGCGTAAATCGGTCCCCCGGGGAAAGATGTGGGCCACATCGGTCCAGCCGGCGTCCGTGGTAATGGTGAGTAGCGCGGCACGGGACGAGCGGCTCAACTGCCGATCCAGCTCTTCGAGAGAGGGCATTTCCTCAATGCAGGGGGGACAGGCCGAGGACCAGATATTGACGATTAGGATGTCGACACCAGCGAACTGTTGCAGATTGACGGTCTTGCCGAACCGATCGGTGAGCGCAAAATCCCCAACCACCTTTGCCTTGGATAAGTCGTTTGCCTCGTACGACAGATCGAGCACACGGCGCTCACTGCTCACCTTCCAGCTCAATCCGTCCCTTACAGCCCAACCCAGCTGTAGCAGAATCGCGCCGGCGATGAGCAGGGAAACGAGCAGGGCCAGGAGCCGGGCGCCGGTGGGAGGTGAATCGGACTTGGTCTGGGGCGTGTTCACACTAGGCTTATGCACCAGGAGGACAAACAAGTCCACCAAGCAATGCTTTTGACTTTATTTGGCGTATAGTTTCGAAATAGTTAGAATGTTAGAGGCGTTCTCAACCAAGGGACCTTCCGCGATGGCCGAACAGGAGCACAAGTCAACCCATCTCGGCGCTGCCGGTCACGCCGCCAAAACCGCGGCATTGGCACCGGGCGAAGTGCTGGACAACCGCTTCAAACTGATCAACGAGATCGGCCAGGGGGGCATGGGCCAGGTGTTCGAGGCCGAGCATCTTACCCTGGAGGAACGACGGGCGGTCAAGGTGCTGTACCGCTTTAAATCTGATTCCGATGTGGCGGTTCAGCGATTCTTGGCCGAAGCCAAAATTCAGGCCAAGCTCAAGCACCCCAACATCGCGCGGGTGATTGACGCCGGAGTGTCGGCCGAAGGTCATCGCTTTTTGGTGATGGAGTTGCTCAGGGGGGAGTCCCTCAATGACTGGATGAACCGCACCCCGTTGGAACAAAAAGACATTTACTACATCAACGAGTTGCTCCACTACATGGTGCAGGTGTGCGTTGGCCTCGAGCAGGCGCACCGTCATCAGGTGGTACACCGGGACCTCAAGCCGTCCAATATCTTTTTGCACTACGACGAGAGCTTCGAGCCCCCCCGGGTGGTGCCCAAGATTCTCGACTTCGGTGTGGCCAAGCAGGTGGACGCCGAGGATCTCAAATTGACCCGGCCGGATGGTATCTGCGGCACAGTGGAATACATCTCTCCCGAGCGGATTCGCGGGGAGGATTCGGGTGTGCGCTCTGATGTCTACTCTCTGGGGATCATCCTTTACGAGGCGATGGCCGGCGCTACGCCGTTTCACTCCACCACGGCCAGCACCATCCTGGCCCGGGCGGTGGATCGGGATTTCAAGCCCAGGGAGTTGAGCAAGATCAACGGACATGTGTTCGGCAGGCTGAACCGAATCTGCATGCGGGCGATTGCCCGGAATCCGGAAAAGCGGTACGCCTCACCGGCCGAGTTGGCTCAGGCGCTCAAATCCTGCCACCATTCCGATGACGGCCAAATCGAAATCACCGACACGTTGATCAAGGCGGTGCACGGCCCACGACGCCGAAAGATCGCCATTGCCGCGGCGATTGGGGTGGCATTGCTAATCGGAGGGGTGTTCTACTGGCCCGGATTCCAGGGAAAACTGACCACCGAACCGGCTGTCTCTCCACCGGTGACCCGGGCCGACGGCGCTGTAGAGAACCGCAAAACACCGATAAAAGAGCCCACGCCGGCCAAAAACAAACAACCCGTGGCCGAGCCCACCAGCAAGCGGACCAAGCGTGCCGCCGCCCCGAAGCGCCTTTCCAGAGCTGGATCCAAATCCATCAAGCCCCTGCCGGACAAAGCGGGATCGGTGATCATCCGTACAGTGGACCGAACCCCGGGCAAGAA
>JANQET010000176.1 GCA_028278265.1 Myxococcota bacterium
TCCTGTGCATTGAACCTGTGTCAAGGTGCACAGTAATCGTACAAAATGTTAATGTCAAAGATTTTTGGCAAATTTCGCTCACCGTTAATGGGTTCAATACAGCCAGGATTAGGTTATAATGTTTTGCCGATTCACATGAAGAAATTTTGGGGACGGGATACTAGTTGTTACGTCCCCCGAAGCACCAGATTGCCAATACGGCGCCACCCTTTACCACGACGGTCAGATCATTCAGCTCTGGTCGATCAATTGGGATGATATTTATCCTTATCCCGATTGGATCTATCTGTGCCGCGGTATCGAAAAAGACTGCTACGTCCCCACCTATCAGGTAATCCAATTCAATCCTTATGGCTACAATGGCGGTATCTGGCGCCTGAACCTACCGGCCAACGGTCTTCAGCCTGGCGATGAACTCAACCTAATGATGAAACGCCAAGACGACGCGATCGGCCAAGTGATTACCGTCACGCCTGTTGTTGTCGATGAATGTAGCTACGTATTCGACAATCGGCCGGCCGAATAAGTTCAAAAAGGGCACCCCCCGATCTCGGTGATCACAATAATACCGATAGCGGACATAGCGGGGACTATATAGATCACTCCTTTGTCACAAAGGTGTCCAGGTGTCTCTGAGTACTTAATGACTTGACCACCTAAAACCTGGACGTCCTTGTGCAGTTTTAACCATAAAAATTGGTCCGAAATCTGGGCGCTTCTCGTTAGACCGATAGGTGGCTGAAGAATCACGGCCATCTTTTTGCACGGCTGCAACCGACGGGGATTGACGATTGAAAACAGAGGTCGCGGCCGGTCGGTCAATACTATTTTGGAGGTATATTATGTACACGGTTCGACTCACTTATTCGATGATGGTGGTGATTGTCCTGGCGCTGGGCTGCACAGAGCACTTGACAGAAAGCCCACTGATCGTCAGGGGATCAGCCGAGCAGGCAAACACCGGTTCCGACGATCCGCAACCGATGTGTCTGCGTCTCCCAGCTGAGATCGAAGGGGACACCAAGGGCTGCGCCCATCCCCGGCGAGAGCAACTGTTCGAGCGCCGTTTCGGTGTGGTGACGCGGGATCCGTACCGCTGGATGGAGAACCCCCACGACATGGAACTGGATCCGTGGATCAAGGCGGAAAACGCTGCGACCAGCCAGTACCTCCGCGGACCGCTGTTCGACGAATTGCAGCAGGAGCTGGCCGATCTGCTCCAGATTTCCCGCAAGTCATCCGGCCGCGTTCAACAAATCTTGCAGCAGACCCAACAGCGCCAATTGAAAGATCGGTTCATTCGGCGGCACAGCCCCGGATTCCCAGTGCAACACCCCCTGCTCAATGCGGCCGTTTCCTCGGCCAGTGGGCGATATGTCGTCCAGACGGTTAGCGATTCGGGTTCGGACTTGGTGCGCTTGGAAATCATCGATACCGACACCGGCAATCGGCTCGACGAGGTGTTGATGACCATCTGGCCTGAGGTGTGGTGGGACGAAGACGAACAGTCTTTCCTCTATCTCACCAACCGCGATGGCCGGATGGGTCATACGACCGACGCGATCCTGCGCCACCGTCTGGGCACCTCTCAGGCCGCCGATACCCTGATCTACGAAGCCCCTCGCGCCGATGTGTCGTTGGGTTTGTATCCCACAGAGGCGGGATGGGTACTGGCGCACTGGACCCTCGATGAAGTCGACCTGGGGTGGTTCGACATTCAGACCGGTGAGGTCAAACCGGTGGTGGAGGATGCGGCGGGTCCGTTTTACGTCGTGGGGAGCGAAGGGGAATTTGTCTACGCGCAGCGCTACAACGACGCCCCCCTCGGCGAGCTCGTGAAAATCGATATGAATGACGGGTCGATGACTCAGGTGGTTCCCCAGATGGAGTTGGCCATGGACAACGCATTGAAAATCGGGGACAGCATCTACATCAGCTTTGTCGAGGATTCGGCCTCGAGATTGGTGCATGTCGACGAACCCACAGGCACCGTGACACCGATCGATATTCCCCAAGAAGGGTGGGCCTATCTGTTCCAGAGCGGTGATTCGCTGCTGCTCTATCTGACGACCTATACCCGGGCCTACTACATGTATCTCTACGATGCGACCCAGCACACATTGACCCAGATTGCCCAAGCCGAGCCACCGCCGTTTGAGCTGGAGTCGTTCCGCACCTTCTACACCGCCCACAATGGTCAAGAGGTGCCCATCTGGATCATCAAACGACCGGAAGTTCCGCTAAACCCCGACACACCGGTAATGCTCTACGGGTACGGCGGTTTCGGTGTCAATCTCCTGCCCCATTTCAGCAAGACCTATTTGCCGTGGTACCGGCGGGGCGGTGTGCTCGCCGTCGTTACCCTGCCCGGTGGATTTGAATACGGTGAACAATGGCACCGGGCCGGAATGGGGCACCATAAAATAAATGTGTTCGAGGATTTCGCGGCAGCGGCCCAACACCTGATTGATCGGGATTTCACCAGTCCACACCGTCTCGCCGCCAGCGGCGGATCGAACGGCGGCTTGCTGGTCGCAGCGGTGATCAATCTCTACCCCCAACTGTTTCGCGTGGCGATCCCCCAAGTGGGCGTGATGGATCTGACGCGTTTTTCACTGTTCACCGGCGGTAAGTGGTGGATGGACGATTACGGCGATCGCGACCTGGCCGATGAGTATCGCAACCAATTGACGATTTCGCCGTACCACAATATCGAATTGAGGGCCTATCCCTCGACACTGGTGATGACCGGCGAGTTTGACGACCGGGTCGTGCCGTCCCACAGCTTCAAGTACGCGGCCCAGCTCCAACTTCACCAGCTGGCCGACCGGCCGATCCTACTGCACACGGCCCGCTGGGCCAGTCACGGCGGCTACGGTACGAACGACGAACGCCTGAAAGCCTATGCCTCGAAGCTGGCCTTTTTCATCAAAGAGCTCGCACTTTAGCGAATAACAAGTTTCTCGAATTTCCCACGGCAAATTATCCATTCTGCCGGTTGCTTCATCTCACAAATTCAACATCCCGAGCGTCTGCTCATAAACAAGGACTGCATTCGTGCAAGAATCTTAGTTTCGCGTGCGGCCCAGCCCGAACAACCGCGCGGCCAAGCCTGCACGAACCGTGATGGCCCCTTCGGGGCAGACCTCTTGGCAGCAGAAACAGGAGATGCACTTGGTCTTGGTGTCGATGAGCGGCACCTTGTCGTCACCGGTTTTCGATGAAGCGTCGGGCATGGTGATTGCCTGGGCCGCACAGGATTTGGCGCATTGACCACAGGTATTGCATTTTTCTTTTTGGATCTGAGGACGCAGGGACATCACCCGATCGAGCAGGGGGATCATCCAATTCGGTGTGCCCATGTTGCGCAGGGGCATCGGTCGGGCGAGCTCCCATGGGGGGTGCGGTTTAAATGTTTCAATCGGCGCACCGACGATTTCGATTTGCTGCAACGGCGGGAGCAACCCGAGCTCTTGGGCCACGGCCAGGGTGAACACGTTTTGCGGATGAATGCCCCAGATTTGGCAGAGCACCGCATCGAGGGCGTAGGCGTTGGTCGAGGCGGCGAGGAAACCGGCGGGGCGCGGGGTTCCCGAACCGGGTCCGTTGCCCTCCATGCCGATCACCGCGTCGAGGATGTTCAGCTTCGGTTTGACCAGCTCGTGGATCTGCACGATCAACCGAGCAAAGGCCAGGGGATCCCGGCCGGTGCGAAAATGCCATTGGGCCTTTTCATACCCGATCACCGCACCAAAGGTGTTCTTCACCGCTGCGGTGATCACCATCTGGGCGTGGGTCTTGGCCTTGGGCAAGTTGATCAACACCTGAGCATCGCGCAGCACTTGGCTGAGCATGAGGTGGTGAAATTTTTCGGCCTGGTCGCCGGACACCTCGACACCGTCGTCGATGTTTTCGACTGCGAAGGGTTCGTTTTCACCGAGTCCCAATTTTTTGGCGCAGCGCTTTGCCGTGCCCACTCCCGGGCTGTCAGTGGCGATCACTCGGCTCGCTCCAGTGGAAGAGCGCACGAGCCGGGCGACCCCTCGCAAGATCTCCGGGTGGGTGCAAGTGGCTCGATCCGGGGTGGCCGGTGAGAGAAAATTGGGCTTGAGCACGACTTCCGCGGCCGAACCGACGAAACCGTCGATCCCGCCCAAGGGGGCGATCAGCTCGGCCAGGGCCGAGTCCACAGCCCGCGAATTGTAGCTGGTCAAGGGGGTTAGGCTCACCCGATCGGTACGAGTTGTAGACACGACCCGGTTCTATGCCGAATTGTCGTCGCTGACAATATCGTGGCCGAGAATTTGACCTTTCCCCTCGAATTGACACAAGCTTGACCGATCAAAATGGGTGAATTCATCGCCAAAATAAAGCACGCTTTTGCCGTTGGACCGGAAAATCCGGTTGACGATTCGCCCCTGCCCCAAGCCTTGGAACGGCTGGCCCAGGGCGTTGTCGATCGGGGGTTGGAGACGATGGCGATCGTCTTTTTGGAGTCGATTCGCCCGCTCAACTTTATGACCAGTCAGGCGATGTGGGCCGTATGGCCGGTGCTCGAGGCAGCCGGCGCAGGGAACGATTTTGCCCAGGTGGCCCAGGCACTCGAAGATCGTCGGACCATCGATAGGCTTATACGGCGCATCGAAGAGCTCGCCGCCCGATGAACCCACAACCGCAGAAGCCGGCCGATGTCTCGACCATCGTGATCACCGATTGCGGTTCCACGACCACCAAGGCCATTTTGATCGAAAAGGTCGACGGGGTGTTTCGCCAAACCGGTCGGGGAGAGGCCCCCACCACGGTCGAGGCCCCCTTCGAAGATGTGACCATCGGCGTGACCCACGCCCTGCAGGCGCTCGGCGAAGCCAGCGGGCGACAGTGGGTGGACGACAACGGAGCGATTCGCCGAACTGATTCTGGCTCGGGTGGTGTCGATCTCTACCTCTCCACCTCCTCGGCCGGCGGTGGGTTGCAGATGCTGGTCATGGGGATGGTTCGACGGATCAGCGCCGAATCGGCAGAGCGCGCTGCGCTGGGGGCCGGTGCGATTGTCGCCGATGTGGTGGCCTACGATGACGACCTGCCCGCCCATCAACAAATCGATCGCCTGCGCCGGCTCCGACCGGACATGGTACTGCTCGCCGGCGGGGTCGACGGTGGCGCTGAGCTGCCGGTGATCGAGCTGGCCGAGCTGCTCGCCGTGGCCGATCCCAAGCCCCGGTTCGGCAAGCGGTTCAAGTTGCCGGTGGTCTATGCGGGCAACCGGGAACTGGCCGATAAAATTTCCGCAGCGATCGATGAGAAATGTGAGCTGCGCACAGTGGACAACGTCCGCCCGACGATCGACGTGGAACACCTCACCCCGACACGGGAGCGAATTCATGATCTGTTTTTGGAGCACGTCATGCGGCAGGCCCCCGGGTTCGGGCACCTGGTGGAATGGGCTGACGCGCCGGTGATGCCGACCCCTTCGGCAGTGGGCAAGATTCTGCAGAGCGAGGCCACCCGCCGAGGGATCAACCTGTTGTGCGTGGATATCGGCGGGGCCACAACCGACATTTTTTCAGTCGTCGAGGGCCGGTTCACCCGAACGGTCAGCGCCAATTTAGGACTGAGTTACTCGGCGGCCAATGTACTCGCCGAGAGCGGCGTCGAAGCGCTGAGTCGCTGGTTGCCTTTTGCGGCCTCGGCCTCGGCCATTCGCAACCAGGTGATGAACAAGACGATTCGGCCGACCACTATTCCCGACTCGGCAGAGGAGTTGTTCGTCGAGCAGGCGATTGCCCGCGAAGCACTTCGGCT
>JANQET010000177.1 GCA_028278265.1 Myxococcota bacterium
CGTCCTGGGTCAGCTCGAGCATCCCGGCCATCTTGCGGGTACCGGCTGACGGTACCAGCCCGGTCGCCAGGACCACCATGTCCGCCGCGAGGGTTTGCGCTGTCCCGTCGACATGCCGGTACTGCAGCACCATCTCCTCCCCGGACTGCTCGATTTTTACCGTCTCGGGTCCTTTGATGTGAACGAACGCGGAACCATGGTTGACGGTGCGCTGATAGAGGGACTGTCCCAACCAGCCGGCGACGAGCAGATCCGTGTGCAGATGGGTCACCCGGGGTGCCGGCGTTTTGTCGTCCCCTTCCCCATCATGATCACCGGCCAACAGACCAACCTTCATCGCTGTCTGGCAGCACACGCCGCTGCAGTAGCCCAGCTCCTGCCGCCCGACGCAGTGCACCACCGCGATGTGCCTGGGCGGGGTGCCGTCGGCTTTGAGCACCTTGCCCCCGGTCGGGCCGAAATTGCTCGTCAGACGTTCGAATTGGGTCATGATGTAGACGCCCCGGATCGACTTCCACTGAAAGGAATTGTCCGGTGCCGATCCGTACACCCCGTGCCCGGTAGCAAGGATGATTGCCCCGGCGGAGATCTTCTGTTTTTCATCGGCCTGCTCGAAGAGCAAGGACTCCATCGGACAAGCTTCGGCGCATGCGGTGCACTCCTCTCCGTTGAACCGGAGGCAGGCGGTCCGATCGATGACCGCGCAATTGGGCACGCATCCGGGATAGGGAACGTGAATCGCCTTGCGGTCTCCCAACCCGAACTGCCGCTCATCTGGGACCGAAACCGGACAGGCATTGATGCACTCGTCACAGCCGATGCAGGTCTCCTCGTCGACCAGGCGGGCCCTCTTCTCGACGGTCACCTCGAAGTTGCCCAGGTAGCCGAGAATCTCGGTCACGTCGGTGTTGGTCAACAGGGTGATCTGCTCGCTCTCGTTCAGCTCGTCGAGCCGTGGGGACAACATACAGGGAGCACACTCCATGTTGGGCGCCACTTCCTCGATCAACGGCGCCATCCCGCCAACCGAGGGATCCGTGTCCACCAGCGTCACCTGACGCCCGGCCTCGGCGGCGAGCAGAGCGGCTTCGATCCCCGCGATTCCACCGCCGATCACCAACACATCCGGATTGCAATCCACCTCCTTCTCCTCGAGCAGTTCATGAAGGCGGACGCGGCGCACCGCAGCTTTGATCATGGCCAACGATTTATCGAAGGCCGCGTCAGCGTTGCGGGTGACCCAGGTGCAGTGCTCCCTGATATTGGCCATCTGCAGCAGGAATTTGTTCATTCCGGCCCCTTCGACCACCCGTTGAAACTCCGCTTCGTGGTCCTTGGGGGAGCAGGCGGCGATAACGACATGGGTCGCTCCGCTCTCCTTGACCTGCTCAGCCAGAAACGCCTTACCGTCCGGAGCACACAACAACGCATGTTCCGCCACGAAGGCGACTTCAGCGTCCTGTCGCAACCGTTGGGCCAGCTCGTCGACGTCGACCACCCCGGCGATGTTCTCGCCACAGCGACAAATGAAAAGCCCGATCTTTTCTTTCATGTGCCTTGTTCTCCTGAGGCGCGAAGTGAACGAGTGCCCTTCACCGTTCTTTGCCGGAGCTGGTTGATGTTTCCCCCCGAAATCGATTTCACGATGAGGAAAGCGGCGAAGATGAGAAATATTTAAGGGGAATTCAGAGAACTGAAATCATTATATGCTGGTACTGTTTGCGCTTCGGGGAGGGGTAAACCGGTCAATCCCACGTGAGGGTGAAGGCCACCCCTTCTGAGATCAGCCGGTACTGGCACTGGACGTTGAGCAGTTTGTGAAGCCGCGCGGTCTCTTGATAAAACCCGGAAGCTACGTAGAGATCGGGCTCGGCAAATCGGGGTTTTTCTGTGTGGATGATTTCACAGCCGTGTTTGTTATCGTGGATCTTAATCTCCATTTTGCCCTTGTTATAGAACATGTGGTGCAATTGGGAGATTCTTTTCAAAAACCTTAGATAATCCTGACTATGCATAAATGACCGATAAATGGTGCTCAATGCCGCTTTGGCCGACGATGCGCCCACCGCCTCGAGCTTACTCATCTCCCCGTCATAGTGCACATCTGCAATATATTCGAGGGTTTCGACGTATAGCTCGAAAGCGTACCACAGGTTGTTCAGGATGGGAAAAAGGGAGTCGGGATATTTTTTGTTAAACGTCTCTATCATTCGCTCTTTGGCGCGTTCGCCAAAGTTGGCTTCGACATAATCGAATTTTGACTGTACTGTACTGCCCTTAACCTGATAGTCGCCCATCGATGTCCTAACTCAACCAGCCAAATAGACAAAAAGCACAACCATTAACTGATCTTACATGATTTTGACGAAAAAGTCCCGTTTACTGTTTCGGTTTTGCCATTTATAGTAGCTGGAAAACAAAAAACATGCGAATTTCGTGTGGTCGATATTGTATTCAATTCGGATATCGGTGTAAAATTAAAGAATATTCTGGTATTACCGATACATTCCTTGAATAGATCATTGCCTGACTCGGGAAAATGAGCGGTCGCTTCGGTTGGCAAAGATGGACAATAGGCTGAAAACAGTACCTCAAACTCAAGATTCAAGCGGTGATCCGGGCTCACAGCTGCCTCCGGAGCTGTTGAATTCGGCGATACACAAGCGATATCAACTGATCGGCGAAATCAGCCGGGACTTTGCCGGCGTGCTGTACCGCACCAAGGCCAAAGAGGGTGAGACCGAGCTAGCGGTCAAGATTCTCAACCCGGAATACGACCTGGTCTCCGGCGCGATGGCGAAAATCAAGGACCCCCACATTTGCGCGTTCAAGAAGATGGTCAAGGATCAGGAAGGCACGATCGCCGTGATCATGGCCGCGCCGACCGGCGTCTGCGCCGCACAGTTGATGGAGAACCGTCGCACTCTGCCGACCCAATTGGCGGTCACTGCGGTGACACAGCTGATGTCCGTGCTCGAGCGGGTTCACCGAGAGCACCCGATGGTGGGCAACCTCAACTTGGCGAGTCTCTTTCTCACCGACGAAGATCACCGGGACCCCCAGCTGAATCTGATCAACTTGGGGATTCGGAGTCAGGCCGATACCACGGCTGATCCCCATTTTCAGTCTCCCGAACAGATCCTCGGCGAAGGGGTGATCGACGCACGAGCCGATTTTTGGGCCGCCGGTGTGATGCTGTTCAAGATGGTCTTGGGGCGCTATCCGTTCGACGGCGAGACCCACAACGAAATTACCGGAAAGATTCTGCTCAAAGATCTGCATCTGCCCCGCACCTCATTGATTTTCCCGGCAGCGTTGACCGCCATTCTCAAAAAGACGTTGCACAAGAATCCCGAGCGAAGGTTCGGCAGCGCCAGGGAGATGAGCGCTGCGTTGAAAACATTGGGCGATCAACTGGGGGCCAAAACCCGCGGGCCAAAGGCGGCCCTCCGGCAGAAGCCCCCGGCAAAGAGCACCCCGTTGCCGAAAGTGGAAAACGCCGGGGTCAACGAGTTGGCCAATACAGCAGCGGGCCCCCCAAAAATCGGCACACCGATCAAAGGCAGCGGAGGAGCGGTTCAGGCGGACAAATCGAAAATAAAAAAGACCGCTGCCTACCCCCAGGTCCAGCTCGCTCCCCCCGACAAGTCCGGTCGCGACGCCACCAAGGCAGGGGGCAAGGGGGGCAAGACCCTGCCCCGGCCGGAGGCGATGGGCCACAAGGACGCCCCACCAATGCCCCAGGCACCGCCTCCACCGCCGGGCCGTCAGGAGGCCCCCCCGCTGAACCTGCCGAGTTTCGATTCCATCGACGACCCGATTTCCACACCGGCCGTCGAGGCGGCAGCCGTGGCGATCGAGCCCCGCCAGCAGGGCAAGCGGCGCGTCGATCAGACCTTGTCCTATGCGGAACCCAAAAACGAATCCACTCCCGGTGCTTCCCCGCTCAACGGAAATTTGTCCGCGGAGTCGGCCGCATACGAGGAGGGTCCCACGGTCATCGTCGAACAGAAAACCAGTCCTGTTCGCAAAGACAACGAGATCAGTGTGCACAAACGGGAAATCACTCCCGCGTCATTGCCGTTTACCGGGGTGAGGTCAGAGATCCCCAAGGGCGATATCACCGAGAACCTCGACGACGATGATCTGCTCATCGATTTAGTTGATGACATCAACGTAGCTGACGATATCGACCCGGTGGCCTCGACAGGCCCCTCGTTCGCCCAGCGACTCTCCCAACAGATCGTCGGTGTGACACAGAAGTTAGTTCCTCTGGCCAAAGCCGGCGTCGCGGCGGTGCTCGCCGGTTTGACCTTTGTCTGGTTGCACCTGCGCCGAGCAGCCACGGGGATCGGTGGTTTCGCGCGTGGAATAGTGCGCCGTTCTCCCACAGAGGAGCTCTCCGCGGGTGGCGCCACAGCGCAATTGTCGAAAATCAAACACCAGGTGGCCGGTTTTTGGTCGAGGCGCGTCTCCAACTTGAACATGGAGCGCGTCAGCCAGACCACCCGGTTGCTGCGGTTGAACACCCAGAAGAAAATTGGCCAGCTGACCACCGGACTCACCCGCAACCGCAAATTGGCCTTGATGCTCGGTGGGGGGGTGAGCCTTGTCGTCATCGTCGCAGTGATCATCGTTTCGGCCATCGGCAGCGACGATCTGGAGCCGGTCCAGCGCCAGGACCTGGCCGTGGGCAGCATGATACCCAAGGCCCAGGCCAAGGAACCCCCGGTCGAAGCGACTCCGCCGAACGAGCTCCCCTCCCGGACCGAGACCGCCAACCCGCCCGAACCCCAACCCGCTGAACCACCGGTTCGACCCAAGCAAGTTGTCGATCCGGCGCCAAACGCCGATCAGCCGGTCCGGTCGAAAACCGTGGCAATCACCTTCAGAGGGATGCCCTCCAACGCCCAGGTCTACGTCAACAAGAAAGAGGTGGAACTGCCGCTGACCGTCAAGCGCTCGAAGCGCGCGATCAGAATTGCAATTCGAGCCGAGGGCTACCGCTCCTTTACCAAGCGAGTCGTGCCGAAGCGGGATATCGAACTGTGGGTCTCGATGCCGCAAAAATACAAAAATTCGCGCAAAATCGGGCACGACCCGACGCCGCGAAAAGCCCCGAAAAAGAAGAAACTGAAGAGACGAAGGCGCAAGCGAAGAGACAAACCGAAGAAACAGCGGAACAAGGTTAATGTCTCCACCGACAGCCTTGCTTCGAATCCATTTGGGAACTGATATGCTGAAACGATCATTACTGTGCCTGGTCGTGGCTCTGCTGATCGCCCCTGCTGTCATGGCCAAGAAACCTCGGCTGCGGTGTCCCAAGACCCCGGCCAGCGAAGCGCGGGCGCAAAAGTTGGCCGGTCGGTTATTCACCAAGGCGGAGCACGCGTTTTCCCAAGGGCGTTTTGATCGGGCGATCAAACGCTTCTTGTGTTCCCTGTGGGTGGCCGAGCACGAAAACACGGTGCTCAACATCGCCCAGGTGATCAGCCACCTCGACGATCGCGAGAAAGAGTGGGCAGCGGGATTGATGGAAACCTACATCGAGAAAAAGGAGGACCGCCCGACCACGCCGGAGATCGCCAAGCTCGCTGCCGAGCTGCGGCGCATGATCGATCCCGACGCACCGCCCCCGGTGGAAGAACCTCCCGCCGAACCACCGGCGCAAATCGCGGACACCGAGCCGCCGCCGGAGTCTCTCCAATTGGAGGAGGAACCTGTCGACGAAGAGGGTCCGTTCCTCCTGCGCGAACGGTTCTTGACGATTGCCGGTTGGTCCGCCTTCGGCTTGGGTGGGGCCTCCCTCGTGTTGGGTATCATTGCCCAGGGGTTGAGCGCGTCGGCCAAGTCCGATGCCCAGAACGCCGGCAGTTATTCCCAATTCTTGGCGGACAAGGACGCGGCAGAGGGGTACCAGACCGGCGCCACGGTGGGGTTCGTCGCCTGCGGGGTGTTCGCCGCTGCCGGTGTGGTGGCGTTCTGGCTGCGCAAGCGGCGTCGAAACAGCGAATCACTCGAATTGGACGCCGGTATCCAAGTATCGGTGCTCATCGGGCCGTCCTTTGCCGGCATGGGGGGGTCGTTTTGATGGCCCGACGATTTATCATCATCGGCGCATTGATCCTGTTTTGCCCCTGGGGGTGCGGCGAGATCGAGCCTCCCGAAGGCAAGATGGCGTGTGAGGGCGATACCGACTGCCCGCCGGAATGGCACTGCGACCTCAAGGAGGAGCTCTGCTATTCCGGAGATGATGACGACGACGACAACGACGACAACGATAACTCTACCGGCGGGGATGCGGACTCGGACAGTGACACCGATTCCGCTGGGGAGTAGACCTCAGTCGCTATTCTGTTCGTTCGTTCAACGAGTGCCACACCCATCGAGATCGGTCTGCATTCGGCCGACTTGCGCTTCGATACCGCTCGAGGCGTTTTGTCGGATTGCCGTTACGATTTGCCGCTGTTGCTCCAGGGTGGTCTTCAAGCACTCCGCGGATAATGGGACTTCGGTGGAGGCGGGGGCGTCGGGTTGATCCTCAGAAGGAGCATCACAGGTCGCCTGATACAGGGTCATCCATTGTGTGGTGAACTGATTCAGCTGGTTGATGATCTGCTCGGCCTGTGATGCCTCGAACACCCGCTCGATGATCTTGACCGGGATGTTGAGCTCCTTGCGCACTTCGGCGTTCCACACCTGATCGGCGGTCTCGGTCAGCGCGCTGCATCCCCGGGGAAGCTGGGGCACGTTTTGGGGCGAAGCGCCGCAACCGGCGAGCGAAATTGCGAGTATCAAACCTGCGACACTATTGCTGAACATCTTCGAAACCCTCATCAGTGATGCTCCTGAACGTCTGAGCTTGGCCAAGGAAACTGTGTAGTGACAAACAACAATCCGTCCGCCACCGTGTACGACGCCGGGGAAGAGGTTTTCACCGGACGTGTCCCACGCACCGGGCCTGTCAGCTTGCGGGGCAGCAGCAGGCACAACGCCCCAAATGGTTATCCCAGAAGCCGATCGAACTCCTTGGTGAACTCAGCTTCTGATTTAATCGAGGTTTCGTTTTTGACATCCTGAGCAGCCATCGCCACGGCCAGCTTTCCCTTCTTGTCAAAGGGATTGAGGCCTTTCGCAGTAGAGACGCCAAAATCGTTGTTGGACATTTTCATGCCACCGATCAGTTTACCAAAAACCTGAATGTAAATCTCGTAGGGCTCGGCCTGGGGCTGCTTGCGCATCGTGTTCCTCCTCAAAGATAGTCGTCAGATTACTTACTATAAAAAACGTATTTAATATCGATAATTAAACTCGCGTCAACACGCATCGAGAAAAAACCCCTCCAAGGTGGTCCTTTGCGATGATTCATTTTACGGTTGTGGTTCGGGGGTCTGGCCCGTCTCGGTTTGTGTGTTCAACAACCGCTGATAATAGGCGAGCAACAGGCAGGTCATCGGCAGCGCGATCAACAGCCCGAGCAGGCCCAGCAGCTTGCCCCAAATGGAGAGGGACAGCAGGATGATCGCCGGCCTCAACCCCATTACCTTGCCCATGATGCGCGGTACGAGCAGGGCGTCCTGGATCAGCTGCACAACGCCGAAGACCACACCGACCAGCCCCAGCTGCCACCAGATGCTACTGCCGGTGTCCAAGGCGTGAATTGCGCCGAAGCCGATCGCCGGAATCAGTCCGATGATCTGCAGGTAGGGCACCATGTTGAGCAGGCCGATAAACAATCCGAGCAAGATCCCCAGCGGCAGCCCAATCAACGAAAACCCGATCGCGAACAGCACCCCGACGATCAACGCGACCAACGCCTGGGCGCGGAAATATCGGCTCATCGCTTTGTTGAACGATTCGATGAATTCCAGCACGGGCTGGCGATACGGGGCTGGTAGCAGATCCTTCCAGCCCTGTTTAATGACTTGGTAATCAAATAACAGAAACACAATATAAAGTACCACCACGCTCAAACCGAACAATCCGCTGATCAAGGATGCGGTACCGGTGACCAGTCCCCACACACCGGGGAGCGCCTTTTGCGTCACTGTCTTGGCCAGGGAGACCGCGTCCGACGAGTAGAGGAATTCCCGCACCCGCTCCTGCTGGAGTAGCTCGCGAAAGGCTTCGTAAAGATCAGGAGGCAGTTTTTGCGCCGCCTGGCGGGCGAGCTCGGAGTTGGAGAGCAGATCTGAAAACAGCCTTCCCGCACGGGCGATCTCCGAGGAAACTAGCGGCACGACGAGCATCAGCAGACCCACGAAAATCACAATCACCGCGCCCAAGCTGATAAACACTGCCAGGGGACGACTGGGAACCTTTTTCTGCACCCACACCACCAGGGGATTGAGCAGGTACGCCGCCAGAAAGGCGACGGCAAAGGGAACGAGAACATCACTGAGATAATCCAGCAACCAGACCAGCGCACCGATCAACGCTGCGCCGAATGAGATGCGCACAATTCGATCGAACGTGTATGGCTTAGTCAAATCCATCATGGGGCTCCATGTTGTCGATGAAACTACGGATACCATTAATCACGAAACGGGTGTCAACGGCAACTTTGTGGCGCCAGGAACAGCTGCCCAGCAAGGCTTCCAGCCGACGGCAAACATCGTGCCGATCATCTTAAACACTAATATTCATCTTTAATTACAAAATGTTATCAAAACGTCGGCTGTGTCATTTTGTGCCAACTCCGTTGAGACTGCGGTTAAGGGTTCGTCTCCGGCCAGCGAGTTCCCATTCCTCTTTTGCCGCAATGTGACCGACCGCTTGCCCCTCTCTTCCCCCTTATAATAGAAGTCATTGAAGACAGCTCACACTGGTTGCCCCACTCAGCATAAATATCGAAAAAAACAGCGCGAACAGTTGTTGAAAATTTAACGCTAAATTTTGGTGACATTTACTTCTGTGTTGCGTATAACCCGGGAACATTAAAAACGACGCTTGTACAGCTTAGATTTTATATTTCTTTGGTGACTCATGAAAACTGGTTGTTCGGATTGCAGACATGCAAAAAGAAAGGGGTCTTGGTGATGCAATTTGAAATTCATCGAAATTTCAGGAAACGTATCTGGTTACTTACTGGCACTGTGTTGAGCTTACTGGTTTTTGCGGCCAGCGTCTCGGCGCAAGATGTCCCTGCTGAGGGAGAAGCTCCTGCGACAGCACCGGCTGAGGAACAACCCGAAGCGCCGGCCGAAGCACCTGCCGAAGCGCCGGCTGAAGCATCGGCAGAAGCCGGAGCCGAAGTCGGTGGTTCGCTGTCTCTCGACGATGCGGCCGCCGGGCTGTTGGCGGAAGGTGATGCCGAAGCAGCACCTGAGGCGACGGACGACGCGGCTGCAGCCGAGGGCGGCGACGACATCGAGGAAATTGTTGTTACCGGTAGTCGTATCGGTAGAAACAACCTCGATTCATACGCCAACATTACCGTCGTCAGCTCGGAAGACATCACGCTGTCGGGTGTCGGCACGGCGGATGAGCTGCTGCGGACCCTGCCCTCGCTGACGCTGCAGGGTGTCAACAAGCAGAACAACAACGGTGGTGGCGGTCTGGCCCGGGTCGATCTGCGGAACCTCGGTACCGGCAGAACCCTTGTGCTGCTCAACGGGCGACGGATCATCGGCGCCTACGGCGGCGGGGTCGACCTGAACAACGTCCCGGTGCACATGATCGAGCGCATCGAGGTGTTGCTGGACGGCGCTTCGGCTGTCTACGGCTCCGACGCGGTCGCCGGTGTGGTCAACATCGTGCTCAAGGATGACTTCGAGGGATTCCGCGTCGACATCGGCGGCGGTATCACCACCCACGGTGACGGGGAGAACATGACGATCTCCACCACCCTCGGTGGAAACTTCGATAACGGCAACGCCGTGCTCAACTTGACC
Organism: Myxococcota bacterium; assembly: GCA_028278265.1. Lineage (GTDB taxonomy): Bacteria > Myxococcota_A > Polyangia > JAAYKL01 > JAAYKL01 > JANQET01. The sequence goes on from JANQET010000177.1 coordinate 9,894, forward strand.
TACTACACCCGCAACGAGATCTGGCAGAAGGATCGCGACTGGTCCTCTCCGGTGGCGGTGTGGGAGTTTTATGATGATGTCGATGGAGATGATGTCATTGATTATGATTCTCCCGTCGTTATGTATGGTAGCGGCTACACCCCCGGCGGTCGGCTGTTCTCATACGGCGGCTCGTTTGGATCCCAGTACTTCAATCCGGACGGATCCTATTCTCCGTTCAGCAACGGTATGACGGATGAGGATCCCTATGGCAATCGCTACAACTACGGTTTGGATCAGTACCTGATCGGCCAGCTGGACCGGGTTTCTGTCACCGCTCTGGGTAACTACGAGCTCTCGGAATTCGTCCAAGCATACGCCGAAGGGGAGTTCACCTTCCGCACCGCCTTCAACCAGTTGGCTCCCCAGCCGATCGGTATGGGCACAGCGATCCTCCCCGGCGCGCTCCCCATGCCGGTCACCAATCCCTACCTGCCCGACGGCCTCGCCTCGCAGGCGACCCCGGACGACGGTGGCTACTTCTGGATGACCCGCCGAATGAAAGAGGTGGGCCGACGGCAGTATGAGAACGTGATGAAGACCTTCCGCGTCATCACCGGCATCAAGGGCGAAATCGGTCACCGGTTCTCCTGGGATCTGTTCGTCAACTACTCCAAGATGTTCAACAGCGGTGTGACCCACAACTCGGTGAACCTCAAGAACTTGAGAACGGTCCTCAATCCCGAGGCCTGTGCTGCCGACCCACTTTGCCCCGGTATCGCCAACCTGTTTGGTGAGGGCAACATGCAGGACGACGTCGCGGCCTACGTCAGGTTCCGCGAGCAGGATCAGTCCATGTGGGATATGGCCCAGACCGGACTCTCCTTGCAGGGCAAGCTCGTCGAGCTTCCCGGCGGCTATCTCACCGGTGTTATCGGTGGTGACTTCCGTTGGGAGCGGGGCTACTCCCTGCCCGATTCCCGCGTGACCGGCGGTGACTCGGCCGGAAACATCTACGAATACACCGGCGGCGACTACAACGTTCAAGAGGCGTTCGCCGAGTTCTCGATTCCGATTCTCAAAGGTATGGTGGGTGCTGAAGAGCTGACCATCGACTTGGCCGGACGAATCTCCAACTACAACACCTTCGGCAGCAAGTTCACCTATCGCGCCGGTTTGGCCTGGGGTCCCCTCCGCGACATCAAATTCCGCGGTGTTTACTCCACGGCGTTCCGCGCACCGAGCATCAGCGACCTCTACGGTGGCTCGGCTGACTCTTACCAGATCGCGTCCGATCCCTGCGCCGGATGGGAAACAGCTTCTGATCCCAACCTGCGGGCCAACTGCCAGGCTGAAGGCGTGCCCGAGGGCTGGACCCAGGGCGGTACCCAAATCAGGACCAACGTGGGCTCCAATCCGGACCTCGACGCTGAGTCCTCCACCCAGTTCAACATCGGTACCGTGATCACCCCGACCTTCATTCCGAAGACCGCGGGTTCGTTGGCGATAACGTTCGACTTCTACCAGATCAAAGTGGACAACGCCATTTCGAGTCTCGACTCCCAGACGATCGTCAACAAGTGCTACTACAGCCCCAACCTGAGCCACGAGTACTGCCAGTATGTCAGCGCCCGCGGTGCGTCTCACGACATCTCCGGCCTGACCGCGCTGTCGAGAAACATCGCCGAGATGGAGACCAAGGGTATCGACTTCACCCTCAACTACGGCCTGCCGATTACACCTCAGTTCCGGGCCAACTTGAACTTCCAGGGGAACATCCTGCTCGAGCTCAAAGAGCACAACACTGCCGCCAACACCACCGAGGACCGGTTGGGAACCGTCGCTTCGATGAGTAACTATGACGGCGCCCTGGCCAAGTTCCGTTTCAAAACCGATTTGACGTTGGGCACCTCCCTGTGGAAACTGTCCAATCGCATCCGCTACATCTCCGGAGTGGAGCTCTTCGGTTGGGATGCTGAGACCCCCGATGATCCCAGCGACGACACGCCGACACACGATTTGGACGCAATGACCTACTGGGATGTTTCCGGCCTCATCACTTGGAAGGGGCTCGATTTCATCGTCGGTGCCGACAATGTCCTGGATTCCGATCCTCCCTGGTATGCCGGAGGTGACGCGAACACGAACGCCAATACCTATGATTTCATGGGACGCTACATCTATGGCAAGATTGGATACCAATTCTAAAAGTGGTACCCCTACCAAGGGGAGGAAGGAGTTGGAGAAATGTTAACGAAAAGTAAAATGAAAAAAACATATAAAGTCGCTTTCCTCGGTCTCATCGTGCTGACGGCGATCTGGACCGTGGGGTGCTTGGAAGAACAGTGGGAAGAGCCGGAGATTACGCACACGGAGGTCCCCTGCGACGCAACGTTTGATGAGACGTGGCGCTGCAACGGCGAAGTAATCGAGCTCTGCCGGGCCGGTTATTGGCGTCCGTGGGAAGATTGTGCCAACATCCCAGGCGGTACCTGTGAAACCGACGAAAACAGCGGAGACCTGTACTGCTACGCTCCCCCGCCCCCCGACACGGACACGGAAACCGACACCGAATAGCCGCTACCCCCTGACCAAACTCATCCGCGCCAAATAGCCGCCGATCGCGGTTGAAACACCGACCAGACACCTCCGTCTGCCCTCCCCCTTTCACTGTGATGAAAATTTTTACGAAAGCTTTTCACCGGCTCGTCACACCAATCCCCTGGGCGAGGATTGGGTAACCCGCGAAACGGGTTACCGGCATTAGATAAGGTACGTCATTAGAAAGGGGTCTCGATGATGCAAATCGATTTTCGTCCATTCTACAGAAAACGCTGCGGGTTGATTGCCGGAATGGCAAGTGCTCTGCTCGCATTTACCACCGCTGTCTCAGCACAGGACGCCGTTGAGGAAGGACTCGAAACCACCGACCCGGCTGAAGATGAGGTCGAGGCCTCTACTGAGGCGGATTCCGCTGAAGACAACAGTATTGAAGAGATTGTCGTCACCGGTAGCCGAATCGGTCGAAACAACCTCGATTCATACGCCAACATTACCGTTGTCAATTCGGAGGACATCCGCCTCTCCGGCGTGGGGACAGCGGACGAGCTGTTGCGACAGCTCCCTTCCTTGACGCTCCAAGGGGTCAGCAAACAGAACAATAACGGCGGCGGGGGACTGGCGCGGGTCGACTTACGCAACCTGGGCGCCGGCAGGACCCTGGTGTTGCTCAATGGGCGGCGGATCATCGGCGCCTTTGGCGGTGGGGTCGATCTGAACAACGTGCCGATTCACATGGTCGAACGAATCGAAGTGTTGCTCGACGGGGCTTCGGCGGTCTACGGATCCGATGCGGTGGCCGGTGTGGTCAACATCGTCCTCAAAGAAGACTACGAGGGATTCCGCGTCGACCTTCACGGCGGCATTACCACCTATGGGGATGGAGAGAACCTGACCATCTCTTCGACGCTGGGTGGAAATTTTGATGACGGCAACGCCGTGGTCAACCTGACCTACTATCGGCGAAACGAGATCTGGCAGAAAGACAGGGACTGGGCCGAGCCGCCGGTCGTCGCCGAGTACTACGATGATGTGGACGGGGACGGTGAAATCGACTACGACCAACCGCAAACCCTGTACAACAGCAGTTATACGCCGGGGGGCACCCTCTACTCCTACGGCGGTTCTTTCGGACCTCAGCATTTCAAACCGGACGGCGACTATGCCCCCTTTGACAACGGCATGGAAGATGACAACCCCTATGGCGACCGGTACAGCTACGGTTTAGATCAGTGGTTGATCGGAAGACTGAATCGGGTTTCAGTGACTGCCTTGGGTACCTATGAACTATCGGAGTTCGTCAAGGCCTATGCCGAGGGGGAGTTCACCTTTCGCCACAGCTTGAACCAGTTGGCACCGCAGCCCATCGGTGGCGGCACCGCGATCATCCCGGGCCGGTTGCCCATCCCGATTACCAATCCGTTTGTCCCCGATGAGCTGGCCGAGATGGCCACTGCCGACGACAACGGCACCTTCTGGATGAGCCGGCGAATGGCCGAAATCGGCCGACGCCAATACGAAAACAGCATGAAGACGTTTCGCGTGATCACTGGAATCGAGGGCGAAATCGGCCACCGCTTCTCCTGGGACGTGTACGTCAACTACAGCAAGATGTTCAACTCCGCCGTCATTCACAACGCCGTCAATCTGAGAAACCTGCGCATCGCGCTGGATCCCGATCTCTGCGCAGCCAACGCCTTGTGCCCAGGAGTGGCCAATCTCTTTGGCGCGGGAAACATGCAGGACGACGTGGCAGAATTCGTCCGGTTCCGCTCGATGAGCCAATCCATGTGGGATATGGCCCAAACTGGCATGTCGGTTCAGGGGAAACTCGCCGAGCTTCCCGGCGGATTCTTAACTGGTGTGGTCGGTGGGGACTTCCGCTGGGAACGGGGCTACACCCTGCCCGACTCGCGGATCACCGGCGGAGACTCCGCGGGGAACATCTTCGAGTTCACCGGCGGTGACTACAACGTGCAAGAGGCGTTCGTCGAATTCTCGATTCCGATTTTAAAAGGGCTCCCCGGTGCCGACGAGCTGACCGTCGACCTGGCCGGACGGTTCTCCAACTACAACACCTTCGGCAGCGAGTTCACCTACCGCGCCGGACTGGCCTACGGCCCGCTACCGGACATCAGATTCCGCGGCATCTACTCCACCGCCTTCCGTGCCCCGAGTATCGCCAACCTCTACGGCGGTTCGAGGGACTCCTACCAAATCGTGGCCGACCCCTGCGTGGGTTGGGAGAGCTCCGACGACTCCAACCTTCGGGAGAACTGCCAGGACGACGGTGTCCCGGAGAACTGGACGCAAGCGGGAACCCAAATTCGGACCAACGTGGGATCCAATCCGGATCTCACCGCTGAAACGTCGGCGCAGTTGAACATCGGCACCGTGATCACCCCCACATTCATCCCCAAATCCGCCGGCACCCTCTCGGCCACTTTTGACTTTTACAAAATCAGCGTGGACAACGCGATCACGAATCTGGATTCCCAGACGATCACCAACAAATGCTACTACAGTGAAGACAAGAGCCACGAATACTGTCAGTACATCTCCGCCCGCGGGGCCTCCCACGACATCTCGGGCATCAACGCCACCTTGCGCAACATTGCCGAGATCGAGACCAAGGGGTTGGATTTCACGTTCAACTACCTCTTGCCGATTACCCCGCAATTTCGCGCGAATTTCAATTTCCATGGCAACGTTCTGCTGCAGCTCGAGGAGAAGAACATTGCCGCCGACACCACCGAGGATCGACTGGGAACGATCGCCTCGATGAGCAATTACAACGGCGCGTTGGCCAAGTTCCGTTTCAGGACGGACTTGACCCTGGGCACCGGGCTCTGGAAACTCTCCAATCGGGTCCGCTACATCGGGCCGGTGGAGGTGTTCGGTTGGGACGGAACGACCCCGGATGATCCCAGCGACGATTTACCAACCCACGATCTCAAAGCGATGGCCTATTGGGATCTCTCCGGTCTGATCATGTGGAAGGGGCTCGATTTCATCGTCGGAATGGACAATGTGTTGGACGCTACCCCCCCCTACATCCCGGCAGGAGATGCGAACTCCAACGCCAACACCTATGACTTCATGGGTCGCTACGTCTACGCCAAGATCGGATACCAATTCTAATGGTCGCCCGGTCAACGAGAAAAAGGAGTTTGAAAATGACACGCCATAAAAGAAACAACAGATCAACTCTCATTGTCCCCATATGTCTCGCCGCGCTGATGATGGCATTCGGCCAATTCAGCTGTCTCGAGGAGCAGTGGGAATCAGCCGAGAACGACCACGACGAAGAGGAATGCGACGCCGCGGATGACGAGACGTATCGCTGTGATGACGATGTAATCGAGCTGTGTCGGATGGGGTATTGGCGCCCCTGGGAAGACTGCGCAAATATCGAAGACGGCACCTGCGAAGTCGACGAGGCCAGCGGAGAACCCTACTGCGATGCACCCGAGCCGGACACGGATACTGAGGCGGATGGGGATTAAGGTTACGGGATTACCGTGACCAGCGTTTGACCGGCCTTCTGGTTTTCATGGCAGAGTTTAATCCAATCCGGGTCGCGGGCTATTGAGGAAACGCGGACCTCGTCGACCCTCCCCTCGAAAAAGTCATTGGGTGCCCCGTCAGTAGACGCGCCGATACGGAACGGCTCCGTGGTGTTGGCGATGAACCCGGTGGTTCGCGTTTCCTTGTAGGCGCCATTGCCGTAGGTCTTGGCGTCAACGCCGTCGTAGATGGCAGTGAAATGGTACCACACGTCCAAGGCGGAGGGATCGAGTCGCACAATCCAAAAAGCGGACCCGGCGTCATTGATCCCAAAGGTCCAATCCGAATCGGACAGATTGCCGGCGCCGGCGTGATACCCGGTATCCGTGGCTCCCCAATCTCGGTTTCCGATCACCTCGTCTGTGCTCCCGGAATCACCGGGACCCTCGATCATCGCCCAAAAGCTGATGGTGAAGGTCGCTGTGTTGAGCGTGGAGGAATGGGGCACCTCGATATAGGCGTTGCTTCCGTTGAAATACCGCGAACGGCCGATGGCGCCCTCCGCATCAGTGGCGTTGTAGTTGGCACCGTGGTTGTTGTTGCTCGTGGTATCGGCCTGGTTCAGGTTCAAGTGCCAGACACCGGCAAAGTCGTTGGAGGTGCTGAACACCGCCTCCGGATCCTGGTCGTCCGCCACCGAACCATTGACCGTATCGTCGTAGTAAAGGGTGATGTAATCGGTGTCGCTATCCCCATTGACCCGCGGTACCAGCACCCATACTTCGGCCAGGTCGGCCGCCTGATCCCAGCGTTCGATCTCATAGTCCAACCAGGTCACATCATCGTCGTCCACGAATCGAATATCCGGTGCCCCGGGCTGAACCGCATCGATGATCGCGGGATCGGTCAGCTTTATCAGCACCGGGAAGTCGGTGACGTCGCCCATCACGCCCGCGCCGGTAGTCGCTGTGGTGTCGAAGTTGATCACCGCGGAGCTGACAAAATCACCGGGCGCCAGGATCGCAGTCGTCTCGCTGATCATCGAGTGGGCCGATCGATTGTCTGCCTGATCCCGCACCAGAACATTGAAATAGTAGGTTGTACCGGCCAGCAGGCCCGACACATTTTCAGTCGCGATGTCTGTGGTCCAATCCAGCACCAAGGTGCCGTTCGTCTGTGCATTGGCCACTGTATCGATGTTGTTCGTATCAGAGCGGTACACCCGGTACTCGAGGGTGTTCTGCGGCGTGTTGTCCGTGGCCTTGGTCCAGTTCAAGTCCAACGAGAACCGTCCGATGTTGTCGGTGGTAATCGCCCCGGCGCTGCCCGGCGTGGGTGGGGTGACATCGATGGTGGTGGCGTTGATCATGTTGTACGCCGACTTGTTGCCGGCCTCATCCATCACGAGGACATTGAAGTAGTAGGTCGTCCACGGCGCCAAGCCGGCGACATTGCAATCCGGGATATCGACCGTCCAATCATACACCACCGTGCCGTTTGTTTCCGCATTGTCGACGGTGTCGATATTCATCGAGTCGGATCTCAATATCTTGTATTCCAGCAGCCCCTGTGGGGTGATGTCATCGGTCGCCCGTGTCCAGAATAGATCCAAATCGGTTTCATCGATATTGCCCGAGGTGAGCACGCCGGTGTTCCCGGGGACCGGAGCGACCACATCTCCGTCGGTATCACTGTCTGTATCCGTATCGGTGTCTGAGTCTGCATCGGTGTCAGCATCCGTATCGGTGTCCGCGTCCGTGTCCGTGTCTGTGTCTGCGTCTGTATCGGTGTCAGCATCCGTATCGGTGTCCGCGTCTGTATCGGCGTCGGCGTCCGTGTCCGTGTCGGAATCAGAATCGGTATCCGTATCCGAATCCGTATCGCTGTCCCCATCAGTGTCTGCATCGGTATCACTGTCCGTATCCGCGTCACTATCCGCATCTGCATCGCTATCCGAATCACTGTCTGCATCCGTGTCTGCATCCGTGTCCGCATCAGTGTCGCTATCCGCGTCGCTGTCCATGTCCGCGTCACTATCCGTATCCGTATCCAAATCGGATCCGACGTCGGAATCGTCTTCAAGTTCAAGGCCCAACACTTCAAATCGAAGACGTCCACAACCACACACCAGAACCAAGATCAGAGTGAGTAAGCAGAGAATGGATATTTCAATGTTACCAAATTTTTCCATATATATAACAATATCGTCAACTCCACTGTACGTCAAGACGACTGACGTTGTTCTCACTCATTTGGGTAGCCGCTTGACCATTGCAGGCCGGATGCGCACTATCTCGGAAAGCGTCTGCCGCAAGGGGGCCCGAGTATGAAAGCACATATCGCTGTAATTCTGATTGGCTGTCTAGTGGGAGTGGGAAAGGTCGAAGCCGGCGAATTCTGGCTACACTGCGGCCAACTGATCGATACGGAAAAAGCTCGATTGCTCCCCTCCCGTTGGGTGCACGTAAAGGGGGGACGAATTGCAGCTGTTCTAAAAAATCGCCCCACCAGTCCTGCCGGCCGGGTCATCGATCTCCAGCACAAAACCTGTCTCCCCGGCCTGACCGACCTGCACACCCACATCACCTCTCAACTCAGCAAGACCAGCTATCGAGAGCGGTTTACCCTGAATACGTCAGAAATTTCACTGCGTTCCACCGTCTATGCGCGCAGGACACTGATGGCCGGCTTTACCACCATTCGGGACGTGGGCGATTCGGACAACATTACTGCCGCGTTGAGGACGGCGATTCAAAAGGGTTGGGTCACAGGACCGCGGATTTTCACCTCACTGAAATCTCTGGCCAGCACCGGTGGACACGGGGATCCGACCAACGGGATCAGCGACAAGTTGATCTGGGAGACCGAACCGGCGGCAGACGGGGTGATCAACAGCGAAGCGGATGCGCGTCGGGCGGTTCGACAGCGCTACAAGGATGGCGCCGATTTGATCAAAATCACCGCCACCGGCGGGGTGTTGAGTGTGGCGCTGAGCGCGGACAACCCCCAGCTCACCGAAGCGGAAATCCGGGCGGTGGTCGCCACGGCGAGGGACTACGGTTTTCACGTGGCCGCCCATGCCCACGGCAAGGAGGGCATGGCCCGGGCAATCAGGGCCGGTGTGCGAACCATCGAGCACGGCACCTACCTGGATGGGGCGATCATCGCGCTGATGAAAAAACATCGCACCTGGTTGGTCCCCACGATCAGCGCCGGCCAGCATGTGGCGCGCCAGGCGAAGATCGACGGGTTCTTCCCCGAGAAGGTGCGCCCCAAGGCGGCGAGGGTGGGCCCCTTGTCCCTCAACGCGTTCGCCCGGGCCTACAAAGCGGGAGTGAAAATCGCCTTTGGCACGGATTCCGGCGTCTCCCCTCATGGTCAAAACGCCCAGGAGTTCGTCTACATGGTGCAAGCCGGCATGCCCGCCAAGTCGGCGATTCAGTCGGCGACCAAAAACGCCGCACTGGTGCTGGACCGTTGGAAACAAGCGGGCTCCATAACTCCGGGAAAAGTGGCCGATATCATCGCCGTCGAGGGAAATCCCTACACCCATATCAAGACCCTGCTCAACGTGATATTTGTCATGAAAGCCGGACAGATCTACAAAGAACCCGGCTAGCCCGAAGTACTTCAACAATCGTGATACACCATCACGCCCCTGTTTTTGAGCGCTTCGATGTTATCGGCATCCTGCGCGTCACACTCGAGGTCGGTTCTCGCAATATCGACTATATCTCCGAGGCCCAAGCCCTCGTTGTCGACAAGGGGGCTGATATCAGTGATCTGGTTGTCCCACAGCTGGACTTCGGACAGCTGCACCAGGGAACTCAACGGCGTCAAATCAGACACCTCATTGTCCATCAACCAAAGCTCAGTCAGTTCGGTCAGCTGGGAAAGGGGCGATAGATCGCTGATCCGATTGAACGAGAGATAGAGACCTTCCAATCGGGTCATCTGGGCCACCGCACTGAGATCGGCGAGTTGGTTTTCGCCGAGCCACAAACGGGTCAAATTGGTCAAGCCGGCGAGGTCACTGATGTCGCTAATCCGATTGGCGTCCAATTCAAGCGAGGTCAATCCATTCATCTGCGCCAACGGGCTCACATCGCTGATGTCGTTTTCCCACAACTTGAGCACCGTTAAATCGGTCATGCACTGAATTCCATCGAGATCGGTGATCTGATTGTTGCTGGCATTGAGCATCGTCACCCCCCGCAGATCCGCCCCATCGATATCTCCGTCCGGCTTGCCGATTTTCAGCCGAACAACCGCCTCAAGGTCGGCATCTGCAAATTCGATCGTACCGGAGCACACATCATCTTCGTCACAACCGGTCGCAAGGCCGATCAAAAACACCAACACCAACAATCTAGTCAATATGTCCATCTATGCACCTCTTGGACCTGCGGCATCATCTACCCGGTAGGTCACCCGTTCAGTGCACTGCTGGCGCCAAATGTTCGAAAAAAACTCGCCGTAGGGATGATTGCTATGAAAAAGGGGGGATCTATTCACCGCTCCAAGCACGGAACTCAGCGTCAACATCCTCCGCGCTGAGCGCCCGGTTCCAAATTTTCACTTGTTCGATTGCTCCGTTTACAAAGACGTCATTATGTCCCAATAAACCGCTTGGATCGCGTTTAAAGAATTCGCCAATGGGCGCGTGATCATACCGGCCAATATACGATTCGTACCTGTATTCATACTGCTGATCGTCACTATAATAACAGAGCTTGATGGTGTCATTCTCCTCGGTATTCGCAATAGCTCCATTGAGATAGAATTCCACCCGTTCACCCTCCCGTTTCACAACGACAAAATGGGTCCAGGTATTGGCTTCCAGCACTTTCTCTTCGCCGCTGCTATAACTGCCGCCTTCACATCCCATCTCCTCATGAATCCATGGGGCATCAGCAGTTCCGAAGCTCGTGTACTGTTGAGGGCCACACCCTGTGCAGATCAGATTCCACTCGTCCACTGCGTCTACCTTGACCACCGCCGAGAGGCTGTAGTTCCCAGTCCTGCCGATGTAGGATGGATGCTTCAACCGGGGCACACCTCCATTGATGGTGGGCAACTCCAAGAAGATATGGTTTATCACGTTGGCGTAGCTGTTAAACTGCAGCGCCCCTCGATCGGGTTCGAAAATAAGATCTTCGATGCGGTCTACACCGAGATGTGCGGCCACGCGGGCGTTGTGCCGGTTCCCAGATAAATCGATGAACTCTATTCGAAGCTCATTATCCCAGACCTCCATCACATGTTCCTCGGTCAGCTTCCAATGGCCCACCAGGCCGAGCTCATGGCCGCCCAACGCCCGGTCCCAGATTTTCACATCCCGGATCAACCCATCAAAAGCGACACCCGGCTCACTCCCACCGGCGTAGTGACCCAGCTGGACCGCCTGCCGGCTGCAAAACAGCAGATTCGACTGATCCTGGTACACCTGCGCCACGCCGTTGATGTAATACTGATATCCCTGCTCCTCCTCGAGCACCATGGACAAGTGGGTCCACTCATCCGCAAGCAGGTAGTCTGACACTGCCGGGACGGGGTTGTCACAGTCGCCAATGGCGAGCGCACTCGACAGGGCACCCAGTTCAGTGGACGATCGACCGTCCCCGTAGCTGATGTATTCCAAAGGCGCGAGCCCGCTGAGCAGCATGTCCAACTCGTCGGCATTGTTGGGTTTTACCAAAGCGCTGATCGTTGCGGCCCCTAGGGATGAACTGTTGCGGTAGCTCTCGGGATTTCCGAGAACTGTCGGTAGGTCGAGATAGAGGTGCTGCTCCCCGTCCGCATAGTCCATTTTCAGCGCGTGTTCCTTATAGTCCGGCTTTGCCCCATCGGGGCTGACCAAAATGGCGGAGTTTCCATTACCGGAGAGGTCCTCGAAGATACTCCCATTGAGGTGAGTTTGCTCCAATCGGTAGTGGGCCAATAGCCCCCTCGGGGAGTAAAACTCCCCCATGATCTCTTGCTCGGTCAACTTGTAGTTCCAAAGTTTAATTTCCCGCATAACGCCCAAAAACCTGCTGGAGTGAGTGGGGTGGTATGGTAAAGCGCCTAGAGAATAATGTTCTTTTTCATGTCCTAGGCATAAATTGTGGTTGATTCCGGTACTATTTTCGACCAATTCCCCATTGATATAGAATCTGTACTCCTGGCGACTATCCAATAGGAAAACAATATGTACCCACTGGCCAACCGCCATGGGTTCTGAAGACACCTGATTCGCATGGTCCCCATCTGAGCAATCAAACGAACTGTTGGTTAAAATTGTATCTCCATCCTTATCCCTGAAGGCGAAATAGTATATGGGCCCGCAACCCGCACAGACGGTGCTGTATTGGTTTCCCCAAGAGGCCACATCCGGGTCATCCACCTTGACCCAAGCGGCGATGGTCAGATCGCCCCAAATACCCTGCGCACTGAACAGCTCCGGATCGCTTAGTATCCCCCCTCTCGTGGATTGTCCTTCCTGGAGTGGCAAATCGAAATGAATGTATTTTTCGTTGTTGTCGTAGTTGAACCTCAGGCCACCTTCTTCGTAATTGAGTTCGACACCATCTTCATTAACCAAGGTGGCGTCGAATCCATTTCCGGATAGGTCTTGGATCGGATCGACCGACGGCGTGGTCACGCGCAGGGCCCAAACCCCATCGAACATCGATTCATCGAGGGCGCCCAGATTCATCGTCCCGGTCCCTGCTTTTCGAATAGTGATGCGAAACAGCCCTCCTTCGGGAGACCGGCGACGGCTTGTAAGATTAGTACGATACAGCTATTTTCTGCCGGCGCTCCATGTGACGCCCTTGCTACACCGCGCAGCAGGCACCAAAGGCTTTCACCGTGATCCGAAATTTACAATGTGTCGGAGGTGTTGGTACTGTCCGTCGCCTTGTGTTGGAACAAAGCCTTGTATTCTGCCGGCCATCGCTTAAAGTTGACCATTGGACCCTCGAGAGGAGAACAACGATGAAAAATCTGTTTCGTTTTGCAGTGGTGGGCTTGATGCTGAACCTGGTGGGGTGCCTGGGTCCCTACGAGACCAAGTTGCCCGAGAATCCAGCGGACGGAGCCCAGGTCGCCGCCTTTCAACAGGCCATCGCCGAGCTGCCCGCGGATGAACAACAGGACATCATGGACTTTATCCAACGGATGAGGGAGTCCAAGGCTGCCGGCGGGTACGGCTATTATCCGATGACCACCGCCAGGGAGGCGCTGGAAAAGCAGCGGGCGTGGCTCAAGGAGAAGGCCGAAAAGGACGAGGCCGGCCGCAAGGCGCAGGCCGAAAAGATGAAAGAGGACGAGCAGAAAGCGATCGAGGCTCAGAAGAAGCGCAAAGAGATGCTCGAGGTCTGCACCGTCGCGCTGACAGAGAAGAAATTCATCAAGGGCAACAAGAAAAAGCGCTCCAGGGATCGCATCTCGTTGGAGCTCGAGTTCAAGAACAAGGGCAAAAAATCCCTTGCCGTGATCCAGGGCAAACTGGAGTTTCGCGACAAATCCGGCAAGTTGCTCAAGACGATCAAAATACCGTTTCGCGAGCGCATCAAACGCAAGAAGTCGGTCAAGTGGTCCGGTGATATTCCATACAACCCAGCCAAAGACGAGGCCCTGGCCAAAACCCCGCTCGGTGATCTCAAGGTGACTTGGGTGCCTCAGATGTACCAGTTTACCGATGGTTCCCGCATCGGCGTGGGGATCTGATCGAGTGATTTCTCCCAACAAGATGGATGCAAATCTTGTGATTGACTTTTCACAGGAAATCCCCTTTAATAACTAACCAGTTAGTAATTTCGCACCAGCATGGGCACAACCCGGTTAAAAAAATGAACAAAATCAACAAATTAAAAGGAGGTTTGCTTTGAATACGAGCTCACACTCAAGCGTACTCGTCGTGGGTGGCGGCATGGCCGGGGTGACGGCTGCCGTGGAGTCCGCGGAGCTGGGCCGGGAGGTGTTTCTCCTGGAAAAGACCCCTTCGTTGGGCGGCCGGGTCTCGGGAATGCGACACTACTTTCCCAAACTCTGCCCCCCTTACTGCGGCCTGGAGATCAACTATCGCCGGATCAAGGAGAACCCGCGGATCACCACGCTGACTTCGGCCGAAGTGACCCACATCGAAGGCACTGCGGGCGACTATAAGGTAACAGTGAAGATAGCCCCCCGGTTCGTCAAAGAAAACCTCTGCGATCCGATCACCCCATTTGCCGAGCTCGACGCCACGGTGAAGGACCCGTTCAACTACGGCATGTGCAACAAAAAAGCGGTGCAAGTGCCCCATGAGCTGGCCTTTCCCTACGCTCCGGTGGTCGACCCTACGGCGTTGAACGACGCGACGACCAAGGCCGCCATCGAGAGCCTCCCAGGGGTGGATCTCAAGCAGGAACCCAAGGAGATGACCCTCAAAGTCGGCTCGATCATCTGGGCCACCGGATGGGCACCCTACGATGCCGGCAAGGTAAGCTACCTCAAATACGACCAATACCCGGACGTCATCGCCAACGTGGAGATGGAGCGGCTGGCCGCGACCAACGGACCCACCGGGGGCAAACTGGTTCGGCCCTCGGACGGACGCGAGACCAAGCGGGTGGCCTTTGTGCAGTGCGCCGGCTCCCGGGACGACAACCACCTGCCCTACTGTTCGGCGGTGTGTTGCATGGCCTCGCTCAAGCAGGCCACCTATGTGCGCGAGGCCTACGAGGACGCAGAGGTGTGGGTGTTCTACATCGATATCCGGGCCAATCGGTACGAATCGTTTTACCGCCGCTTGCAGGATGATGAAAAGATACATTTCGTCAAAGGCAAACCGGGGAATATCGAACAGGACGCCTCGACCGGCGACCTGATTGTGCTCTGCGAGGATGGAGAGGGCGGTTCCATCTCCCGTGTGGCAGTGGATCTGGTGGTACTTGCCACGGGTATGGTGCCCGAGACCGCCGTCAACAAGGTGCCCTTTGACGGGCTGACCTACGACGAATTCGGGTTCCTGGTAGCTGATCCGCAAAAGGCGGCGATCTTCCCTGCGGGATGTGTCAAGCGACCTCAGGACGTGGCAGCGTCGGTTCAGGACGCCACCGGGACATCGCTCAAAGCGACGCGAAGCTAAGGGGGAGGAGGCGATAAAATGGCTGAAAAAGTTGGATGCTTTATCTGTACCGGATGCTCAATCGGCGACGCCCTCGATGTGGACAAACTCATCGAAGCGGCGAACGAAACATCCCCTGCCGTGGTCAAAACCCATCCGGCCCTGTGCCAGGACGAAGGTCTGGCGATCATCAACAGTGAAATCGAATCAAACGCCCTCGAGGCGATCTCAATAGCTGCCTGCAGCGGCCGTGACAAGACCGCCGCCTTTTCCGCCCTGCCCAACGTCTTCGTCGAACGGGCCAGCCTGCGCGAAGGGGTGGTCTGGACCCACGAAGCGGGCGACGAAGATACCCAAATGCTCGGCGAGGACGTGGTCCGCATGTCCCTGGGCAAGCTGAAGTTCGCCTCGTTGCCCCAGGCCCAGCCGGTGGAGGTCAACAACCGGGTGATGGTCATCGGCGGCGGTGTGTCCGGCATGAGCGCAGCCCTCGGTGCGGCCTCGGTCGGCAAAAAGGTGCTGCTCGTCGAAAAAGAGGCTACCCTGGGCGGGTTTGCCCAGCACCTGCACAAAATCTACCCCAAGGACCTGGCCCTCGAGGCCTATCCCGAGCCGGACGTGGCGGGGTTGATCGACCAAGTCGGGGCCGAGGACAACATTACCGTTTACACCGGGGCCGAGGTGGGCCGCATCGAGGGGGCGCCGGCCCAGTTCGACGTGACGATCAATCAGGGGGCCGAGAAAATAAACTCGCTCATCGACTCTGTGGTTCTCGCCGCAGGGTGGCAACCCTACGACGCGACCAAACTGGAGCACCTGGGCTACGGCAAATCCCCGGATGTGGTGACCAATGTCGACTTTGAAAAACTGGTCAAGGAAAACGACGGTCAAATCAAACGCCCCTCTGACGGCAAGTCCGTGGAATCGGTGCTCTTCGTACAATGCGCCGGTTCCCGGGACGACGACCACCTGCCCTACTGTTCCAACGTGTGCTGCGCCGCTTCCCTCAAACAGGCCAGCTACGTCAAGGAGCACAACCCCGAGGCCGCGGCCTACATCGTCTACAAGGACATTCGCGCTACCGGGCACTACGAAGAGGTTTACAAACGGGTTCAGCAGCTGGGTACGGTGTTCATCAAGGGGGAGATTGAATCCATCGAACCCAACGGCGACAAGGGCGCGGTCATCGAGGCCACCGACACGCTGATGAACGAGCAGGTCTTCATCGAAGCGGACATGGTGGTGCTGGCCACGGGAATGGTACCCACCACCCTGGACACGGATGTGTTGAACCTCACCTATCGCCTGGGACCCGAGCTCCCCGAGCGGGAGTACGGCTTTCCCAACTCCCACTTCGTCTGTTTCCCCTACGAGACCCAGCGCACCGGCATCTACGCCGCCGGCGCCGTGCGCATGCCGATGGACCTGGCCTCCTGCGTCGATGACGGCACCGGCGCCGCGACCAAGGCGGTGCAGGCGATCGATTTGATCTCCGAGGGCAAGGCCACTCTGCCCCGGGTCGGCGACTTCTCGATCCCCGACTTTGCCCTCCAGCGCTGTACCCAGTGCAAACGCTGCACCGAGGAGTGCCCCTTCGGCGCCCTCGACGAGGACGAAAAGGGAACCCCCAAACCCAATCCCACCCGCTGTCGCCGTTGCGGTGTCTGCATGGGAGCCTGCCCTGAGCGTATCGTCACCTTTGACAACTACAACGTGCAGATGCTCAGCCAGGCGGTCAAATCGGTCTTTGTGCCCGACGAATTCGAGGAGAAGCCCCGGGTGCTCGCCTTTGCCTGTGAAAACGATGCGGTCGCGGCAATGGACATGGCCGCCCACAACGGGCTCAAGCTCAATCCCTTTGTGCGGATCATTCCGATGCGCTGTCTCGGGTCGTTCAATATCGTCTGGGTCGCCGACGCCCTGTCCAACGGCATCGACGGGATCATGCTGATGGGTTGCAAATTCGGGGACGACTACCAGTGCCACTTCATCAAGGGCAGCGAATTGGCCAACACCCGGATGGGCAATGTACAGGACACCCTCGACCGCCTGATGCTCGAATCCGAGCGGTTGCGCCTCGAGCAGGTGTCGATCACCGATTATGACAAGCTCCCGAAGATTTTCGACGACTTCCTTGAGAAGCTCGATGAGCTCGGGCCCAACCCCTATAAAGAGTAAAGGAGCTTCGAGATGAGTGACCCTAAAGTACCGATTCCAGAGCTGGGTGACCTGGTTGTTCAGACCGGGGGCGACACGCTCTACAAATGCATGCAATGCGGTCTGTGCGTTGCCTCTTGTCCCTGGCGGCTCGTCGAGGGGGAGATTTCCGAAGAATTCAACGTGCGCAAAGTGCAGCACATGGCCCAATTGGGCGTGGAGGGGTACGAGTCGGACAACGTGCTCTTCGCCTGCACCACCTGTGGGCTGTGCAAGGTTCGCTGCCCGCGCACCTCGAACGTGATCGACAACCAGCGCATCCTGCGCGCGATGATCGCTGAGGCCGGCTCGGTGCCGCCGGTCTACCGAGGGGTGATCGCCAGTTTGCGGGACAACGGCAATCCCTGGCAGGGGGAGCGGGAAGAGCGGATGAACTGGACCGCCGAAATCGACGTGCCCAAATTCGACGAAGACACCGAGTACCTGCTCTACGTCTGCTGCACCTCCTGCTATGACCAGCGGTGCACCGAAATAGCCCAAGCCTTGGTGTCGGTACTCAAAAAGGCGGGGGTCAGCTTCGGCATCATCGGCGAGGAGGAGAGCTGCTGCGGCGAATCCATCCGCAAGATCGGTGCAGAGGACACCTTTCAAACCCTGGCGGCCAAGAACATCGAGCTGTTCAACGACCGCGGGGTGAAGAAGATCATCACCACCTCTCCCCACTGCCTGTTCACCCTACGCCACGAATATGCCGAGCTGGGCGCCGAGTACGATGTGGTGCACTACACTCAATTTCTCGCCACGCTGATCGAAGAGGGCAAAATTAAAATCGACAAAGATCTGGGCAAGAAGGTGATCTTTCACGATCCCTGTTACTTGGGACGGCACAACGAGGTGTACGAAGCGCCCCGCCAGGTGCTCGACGCCATGCCCGGGATCGAACGGGTGGAGATGACCCGCTTCGAGGTGGAGAGCATCTGCTGCGGCGGCGGGGGCGGTCGCATCTGGACCGAAACCGATCCGGGGGCCCGCTTCGGCGATATCCGGATCAGGGACGCGATGGCCAAGGAGGCCGACGTGGTCGCCACGGCCTGTCCCTACTGCACGATCATGCTCGACGCCTCCAACATCACCGAGGGCAAGGAAGACCTGGCGATCAAAGACATCGTCGAAATCCTCGATCAGTTGATCTGAACCCGAATTATCCCCACACCATCGAAGCCCCGAACGGCACCTACACCTGCACCAATTTGGCCAACCGACTCAACAATGCATGAGCGGTGTGGTGGATGCTCGCCCGAATGGCCGGATGGGAAGGGCTGCCAGCGGTCGAAGGGGAATTTTTACGGTTTGATTCTCAACACCATCGTGGAACTGATCACCTTTGTTTCGAGTACGTCGTTTTCTTCTACTTGTTTCTCGATGTAGCGTTCAAACAGGGATCGTTTTTCCGGATGTTTTTCCATCAGCTCTTCGCATCGTTGTTTTAGGTTCTCGAAGATCTGCTCATCAGATTCTTTGATATCGTCGACACTGCCGACAACCTCCGCTACGATCTCCATGTTGCAGTTTTCTATCTGCTCTCTGACAACGCTTTCTTTTTGAATCAGTGGATGACTGAATGAGCTCTTGTCCTCGATGTAGCCCTCGTCCAATACAACAATGCCCTGGGGGGGTAAACAGCTGGAGACGAGCTGCAGCGTCGAAGAGAGATCACCCAGTACGGGTCCGATGGATCCCAGGAGCACGATATCAAATTCTCCAATCGACTGAATCTCTTCTCGAATATCGCCGACTTCGAATCGACACAGGTGATGGACCTTCCATTCCCGGGCTTGTCGGTTGGCCCCGTCGATGAACTCGGGCACCGCATCTATTCCGACGCAGGACAAGCCGAGCTCCTTTGCCAGCTGTATCGAGACCGCTCCTTTGCCACACCCCAAATCGAGCATCGACAGCGTGTCGTGATGGGTTGTATTTCGGCGAACCAAGTCAATTATTGTCTGGGGGCACGAACCAATTTCCCAGATGTCCTGCAGAATATAGGGCAAAAAGGGAAACAACTCCACGTCGGTCCCGTCCATGGCGGTCACCACACTGTGCTCGAGTGAATCGTTGGTATTGGTCTGCAATTCTCATCTCCTCGTCATAAACACCATTTTTGAACCATGGTTTTCCATTCAACAGCGCCGGCCAACGACTTATTTCTGTTTTTCGAAAAACAGCACGACAGCTTGGGAGGGAACTATTTACCTTTGATAAACGCCACCAGGTCTTGCAGAAATTGTCCACTCACCCGGTTCGATTGGCGGTCGACGATGCCGTGTCCGCCGTCGGGGTAAACCGCGACTTTGTCGGCTGACAGACCGGCGGTTTCTATCCGCTCGAGGCTCTTCTCGACCGGTACGTTCTCATCGTTTTCGCCAAAGGCGAAGAAAACCGGTACTGAGACCTTTTTCCAATGGGGAACCGGGTCAAATCCCACATAGGCGCGGACATCGGCCCTCGTCTTGATCATGTTCGTCGTCAGCGGCGCAATCAGCCGTGCGATGAAGGTATAGGTGTAGGGAGCGATGTTGTTGATTTCTTCGTGAAGCAGCTGTTCGGCGGTCGTCACGGCGGCGCCGGACATGCTGACCACAAAGGAGAGCTCATCGGTCCGGCCGGCGACGACCGGTGCGATCCACCCCCCCTGGCTCGTGCCGATCAGACCAATCGTCGAATGGGCGAACACGTTCTGCTGCTTAACGTGCTCAACTGCCGCCAGGGTATCGGTCGCCAACTGGTCAAAGTTCGCGCCGATCCATTTGCCCTCTGACTGTTCACATCCCCGCTTATCCGGAAGCAACACTGCAATTCCGTGCTGTTGCAAATGACGGGCTACAGAAAGATACCAAACGCTGTCGCGCCAGCTCGGCCCTGAGCCGTGAATGAGGATCGCAGTCGGAAAGGGGCCCTCCCCCTCGGGTACGAACAGCATTCCGCCGAGCTGCAGATCTTCGTGGGTGTTTTCAAAGGTCATTTCGGTGTAGTTCAGCTCGGACAAATCAGGCCCACTAAGCTAGAGTTTCGCCATTATCAGTCCAAATTTCGTCATTCGCAGTGGAAACAAATGGGAGCATCTAGTTCGACAGATCGAAAGTCCTGCAAGGGTTAGTAATCATTAATAAATCTCAAGAAAGCATCTGAAATCAGATACAAGAGTGTCGAAGATTTCTT
>JANQET010000206.1 GCA_028278265.1 Myxococcota bacterium
ATTGTATCGCGCCACCACTCGTGCTGCTACGGGCTGCGTCATGCCTTGTTTGACCTATTACAACCCTTTTACAACACCCTCCAGGTGGAGAGGGGGAACGGGAATGGGAATTTGCGAAGCGGGGCGAAAATTTATGGTCGAGAATTCTTCCCCCTCCGGCTCCCCTCTCCGCTTGACGGAGAGGGGCTGGGGGTGAGGCTCCGGGGGGAAGGTGAGCTTCCCGGGGAAGGTGAGCTCCCCTGGCCAGGGAGAGGCTCCCGTCGTGCTACTTTTCCATGGTGATGGAGAGTTTGGAGGCGATTAGCCTGAGGGCGTCCAAGGCTGGGCCGAATTCGTACTGTCCCGCGTGGCGGGCGAGCGCTTCCAATTCGTCGTCGACCCCCTCTTCGCGGAGCAGGGCGCCCAGTTTTTCGAATGTCTGGATCGCGTCCAGATCGTCCTCGGCGAGGGAACCGGCCAGCTCCTGAATCAGTCGCTCGATTTGGGATTTGTCCAGCCGTTCGACGCGATCACCGGTCTTGGTCACCGGCTTGCGCTCTGTCGCCGGAAGCACATCCAACAGGGCGAGGCTCGACAGCACGGTGCGTAGGGCTTCGCCGAACACGACCAGCAGGGTCGAGCTGTTGGTTTGACTGTTGATCGCCCGCTCCAACTGGGCGGCGGTCACCGCGAGCTCCTGGGCGCCGATGGTTCGCGCCAAGCCCTTTACCGTGTGGGCGATGCGCGCTGCGGTTTGCAGGTCGCCGGTCCTCAGGACGCTTGTCAAATCATCCATCGTGCCGGCGTGGCTGTTGCGAAATTTGGTCAGCAGCCGGCGATACAGATCGGCGTTGTGGCCCACCGAGGCCAGGCCGGCGGCCACATCGATTCCCCTCATCCTGGGCCAATGGGTCTTGCCGTGCGATGGTGAGTCGACAATGGCGAAGTCCGGCTCCAGGTGGTAGGGGGAGGCCAGGGGGGCCGAGCTGGGTTGCTCCTTGGCGGCGTCCATCCACAGTTTGATTTTACTGTACAGCTCGGCCGGATGTATCGGTTTGGGGATGTAGTCGTTCATTCCCGCCTCGGCCACTTTTTCCCGTACCCCTTCCAGTGCGTCAGCGGTCATCGCCAAAATGGGCAAACTGGGGTAGCGGCCGAATTGGCGAATGCGGCGCGTCGCCTCGAAGCCGTCCATCACAGGCATCTGCAGATCCATCAGCACCAGGTCGAATTCCGGTTGATCCTCACCGCCGGTCAGCAGCTCTACCGCGGCCAGACCATTGTCGACGATGGACACGCTCAGACCCGCTTCTTCGAGTAGATCCCGCGCCACATCCTGATTGATGTCGTTGTCCTCCACCACCAGTATCCGACCGTCGACAGCCTTGGTGAGATCGCCGGGCATGGTGCTTCTGATGGCGTGGCGGTAGAACAGTTCCGGGGCCTGGCTGCCGACCAGCTGCATGATCGTATCGTACAGCACCGACTGGGCGATCGGTTTGATCAGGAAGGCGTCCACGTTGACCTCTTTCGCCTTGTGCATGATGTCTTCTCGACCATGGGCGGTGGCCATAATCGTCATCGGCATGGCGATGGTGTCGTCTTCGCGGATCAACCGGAGCGTCTCGATGCCGTCGATCCCGGACATCTGCCAGTCGACGATCATCAACTTGAACGGCTGATGGCCCGGTTGGCAGGCGGCTTTGAGGGTGATGATCGCTTCGATCCCCGATTCGACTGCGACCACATTGAACCCCAGTTTCTCGAGTTGGGCGCCGAGTACCAGGCGAGAGGTCACGTTGTCGTCGACGAGCAGAATCTTGAGCCCCTGCAACTTGTGATCAGGCGGCCGAAAGTCTAGCCGGGCCATGCGCTGGGCTTCGAACTGAGCGGTGAAATAGAATGTGCTGCCGTTTCCCTCTTTGCTTTCCGCGCCGATCTGTCCCCCCATCATCTCCACCAATCCCTTGCAGATCGAGAGCCCCAGCCCCGTTCCCCCGAACTTTCGCGTCATTGAAGCGTCGGCCTGGGAGAAGGCGAGGAAGAGGCGATCGAGTTGGGTCTCGGTCATGCCGATGCCCGTGTCGCGGACCGTGAACCGCAGGGTCACATCGTCGCCCACACGGGAGGCCAACTCGGTGGAGATGACGATTTGGCCCTGGTCGGTGAATTTGACGGCGTTGTTGGTCAGGTTGAGCAGCACTTGACCCAGGCGCAACGGATCGCCGAGCAACCGGGTCGGCACATTGGGCTCCGGCTCGGTGATCAGTGCAACCCCTTTCTCTTCGGCTTTCATCCCCACGATGCTGAGCACGTTGTCGATCACTTCGGTCAGGGTGAAGGCGATGTGCTCGATCTCCACCTTGCCGGCCTCGATTTTTGAGAAATCGAGGATGTCGTTGATGATGCCCAACAAGCTCTTGGAGGCGCGTCCCATCTTGTCGATGTATTCGGCCTGCTGGGCGTTGAGCGGGGTGCGCTGGAGCAGGTGGGTCATGCCGATCAACGCGTTCATCGGGGTGCGGATTTCGTGGCTCATGTTGGCCAGAAATTCCCCCTTGGCCTTGCTCGCCGCTTCGGCCGCTTCCTTGGCTTTTTCCAGTTCCAAATTGATCCGGCGTTTTTCGGAGATGTCGGTCTTGACCGCCACGAAATGGGTCAACACCCCGCTGGCATCGCGAACCGGTGAAATCGACACCGACTCCCAGAAGATATCCCCGCTCTTCTTCTTGTTGCACAGCTCGCCGGACCAGTTTTCCCCGGCGGTGATCGTCTTCCACAGGTCCCGGTAGAACTCGGTGGATTGTACGCCGCTCTTGAGGAAGCGCGGATTTTGTCCAATCGCCTCACTGATCGGGTAGCCGGTCACCTCGTTGAAGTTGGGGTTGACGTATTCGATCGTGCCCTTGGTGTCGGTGATGATCACGGTCACCGGGCTCGATTCCACCGCGCGCAACAGTTTGCGCAGCTCCTCCTCGACCATTCGGCGATCGGTAACGTCTACGAACGTGACCACCACCTGGCGCAGCTCCCCGTTGGCGGACAGCTCGGGGTAGGCGTTGACCAGCACCCAAATCACGTCCCGCAGCTCCGGGCGCTTGATCCCCATGATGCAGTTCTTCAGCTCTTTTTGCGTGCGGATCACCTCGTTGACCGGGTACTCCGAATAGGGCATCGGCGAGCCGTCTTCGCGCACAAAGAACCAGGCGGGTTCCGACGCCTTTTTGCCCATGATCTGTTTTTCGTCGATCCCCAGCAGGTTGCGGGCCAATGGATTGACCAGGATGATGGTGGTGTCCGGGGCGTAAACCAGAACCCCCGAGTGCAGGTTTTCGATCAATTGCCGGTGCTGGCGTTCGCTCTTTTGCAGCTCCTCGTTGGTCACCTCCAGCGCGCTGGTGCGATCCCGAACCAGCTTCTCCAGCTGCTCCTGGTGCCGGACCGCCTCTGCCTCTTCCCGTTTGCGCTCGCTGAGATCTTCCAAGAACCCGAAAATGTATTCTTCACCGGCAAACTCGAGGACACTGGCCCGCACAGCCGCCGGAACTTTCTCTCCCTTTCGCTGGTGAATCATCGTCTCGAACTGCACGTCCCGATTCAGCCGGATCTGCTCGTACAAGGCAGGCCATTCTTCCGGGGCGATCGTCGCATCGATATCACTCACTTTCAATTCTGCGGCGAGCTGGTCGTCGCAGTTGAGCAGGACGAGCGCCGCTCGATTGGCGTATTCGATATGGCCGCTGGGAATGATGCGGATGATCGCCGTACCGCTGTGATCCACCGCGTGTTGGGTGAGCCGCAAGGCCCGTTCTGCTTCGTGCAAGTCGGTGATGT
>JANQET010000221.1 GCA_028278265.1 Myxococcota bacterium
GGCTCACGCAAAAATAACTACCGTTTTTGCGAGCAGATCCATCAATTCTGCCTGCATCGCTCGGCGCCTAAATACCATAAGTATTGAGGCTTCTCGCTCCTTGTCACAATTGCGCCTCTACTCTCAAAACTCGGCATTTGTTCTTGAGTGAGCCCTGAGCTCGGGAAACCTTCGGCCCGTCGTCGTTAGGACTCGCACATCGGTGGAAAAAGATGTGGGTGTTTTTACCTACAGACAGATCCTTGAAGATCAGGTAAGCTCTTTTACGTATTCAAAAAAATAGCAGGAGGACGCTATCAGCAGGGGTGACCAGCCTGGTTCGGTCGTAGTGACGCTGCCGACAGTCGATGCTTTATCCGAACCCCATCAGCTCGCTAAAGCCCAGGGGCATTTGTCCCCGGATCGGGTGGGACCGTTCGTGGTTTTGGACCGGCTCGGGGCCGGCGGTATGGGGGTGGTTTTTGCGGCATATGACGAACGTCTGGACCGCAAGGTGGCGGTCAAGATTCCCCGTGTCCAGCAGAGTGGTGAACAACGCCGGGAGCAACTGCTGACCGAGGCGCGCTCCTTGGCCCGACTCTCCCATCCCCATGTGGTTCAGGTGCACGAAGCCGACACCCTGCCCGACGGCAATGTGTACCTGGCCATGGAGTACGTGGTGGGGGAGAACCTGCGCGAGCGTCAACGGGCCGGTGCTCCCTGGCGACAGGTGCTCAAATGGTACATTCAAGCCGGTAGCGGTCTGGCCGCGGCCCACCGCGCCGGGGTGATTCACCGGGATTTCAAACCGGACAATCTGCTGATGGGCGAGGACGATCGGGTTCGGGTGGTCGATTTCGGGCTCTCGTCCGGTACAGCGGTGGCCGAGAAGATCCCCGCCGAATCCGCCGGTTCGGTTCAGCGGCTCAGCGGCACGCCCGGATACATTGCCCCGGAACTGTTTGACAACGGCGCCTGTGACGAACGCGCGGATCAGTTCAGCTTCTGCGTGGCCCTCTATGAGGCGCTCTACGGTGAGCGGCCTTATCCTGATTTTGCCTTTGTCGGCAAGAAAACACCCCAGCGGCGCTCGAGACCCAACATTGCGCTGCCCCGGTGGTTGCGACGGGCGATCGATCGGGGATTGAGCATCGAGCCAGAGCACCGTTTTCCCTCGATGGCCGCCCTGCTCGCCGAGCTCAGTCGCCGCAGGGTGAGGCGATCCCTGGTGGCAGCCGGTGCGAGCGTGCTCGTTGCGGCATGCGTCCTGTTTTGGACATTCGCCATCGGAGGCGATCCCTGTCCGATTCAACACGGGGCACTGGAGGGGATCTGGCAAACCGAGCAACAGCAACGCCTGCACCGGGCACTCGGCAGCACCGGGCTCTCCTACGCCGAGACCGTGTGGCAAACGGTAAAACAGACCTTTGACGGATACGCGGATAAATGGCTCAAGGCTGGGCAGCAGGCCTGCATCGCAACCAACGTGGATCGCACCCAATCGGCCGAGGCGCTCGACCTGCGGATGGCCTGTCTGGCGGATCGACGCCGGGAGCTTCAAGCCTCTGTCTCGGCGATGATGAACAATCCGGCCCGCGCAGCCACGCATACAGCAGAGGCCATTTCCGGTCTCGGTGAAATAGGGTTTTGCGAAAACGTCAAGGCATTGCGGTTGGGCATGCCCTTGCCCACCGATACGACAAGTCTGGCAAAGGTCGATACGGCGAGAGACCACTTGGCTAAAAGCCGAGCAGCTCTGGCACTGGATGATTTGCCGGTAGCGACAGCAGAAGTGAAACAGGCGAAAGCTCAACTGGGCGACCTGGATTTTGCACCGGTGCGGGCCGAGCTCAAATTTGTGCAAGCGAGATTGGCCGTGAAATCAAGCGGCGTCAAAGAGGGCACCGTCCTGCTACAGAGGACGATCGATCAGGCCACCGCATCGCGCCACGACGAGTTGGTCGCCGACGCCTGGTTGTCCCTGTTGATGGACACCGGGTTCTACGACGGACAACCGGCCAAGCTGCGGGACTGGCTGCTGGCCGGCCGGGCCTCTCTTGAGCGACTCGAGCATCAGGACGATCCGCGACTGATAAAATTGGGCCAAGCAGAAGGTCGCGTTCTGTCTCTTGAAGGGCACTATCAGGACGCAGCCAACATTCTCAAAGATACCTTGGAACAGGGAATCAAGAACTGGGGGAAACGGGATCTTCGCGTCGCGAGCCTGCATCATGACTACGCCAATGCGCTGGCCTTGAGCGGCAAGGCAAAGCTTGCCCTTGAAGCATACAACGAGGCCATACCCATTTTTGCGGAGATTCTCGGTGCAGGGCATCCCCGGGTCGGAAAGACCCGTTTGGCACTGGGGCTCCACCTGGGTGAACAACTCGGGCGCATTGACGACGGATTGGCAGAGCTGGAAAAGGCAGCGAAGATCTTTCGCAGCAGCTACGGTGAAGATCATCTGGATCTCGGCTCGGTTCTTCATGGGCAGGGCAAGCTCAAACAGTACAAGGGGGCGTATCGTGAAGCATTGGATGATTCACTTCGCGCGCTTGCTATATTTGAGAAACATCTGGAACCTTCCAATCCCCGAATCGGCGAAGTGGTGATGGCGATAGGGGTATACCGCTTTCTGACTGGAGAGCTCACAGGCGCGCTGACCGCATACCAACGAGCCTTACAAGTATTAAAGCACAATCTCGGAGAGTCTCATATCGACGTCGGCATGCTGCACAGTAATATCGGGGAGGTGTATCTCGCCCAGAATAATTGGGCAGCATCCTTGACAGAATTCAACCAAGCCATGGCCATAGTGGAACCGAAGCTCGGGCCGAACCATCCCCTGTTGGCCTATCCACTGAAAGGGCTCGGCTTGACGTTGCTCGCGAAAAATCAATTCAGCGACGCAGTGATACATCTGGAACGGGCAATCTCGCTGACCAATGTCGACGAATGTGATCCGGCAGAGTTGGCAGAAATGAATTGGGCTCTGGCCCGTTCACTGGCTTTGTTGGACCTACAACCGAAACGGCGCCTCGATTTGGCGCGAAACGCTCTAGATATCTACCGTGAACTGGGAGCTTCCTGGCAAAAACGCCAGGGTGAAATAGAAGCGTGGTTGGTACGTTAAAAAAGGAGGAAAAAATGGTGAACAAGATTTACAACGCACTCTGGTGTGGAACAGATCCATTAGATGGCAGCGGTGGCACAACCGCACACTGGAGCCATGTTGACCCATATCCCAATGGGGAAGAGGTGATTCAGTTGGATGTGCAAGTCAATTGGGATACTACGATCGATGAATCGGTTCCTCTGTTTTATTTTCAGGGTGCGAATGATAGGCACTCGGCCGGTTTACTGATTCAGTTCGACCCCAACTACATTGAAGGGAGAACCAACTACCATTTTAGGATTATGTTGACGTTTGATCCCGATAGCAGAGGGGGGAGCTTCTCGGTGACAGCGTCGGCTCCAGATGTGAATAGTCCTTGGCAAAAGTGGGACAATGATGCGAACAAATGGTACTTAGATCTATCACAAGACAAGCTCCAAGCTGGTATCTATCAGGCAATCGATATTGTTATTCCGTTCTTTGTTCATTATGATCCGCCTGCCTCACCTCCGGAGACAGGTCAGAAGGACGCCTCCTCAACTACAACCTCGAAAGTCCCTCGAGTTCACGATCCATATGTACGGGTTACACGACCACCAAACTAAATCTGCTCTATCTCGACATTCTCCACCCCCAGCCGAATCTGCCGGGTCGGTTTTCGCCTTTCGATGATGCCGGCGGCGCCGAGGATGCCCGCTTTGCCCAGCTGTTGCCGGCAGCGGTAGATGGAGACGTTGAGGTGGGTTTCGTCCATGCAGAG
>JANQET010000182.1 GCA_028278265.1 Myxococcota bacterium
CGATGGGGTGATGAAGACCGCAACCATAGCAGTCTCCTCCGGCGCCCAACTGGCCGGAGATGAAATGGCTGCAATCATCTTCTCGTCGATCGCCCTGGGTTTGTTTCTGGCACTGGTCGCCCCCTCCCGTCGCCGGCGATCAGCCCAAGATGCCCCCAGCACGGATTTGTTGACCCGCGCCCTCGGCTTTGCCCTCGCTTCAATCCCGCTGGTGCTCTTTCCTGCCCTGGCCATCGTGACCAAGGCCGGCTTCGGAGCGTTCGTCCTCCTGTTCAGCGCCGCCGCCCTGGGCTTGTCCGCACTGACCCTTTTCGCCCAGGGCAGCACGACCTCCCGCCTGACGGCGTTGTTCATTCGCCTGCTGCCGATCCCGGCCGCCCTGGCCATTGCCGGGCCGATCGGCTCGACCATCTCCCTGTGGGACTTGGTCGCCAGCCAGCATCTCTCTTCGTGGGGCTGGCATATCTGGTCCAATCCCTTTGCCCTCGCCGCAGTGATCACGGGGATGGCCCTGATCTGGCCCACGGCCCAATATCGCAGCGCCGCAATCCCATGGCTCGTCGGCGCGGGTTCCTGGATCGTCGCCATTCCCACCGGGATGGCCCTCACCGCTTGCTGCCTCGGTGGGTGGCTGATCCCCGGGGTTCCGGTTGCGGCGATGGCATCCGACAGTTGGCTGCTCGTTTTGGGGGTATTGGTCTTCTTCGCCAAAACCTGGCTGGTGCTCTTTATCAGTCGCTCCCTGGCCGCTGTCGGCCGGGTCGACCGTCGTGCAGCACATCGGGGGCCGGACCTGGCGTGGCGTTTCGTGATTCTGGTGAGCACCTCGACCCTGGCCCTGCTCTGGTCCACAACCGCGCTTCCCGGTCCGCTCACCGCGATCGGACGGGTACTGACCATCGCGACCTGCGCCACGTTCTTTACCGCATTGCTTGTCTTGGCCGTCAAACGGGTGACGTTGAAATCAGTTAGCCCACTGTTTGAGCGTGGATTGAGCTCCTAAAGCGGGCCGCAGTGCGCCCTGGTCACTTTGTTTGAGCGCGGGTTGAGCCCCTGAGCTTGGCCACGGTTCGCTCGGCGATGAACTCGGGCACCAGGGCCGAAATGTCTCCGCCAAAGCGGGCCACTTCCTTGATGTTCTGCGACGAAACAAAGAAGAACTTCTCCGATGTCATCATGAACAGGGTCTGGACATCGGGATTGAGCTTGCGGTTGACATTGGCCATCTGCAGCTCGTACTCGAAGTCGGCCACTGCGCGCAGCCCGCGGACAATGGCCGAGGCTTGGCACTGGGCCGCGTACTGCACCGTCAAGCCTTTGAACGACTCGACTCTGATGCGCTGTTCGTCCTTCAGCGCGTGTTGAATCATCTCCACTCGCTCTTCGACCGAAAATAACGGCTGCTTGCGCGCGTTGCGGGCCACACCAATAATGACTTCATCAAAAACACTCAGCGCTCGGCGAATGACATCGAGGTGTCCGTGGGTCAGGGGATCGAAAGAACCTGGACAAAGCGCGATACGGGTCATCAGCTATCTTCTTTCCTTTTATCTGTGGGCCCAACCGGGCCGGCGTTCTCAAGTGTGCTCAAAGACGTTGTACCATAACTTCTTGTGGTCACAATTCGCAACCCCTCCGGCGGATGGGGCGGTTCCCCCCGCGGGTGCTCGGCGATGACACTCGCACCGGGGGCGAGCAGGCCGAGGGTTGCCAGCGGTTTCAGCACCCGGTGGAGCAGGTCCGTGCGATAGGGGGGATCGAGAAAAACGAGGTCAAACACAGCCCCTTCCCGAGCCAGACTGGACAGCGCCCGCCGGGCGTCCATTCTGAGCACCCGCGTCGATCCCGCAGCCCCCACCGCACTGATGTTCTGGCGCAACACGGGAAGGACGGCCGCCGCCCGCTCTACGAAGACCGCCGCGCTCGCCCCGCGACTGAGCGATTCCAAGCCGAGGGCCCCGGTGCCGGCGAACAGATCGAGCACCCGCGCCCCGACAATATCCCCTCCAATGGCCGAGAAGAGCGCCTCCCGCACCCGATCGGCGGTGGGTCGCACGTGGTCCCCCCGGGGGACGGCGAGCTTCAAACCTCTGGCCTGTCCGGCAACAATCCGCATCACGAAATCGTTTAGTCGCATCGGGCGGCTTTGACAACTTATCGTTTTGGCTTTTACCATCGATGCCGTATATTTTCTGATGAACCACTGGGAGGTCGAGATGCTCCAAACGCTGCAAGATTTAAAGGACGAAGCCGAGAGGAGAGTAAGCGCCGACCGGCTGATCGACGCGCTGAAGGTCTATCGACTCGTGCTCGAAGCCGCACCCCTCGATTTCGAGATTCGGCTGCAAATCGGCGATTTGCTGGTTCGGTTGAAGGCGACCGCCCTGGCTCGAGCGGTATACGCCGCAATCGCCAAGCACAACGTGAAATCGGGTGCCCCCCTGCGGGCGTTGGTCGCCCTCAAGCGCATCGATCAACTCGGTGGAGACGTGGCGATGCTGGCCACCCAGTTGGTGGACACCTATGCCGCCGGCTCGACCAAATTGGGCCGCAGCGTGAAACAGGCTCCGTTCGACTACAGCGCCAAGGTGCGATCTGATTTAGATCTGGATTATGCCATCGATCAAAACGATCTCATTCAACAGGTGGCACAGATGGCCGCCTACACCGAGAACATCAAGAACTACCCTTCGGTCGTGCCGCCGGTGCCGATTTTCTCCACCCTGGAGAAGACCGCCTTTGCCAAGCTGATCACCAAGCTCGCGCTCGAACCCTACAATCCGGGGGATGCGATCATCACCCAAGGGGATATCGGCGACAGCATCTATTTTCTGGCCCGCGGCGAGGTCAAGGTGGTCAAAACCATGCCCGATCCTGAGACCAACGAAGAGAAGCAGGTCACCCTTGCCCGTCTGGGACCCGGCTCTCTGTTCGGCGAGATGGCTCTCGTCTGCAACGATCCGCGGGGGGCTTCGGTGATTTGCGACACCGCGGTGGACGCCCTAGCGCTCAAGAAAGCCGACATCGAAAAACTGGCCTCACAGATGACCCAGGTGGCCGGCGCAATGGCCCGCTTCACCCGGGAGCGGATGATCACCAATCTGCTGGCGACCAACCCGGTATTCAAGCCGTTCAGCAGCGAGGAGAAGACCAAGCTGCTGGCCCGGTTCACCGGTCACGAGGTGCCCACGGGGACAATTTTTCTCGAGCAGAAGACCGCCGGTGCCGGATTGTATCTCATTCTCAACGGGCAGGCCGAAGTGCTCAAATGGGATGACAACCAGTACATCAAGGTCGCTGATCTGGGGCCCGGCGATATGGTCGGCGAGATTTCTCTCCTTTACGAGGAGCCGGTGACCGCCACGGTGCGAACGACGACCCCCTGCACATTGCTGTTCCTGGCGCGGGAGCTGTTCAAACCGCTGGTCGACGCGGTGCCGGATCTGCTGGCCTATTTCAATCGCCTGGCCGAGCAGCGCTTGGCCGACACCGAGGGAAAACTGACCCAATACCGCGTCAAGGACAGCATTCCTCCACCGCCGGCCGAAGAGATTCTCGAATTGGATGACGACGAAATCGTGTTTATTTAGCGAATGACGATGGTGTCGCACCCCGCGGTGAGGCGGACCACCTTGCAGGTGCCGTCTTTGACCGCCAGACAGGACTCGGGACAGAAGTAGGCTTCTTCGTAGGTGTTGTCGACCCAGGACCACCCCGCGTCGCCGGCGGCACAACCCGCGTTGTAGCCGATGATGTTGTCGTCGCTGATGGGCTCGTCTTCGCTGGTCAGGCAGTGAAAATTGATCTTGTTGGGATCGTCGGTGGCGTTGTTGGACTGATCATCGATCGCATCCCAGTCCACGTCGAAATCGCACTCGACCAATGAGTAGATGATCTCTTTGAGCTTTTCCACAAACGCATCCGGGTTGTCCACCGGGTAGTAGTCGCTCTGGCCCCCGCTGCCGAAGCTGGCGATGTTGGTCATCACCTCGGTCCATTCTGCGGGCACCTCGTAGCCGATGACAAACATGGGAAATCCGGCGTTGTACATTGATTCCGCCGCATCATAGGTGGCGATGTCGTCGAGACAAACTTCGGCACCACAAGTTTCTAAGCCATTTGTACAGATGCATTCCTCAACAGTATCTGAATCTAGGTAGTCAGTGTCGATATCATGTTCTGAGTTGCAGTTGGGAGCACCATCTGTGGCCAGCATAACGTAGCGCTTGACATCACCACTGAGTGATTTGAGGTACTCTTCGGTCACTTCCAGGGTCTTGGCGGTGGGCGTTCCTCCATAACAACCGTGGGTATCGAACGCCTCTTTGATCTTCTGATCGATGTTATCCTCACCAAAATTGATCAACGGAATCTCCTCGGGGGTTTGGCCGGCTTGAGGTTCCAGACACTGGGTCTGTACTGAGTTAGCCGTCAAAGAAGGAAAGAAGAGCAGGCCGAAATTGATTCGTTCGTCCAGCTCCTTGACCACCTCGGCGATCTTTTCCCCCACGGGATCCCAGATGCCCTGATTGCACATGCTTTGGGAGCGATCCATCACGGTTAGGATATCAATTTTTTCCAGTTCGATGACAAAATCCGCTTCTGCGCAGATCTCGGTATCGTTATCAGAGTTTGTATCTGTGTCCCCGTCTCCATCGGAATCCCCGTCCGTGTCTCCGTCGGAGTCGGTGTCGGTGTCCCCGTCCGTATCCGTGTCCGTGTCGCTGTCACCGGCGGGGGGCAAATGGGGATCATCGAGCGCATTCGATTCGCAGCTCAACCAGACTGCGGTGATGCTGACCATTGCGAGGACCACTAGACTCATTAAAATTCTCATCTTCATTTCTTTTACCTATGCATTCTTTGTTTGGGCTGCGTTGTTAACTGCGACTCCCAGTGCCTTACAAGTGGACTATTACAGTCCCTAAGTCTTTTTCTATTAGAGCCTACCATAATAAAAAAATATGAAATTCCAAGCTAAAAAACAATTTACCCTGACAATACAACGCATAATTATGAATTTTAGCTAATAGTTATGAGATATCAGCAGAATTCAACGAGGGACGTCCAGGGCGCTCAACTCCCGTTCCAACCTCGAGCGGAGCACCTCCGGATCACCGTCGAGGGAGGGAATCGGTGCCCCGCAGATCAGTTCAACCCGGGCAAACGGCTTGGGCAGTTCGTAGCGATCCCAGGCCCGGGAGAAGATCCAGGCCCGGGAGCAACGGGTTGTGATTGGGACGAGGGATCCGCCGGTCTTCAGCGCGACATAGACCGCCCCGGATTTGACCCGATGAATCGGCCCCTTGGGTCCATCCACGGCGAACGCGGCGTCGGCTCCCCGGTTCACCACGCCGATCAAGGCCTTCAGGCCGGCGCTGCCCCCGCGACTCGAGGAGCCCCGGGTGACCCGGAACCCCAGCAGTCTCAAAATTCGCGACTGCAGATCCCCGTCCCGGGAAAGAGAGACCAACACCGCTGTCGTGCGCTGCCGGGGATAGGCGAAGAGCCCGGCCTGGCGACCGTGCCAAAAACAGAAGATTGCCGGTTGAACGGTTGGATCCGGGATCGAGCCGCGGATTCGCACGCGCCAAGTGGCGCACAGTAGACGAACGACGACGGCGGCGACGAGCGCCAGCAGAAAGCGCATCAAGGAACCGTTAGCAGCGGGCCAGACCGTCCTTACAGCCCTCGTGGGACCCGTTGTCATCCAAGCCCCGTTGGAACATGCCCTTGGCCTTGCGCGTATCCCCCTGTTTCAACGAGATATCCCCCACATACCAGTAGATATCCGCCTTGGACACCCCCAAGTTGGGATCGAGCCGCTGCAGCAGCAAGGCGCGGAACAGCTTCACCGCCTTGTCGAAATCCTCGTTCTCGTAGTGCAGCTTGCCCAGGCTGACCAACACCTCCACATTGGCGATGTTCAACTTGTAGGCTGCCTCCAGATTCTCGAGCGCCTTGGCCCGCTCACCGCGCTTCAAATAAGCTTCGGCGAGCCGGTGGTGGTACACCGCCGCCTCTTTGGAGCGCCGCTTGCCCCCGCCGGTCTCCGCGTCGATCAGCGATTCGATCACTGGAATCGCATCGTCTTGACGATCGGCCCTGATATAAGCATCAGAGAGCAGCAACAGCACGTCCTTGTTGTCGGCGCCGATTTCACGGGCGCGCTCCAAGGCAGAGACCGCCCCGGCATCATCCTGCAGGTGGTCGGCCTGAAGCTTGGCGATTTCGACCAGCTTGACCACCTTGTCCTTGGGCTCCTCGAGATATTGCTCCTCTCGGATCAGCGCATCTAGCAATCCGGGGAAGTCCCCCTGTTCGCGGCTGTAGTCGGCCAGGGCCTGGTTGGCCTGCTGGTGTCCGGGGTAGATGTTGACCGCTTGGCGCAGCTCTTCCACCGCCCCTGGTTTGTCGTCCATCTGCTTCTCGTGCAACATGGCCAATCGGTAATGGACCTCGGCCTCGTCCGGTCCTCCGCGCCCCGCCGATGCGGCCCGGCGCAGAATCGCCGCACACTGTTCCCAGTCCTCCTTGGCCTCGTAGAGCCGGGCCAACGCCGCCAGGGCCCGGGTGTGTTCCGAATCCCTCTCGAGCACCCGCTCGTAGATCGATGTCGCCTGCTCAGTGTCCAGCAACCGCTCGTCCCAGATTTCCCCGGCCCGGGTCAGCCACTCCAACTCGGCGTTGGAATCGCCGGCTTCCCGGGCGTGATCCGCCCGACCCTCCAGCAACTCCACCAAATCCTGCCACTGCTCGGTCTTGGTGTAGAGGCGTTCGAGCCCCCTCGCCGCACCGTCCGCCTGGGGATCGAGCATCAAAATCTCGCGCAACTGCTCGATCGCGTCCTCCGGTGCATCGAAGTGTTTTTCGAACAGGGTGGCCAGTTGTTCGTGAACGGTGATGCGATCCGCATCCCCCTGCGCATTGTCGAGCCGCTGCATGAACAGCTCCCGCAAATCACTCCACTGTTCGAGCCGTTCGTAGAGGGTCTCCAGCTGCCGCGAGGCATCCTCGTCAGTGGGATTCATATCCAAAATCTCGCGATACACATCCGCGGCCCGCGGGGCATCGTCGAGGTGCTGCAAAATCAGGTTTGCCGCGTTGCGCCTGAAGGAGTTGGCCTCGTCCGCCTCGGTGGTGTAGGTGGCGCGCGCCAACAGCAGCTCGATCAAGGTGGGGAAGTCGGACTGCCCCTCGGTGAGGGTGATCAGCGCGTCCAATGCATCCAGATCCGCATCATCCAACTCGCGAATCGCCTGGTAGGCGGCGATCGCTTCGGGGATGTCCGAGAGTTCCGATTGGGCGATTTGTGCGATGGCGATGTACAGCTCCTTCTTGGAACCGAAATCGTAGATCGCCTCGGCCCGCCGTTTCATGATCGGCAACAGATCGTCGAACCGACCTAGCTCCCGCAGCAGCTCTTCCAACGCCGCCAGTGCGTCCTGGTGATCGGGTTGCTTGTCGAGCACCATGCGGTAGAGCGCCTCGGCCTTGTGGGGGTCGCCCACGTTGCTCGCCGCCCACTTGGCCACCTTCAGCCCCAGCTCCACCACGGTCAACGGATCGAAGTCCTCGTCACCGAGCACCTTCTCCACGGTCTCGACCAACGAGACCCAGGCCCCCAGCTCGCCGGCCAACCGTTCCATCTCATCGAGCAGGGTGGCCTCGGCGGGATCGATCACAAACGCCTGGGCATACGCCTCGAACGCGGCGTTCAGGTCGCCGATGGTCTCCTCCTGATGCATCGCCAACTCGCGGAACAGGTCGACCCGGTCGGCGTCCCCGTCCACCACCCGCAGGCGGTTCTCGAACAGGGTGCCGATCTTCTCTTTTTCGCCGCGCTGCTCATACACCGGTGCGAGCACCTCGACGATATCCTGCACAAATTCGTCCTGATCGAGCAGCGCCTCCAGGGACTGGACCGCCTTATCATTGGCCGAATCCGCTTCGACCACGTCCTTGAACGCGGAGATTGCGCCGGCGGTATCCTTGAACTCCCGCTCGCGGATGATGCCCTGGCGCAACTTCAATTCGTTGATCTCCGGAATGCCGGGAGCGATCTCGATCTCCCGATCCAGAATCTCGTCCAGCTCGGGCCACATGCTCTCCCGCTCGTACAACCGATCCAACGCGGCGTACACTTCGTTATCGGCTTCGCCGGTGTCCACCGCGCCGCGATAGGCATCTATTGCCCCCTTGGCGTCATTGAGGTGGCGCTCGCGCATCTCGCCCAACCGAATCAGTAACGTGCGTTCGATTTGGACGTCGTACACCTCCTGGGACTGTTTGTGATAGCAGTCGGCCAGCGCGTCCCAGGCGTTCTCGGTCCCGGCGATGCGCTCCAACGCCTCCATTGTTTCCAGGCGGGAGGGATCCTCGGCCAGGGCCCGCGCGTACACATCAAAGGCCTTCATCAGCTCGGACTCGCCCACCTCGTGCAGCTCGGCCAGGGCCAGCAGGTTTTCCAGTCGCTCCAGCGGCTCTTCGAGAATCTCCAGTTTCAATTCGAGCAGGGCGCCCAACCGATCCCAACGGCCCGCGTCCCGGTGCAACGGCTCGAGCACATCGATCGCCTTGGCCCGTACGGATTGATCGTTGGCCAGCCGCTCCAGGGAGGCGATCGCTTCCGAATGGGTCGGCTGTTGGGCCAGCACATCCTCGAAGCTCTGAACCGCCCCGTCCAGATCACTGAGCTCTTTTTCCTGCAGCGCGCCGATGCGACAGCTCAGCTCGACCCGGTTGGCCTGATCGGCGGTGATCTCCTTTTGCAGCCGCAGATTGTCCAGCAGCTCGTGAAACATCGACTCCTTGGTGTAGAGGCGATCGAGTGCTTCGATCGCGGCGACGTCCTGGTTGGATTCATCGAGCACCGCGCGCCACCCATTGATCGCCTCGAAGGTATCTTCGATCTGTTTCTCGTTGATCACGGCGATATTGCGCAGTATCTCGAGCCGTTGATCGAGCTCGGTGGTGATGTCCAGCCGTTGGCGCTTGATCTCGATCAGTTCGGTCCACTGCTCTGCCGCTTCGTACAACCGCTCGAGGGCATCCATCGTCACGGTGGAGGTGGGCTCCGCGTCCAGGGCCTGACAATAGGCCTCGATGGCATCGCCGGTCGAGGACAACAGATCCTCGAAGATCGAAGCCTTGGTGCGCAGGAGCTCGGCCTGTTCCTCCGGTGTGGTGGCGATGTTCGCTTTTTGCGCGAGCACACCGACCAGCCCGGTCCAATCGCCGACCAGGTTGTAGAGCCCTTCGAGGGCGTCGAGCGCCTCGGCATCGAAGTCGTTGATCTCCAACACGTTGCGATAGGCGGTGATCGCCTTGCGCGGCACATCGAGCTTGTGGTCGTATGTCGAGGCGAGCAGTCGCAGCACTTCGATCTTGAGCTCGAGATCAAAAATATCCTCGAGGGATTTCTCCACCAGCTTGGCCAGCTCGTCCCAGTTGCCGATCTGGTCGGCCAGTCGCACCAGCTCGTTGAGGCTCTCCCGATCCGAAGGATCGACCTCCCAGGATCCGGCCAGCGCTTCGAAGGAGAGCATGAAGTTGCCGCCCCGGGTCTCTTGCAGGCTGGCGATTTCTTTGTATTTGGAGACCTTGTCAATCTCGTTATCGGTGTATTTAATTTGGGTCTGCAGGATGACCACGAGCTTCTTCCACTCGTCCTCAGTGCGATAGAGGGGCTCGAGAATCTCGGCGATACGCTGTTGTTGTTCTTCGCGCAGGATCAACCGTTCCAGCGCGGCCAGGGCATCGATGATGCCGCCGGCCTCCTCCTGCAGCGCCTCCTCGTAGGTATCGACCGCCGAGCTCAAATCCTCCAGATTCTCTTCAAACACTTGACCCAACCGGCAGCGCAACCCGTTGCGGCCGGTGGCCTCGGCCGTGTTGTCGATCTGAGTTCTGAGGTGCATTGCCAAATCTTCGTACCGCCCGGTTTTTTCGTATAATCGGTTCAGCGAGTCGATCGCCTGCGCGTCCTGCTGGTCGATATTGAGAATGTCCTGATAAGCATCGATTGACGCATCGAGATCTTTGATCGACGCTTCCTGCATTTCGGCGATTTTGAAGATGAACTCCTTGCGCTTGTCCGAGTCCATCGCCGTATCCGAGGCCTCCCGGTACAGCTCGAGCAGATCCAGCCACGCCTCGGTGGCCAACAGGGTTCGCTCCACCGCGTTGAAGGCGTGTTCATCTTCTGGGGAGAAGACCAGCGTGCGGCGGTAGGCATCCTTGGCCTTATCCAACTCCCCGAGTTTGTATTCGTAAATTTCGCCCAAGTTGTAGGCCAGCTCGGCAGTGGTCGGTGTGTCCCCCACCACATCGTCCAGCGCTTCGGCATAAACAACGGCGAGCCGGTCCCACGCTTCGAGCACCGAGGCGAGCCGGGAGAGAATCTCCCACGATTTTTTATCTTCGATGTCCTGCTTGAACAGTCGGCCAAAGGTCAAAAAGGCGTTTTCCAGATCGCCCAGTTGCTCCTCGTACAGACCGCCGATGCGACCGAGCAGCTCCTTGCGCTCACCCGGATCGTCGCAGTATTCGCTGCGGGCGCTCAACGCCTCGACGAGCTTGGTCCAATCACCCCGCGCCTTGTACACCGGCTCGAGGATCTCGGCGACCCGCCCCCGTTGCGCCTCGTCGTCCATCGCCCCTTCCAGTGAGACGAGCGTCTCCTGGTGGTGTGAATCGATCTCCAATGCCCGCCGGTAGTAATCAAACGCGCGCTCGTCGTCGCCCAGTTTCTCTTTGGATAGGGTGCCCAGCCGGTGGAGCAGATCGACGCTCCCACTGGGATCGAGATCCACCCGCCGTTCGAGCAGGTTCATCAGGTCGGTCCAGCGCTCGGACTGGGGATACAGCCGCTCCAGGGCAGCCATCGCCTCGTGGTTCTCCACGTCCGATTCCAGGATGGTCTCATAGGTCGTGGTGGCGCCGGACACATCCTCGAGCTTCTCTTCGCAAATTCTCGCCTGTTTGAACAGAATCGAACGGCGGTCCGCGTCGTCGAGTACGATCTGTGCCTTGCGGCGGTAAATCTCGAACAACTCGGGGTACTGCTCAGTGGTTTCGTATATCTGCTCCAGCGCGTCCATGCCCTGGGCGTTTTCCCCGTCCATGTCGAGCACCTTGACGTAGTACTCCCGCGCCAGATCGTGGTTCTCCAAGGTGGACATGGAGATTTCACCGATTCTGAGGTAACAGCGCACCTGCAGATCCGCGTCGAGAATGTCCGGTCCCACCTCCCGGTAACAGTCGATCAGCTCCTGATGACCGTTGACCGGTTCGGCCAGTCGCTCCAGCTCGTCGATCAGACTGTTCAGGTCCGGCGCGGCCGCGCCGTCGCGAAACGCCCGACAGAGAAACTCGAACGCCCGCTCGGGCTGACTGAGTCCCATCTCCGCCACTTCAGCGGCATGGCGATGAATCTTCGAGCGCTCCACCGGATCATCTGTTTCGCCGGCCTCGATTTGATCGAGCTTGAGCAGTTGTTCGAAGTTGCCCTCGTTGTCGTAAATCGGCCGGAGAATCTCAATCGCGTCCAGCTTGACCGGGCTCTCGAGCATCGTCTCCAGCAGGGTTCGGGCTTGGGGATAACCGACGTCTGTATCCAACGTCTCGCCCAGTTTTTGTACCGCCTGCTCCGGATCGGACAGCTTGGCGTAGAGCAGCTCACTCATGTTGTAGAGCAACATTGCCCGCTCCGCCTGATCCTCGATCAGCGGCTCGGTGCGCTCGTAGACATCGAGCAGATCCTTCCAGCGTTCGGTGGAGCGATAGAGCCGGGTCAATGCATCCAGGGAGGGTCGATTGGGGCCCACCTCGTCGTTGACTTCGTTGTAGGCGGCGATTGCCTCGTCCAGATCGGCCAACCGCTCTTCATATAATTGGGCCACGCGAAACAACAGCTCCCGCCGCTGCTCTGGGTCTTCCTCGATGATGGACCGTTTGCGTAGGACCTCGATCAGGTCGGCCCAGCCCTCCTCCCGCTCGTAGAGGCGCTCCAGTCCGAAGAGGGCGCGCTGATCGGTCTCGTCGACACCCAGCACTTCTTGAAAAATATCGATCGCTTTGGCCGTCCGCTCGAGCACGGACTCTTCGATCTCGGCCATGCGATGGAGAATCTCGATTTGCTCAGCGGGATCCTGAACCATCTCCACTTTGGCGCGCAGGATCTCCAACAAGTCCTTCCACGACTCACCGGAGGTGAGGATGCGATCGAGCGCTTCAATCGCTCTAAGCGCGGTGTCGGGATTGGTCGGATCGAGCTTGAGCAGCCGGCGATAGGAAAACTCGGCGTTCCCCGGATCGGCGATTTGCTCGTCGTACAGCCGGGCCACCTCGCTGATCAGCTGACCGGCCAAGGCAATATCGTCTTCGACCATCGGAATGGCCTGATCGAGCACCCGCGCATACTCCTCGAAGAGGGCATGTTCCCCAGCCAAACGGGCCAGTTCGTCGCGCGCTGATTCGTTGTTGGGGTTGGCCAAAAAGGCGTCGCTGTAAGCCTGAAACGCGCCATGGGGGTCGCTGAGTCGACGCTCGCGCAGGTCGGCGACGCGCATCAGAATCTCGACCCGTTTCTCCGAATTGAGCTCTTCCTGCTCCAGTTCCACCATCAGCACGCGAGTCAACGGCTCGGCGGCGCCCTGCTGTTCGTAGGTGTGCTCGAGCACCTGGGCCGCCCGCTGCCGAAGCTCTGGCATCTCGATCAGACGCTCCAACGCTTCTTGCGCCTTCAAGTGATTGGCATCTTCGACCAACACCTGCTCGTAGTGCTCGAGGGCGTCCTGGGGGCGCTCCAGGAAACGCTCGGCGATCTCCCCCAACCGAAAGCGCAGCACACCGGATTCTTCGTCCGAAGCCTGCTCCAACTGAACCTGCAGCAGGTCCGACAGATCCTCCCAGCGTTCGGCCTCCTCGTACAGGGTAGCCAACGCCCTAACCGCCTGACCGTTCCCCGGATCGAGTTTATCGAGTACCTCCCGATAGGCGGTGATCGCCTCGGGAACATCGTGCAATACCTCGTCGAGAATGAAACAAATTTTCAGCTGGAGCTCCAGCGGCGGGTGCACGCTGGCCTCTCCGGCGAGCACCTGGCGATAGAGACCCAGCAGGTCCTGCCAGCGCTCGGCCTGGGTGTAGAGATTGACCAGCGAATCGAAGGAGCTTTCGGATGCCGGATCCACCTCGAGCACCTTGCGGTGGTAGACCTCCGCCTCATCCGGTCGGCTGAGCTTGGCGTCCAGAATATCGGCCAGGCGCCCGGCCAGTGCCGCCTCCTGGGCCGGTTTGAGCTTGCCGCTGTTGTAAGCCTCACTCAACCGCTCTGCTAAATCGGACAGCAGATCGAGCGTGGTCGCCTGATCGGTCATCCGGCTCCACAAAGTGGTGTTGGTCGGATTCTCCCGCAGGGCTGCACCGAGTGTTTCATAGGCCAACCGTTGGTCGTCGAGCTCGGTTCCGTAAATCTCGGCCAAGCGCATCTGCAGCTTGAGCCGCGGTTTTTTCTTCTTGGTGGCCTCGATCAGGATGGCCAGCACCCACGCCAGTCTGCGCCAGTTTTGTTGGGTGATCAGGTGGGGTTCGAGAATTTCGGCGACCTGGACCCGCACCTCCTCGTCTTTGAGAAAATGCTCCATCGCCTCACTGATCGAAGCGTCCTCAGGATATCGTTTGAGCAGTTCTTCATAAATGGTAATCGACTTTTCTTTTTCGAGAAGATGTTCATCGAGCAGAGCGGCCAGGCCGAAAGAGACCTCGCGCCACTCGTCCTCGCCGATCTCCGGCATATCGCGCCGGCGCTGCAGGATGTCCGCCAAGTCGTCCCATTTCTCGGTCAGCCGGGCGATGCGCTCCAATGCCTGGAGCACCTCCTCGTCATCGGGGGAGAGCTCCAGTGCGGCGAAGTAGTGGGTCTTGGCGTTTTCGGGATCGTCCATCCCGTCTTCGAACAGGCGGGCCATCTCGATCATCAAATCCCGCTTCTCCTGCTCGTCTGCGGCGAGCTCGATGCGCTGCTTGAACACGTCGACCAAGTCTTCCCAGCGGGCAGTGCTGCGAAAGATTTGGTCGAGCGCCTGCAGCGCCTGAGCATCACCGGGATTGCTCTTGAGAATATCGCGGTAGCCCTCGACCGCATCGTCCACTCGGGCCAAACGGTCCAGCGCAATTTCGGCGATGTGGCGTTTGAGGTCTATTTGCTCCTGTCCCTCGAATTCATCGATGCGCTTCTTGTAGATGTCGAGCAGCTCGTCGTAGCGTCCGGCGGATTCGGCCATCTCCTCGAGCGCCGCGCGCACCTCGGTATCGTGAGG
The DNA here is from genome assembly GCA_028278265.1 of Myxococcota bacterium. Taxonomy (GTDB): domain Bacteria; phylum Myxococcota_A; class Polyangia; order JAAYKL01; family JAAYKL01; genus JANQET01. The sequence continues at coordinate 14,325 of JANQET010000182.1, forward strand.
CAATTCGTTGTAGGCCTTGGCTGCCCACTCGAACGCCAGCAGCCGATTGTTCATCTGTTCGACGGCGATGGCCCGCATCTCGTTCATCAACCCGACCCGCTCCTCGGCCTCTGTCGTGTAGTCGAGGACGATGTTGAGCACACCGAGGAGCCGGTTCCACTTCTCCATCCGGCGATAAATAGGGGCCAGTGCTCGTGCGGCCCGCTCGTTCTTTGGTTCGACGGAGAGCACGCGCTCGTAGTGGCGCACCGCCCGATCCGATTGTCCGATGGGGTCGTCGTAGAGCTCGGCGCAGCGGAAGGAGAGCATCTTCTTGGTTTCCAGATCACCGATGCGATCCGCGGTGGTCCCCAACACCTCCACCAGGCCTTCGTAGTCGTTGGCCTCCTGGTAGAGGGTCTCCAGGGCCTCCCAGTTCTCCGCGGCGAGGTAAGCCTCCTTGAGGGAGCGCATCGCCTTGGCATGCCCTGGCTGCAGCTCCAGCACGCGCTGCCAGGCGATCGCCGAACGGGCCGGATCCTTGACCCGCTCCTTGGCCACCATGCCCAGCTTGGTCAGCAGGGCGACGCTCTCTTCGCCGTTGGTCGATTTTTCCACGCGCAGTTCGATCACGTCACACAGTCCGGCCCAGTCCTTTTGTCGCTCGGTCAAGCGCTCCAATTGGGTCAGCGCCTCGGGTGTTTCGGGATCGATCTCCAAGGCGGCGCGCCACAATTCGATCGCCTTGGCATAATCGGACAGGCGGTCTGCGGCCAACCGCGCCATCTCCACCAGGCGATCCCGCTTGGCCTCACCTTCGAGAAAATCGACCTCCCGCTCCAACAATTCGAGCAGCGGGCGCCAGGCGCGGCGTTTGAGGTACACCTTTTTGAGGGTTTCGATCGCCTGGTGATTGGTCGGTTCGAGGGCCAGAATCTCTTCGAGGGGCCCCATCGCCCGGTTGAAATTGTTGAACTGATCAATCCAGATCTGTGCCATGCGATTGAGCAGACCGATCTTCTCTTCGGTGTCCTCGGTCGCCTGAGCCCGGGTGTTGAGAATATTGACCAGGTCGTTCCACCGGCCTTCTTTGTCGTAAATTTCAATCAGCTCTTTTTGGGCTGACTGGTTTTCCGGCTGAAGCCCCAGGATGGTTTTGTAGGTGTTGATCACCATCGTGGTGAGGGAGAGGTGGTCCCGGTAGATGCGGACCACTTCCTCGTAAATCGCCACCTTGCCCGCTACGTCGTCATGGGCCAGCAGATCTGCTTCGCCCTTGAGCAAATCCAGTAAGGCGTTCCATTTCTTCGATTGTTGATAGAGCCGTTTGAGCTCGTCCCGGGCCTCCTGGTTCTCGGGCTCTTTGCGCATCACCGATTTCCAGGCGTCAATCGCCTTCTCTACATTTCCGCCCTCTTCGGCGGCCAGTTGGGCGACCTCCTTGGTGAGCTTGTCCTTCACCTTTTTGTCATCGGACAGTCTCGCCGCATCGCTGAGGATTTGGACCAGCTTGGATTTGTCACCGGTCTTCTCGGTGTACTTGCGATAGAAGTTGAGCATTCCCGAGTGGGTGGCGTCGAGCCGGCGCAACCGGCGAAAGTACTCTTCGGCTGCATCCAAATCGTCGCGCATCCGCCAATGCACCATGCCCACCTGCATCAGCATGGCCAGCTCGTCTTCGCGGGTGAGCTTGCCGCGCAGAGCATCTTCGTAAACAGCGACCAGGTGATCCCAGTCCTCCCGCTCCTCGTAGTACTGGACCAGGAATTTCATCGCCGTCGACTGCCCTGGCACCAGGTCCATCACGTCGGTGTAGATAATCGCAGCGGAGTCCGCGTCCTCCAGCCGATAGGCATGGGTGTAGGCTGCGGCCAGGTACATCTGTACCCGTTCGTCTTTGGACCGACGGTGGTTGGCCAGCTTGACGTACAGCTCGGCCAGCTGCTCCCACTGTTGTTGCTCTTTAAGGACTTTCTCCGTGAGGCGTGACGTCTTAAGGTGTGCCGGATCGGAATCCAGGGCCTGGTTGAGCAGCTTGAGGATCTCCTCGCTATCCCTGTTGTTCTTGTAGGTGCGCTCGGCCGCGCTGTAGAGCATGTGGGCTTTGAGCGCCGGGTCGGTGGTCTCCTCGGCCTGCTCGACGAACTTCTGCACCAGCTCCTGCCACTTCTCCCGTTCGGCTTCGATCGCCTCGACCTTGCGGGAGATCTCCTCGTTCTCGGGATAGGCTTCCTGCAGCTTGCGCAACACCTCGAGGGCGCTCTGTTGATCGAACAGTTCCTCATTGAACACGCGGGCTTGCTCCCGCAAGAGCTCGGCCTCTTGCGCTTGATCGGCGGCCACCGCGAATTCCATTTCGATGAGCTTGCAGCTCGCTTCGAATCGACTTTTGTGCATCAATCGCTGCCGACCCTCCTTGAGCTCCTCGGCTATTTCCGGCCGACTTTCGTCGGCGTTTTCGCCGGTGACTAACTCCTCAAGGCCCAGGATCGCCTCTTCGTTGTCTGGGTCGCGTTCAAGAACACTCACAAAAGATCGAATTTGTTCTCTCATTATTCGCTGCCCTCACCTCAGTGGTCACCCGCGAGGGGTGAAGCCGGAATAGACGAAATCCTCGCGGATTTCGTGACATCCAAATCAGGTTGTCCACACGTGCGGGAGGGTGACAACCGAGATCACCCCCTCTTTTGATGCTCGAAAAACTACAAATTTAAAATATCAATAACAAAAATATTTTATTAGAGCTAGTCAATACTCTAGGAAGTCCTAGGACCAAACGCAATCCCGGTAAATTTGTACAGCATAAACAAATTTTCAGTATATCGCAGATTCAAATAAGAAACAGGGGTCAATAGCTATAAAATCTTCAACGAGTATAGTATTGTTTTGAGCCAAATGAAAACGAACGCAACAATCGGCCAGACCATCGGACGTTACGAAATCCGCTCGGAGATTGGACGAGGTGGTATGGCGGTTGTGTATCGGGCATTCGACAGCGTTCTCGAGCGGGAAGTCGCCCTGAAATTGCTCCATCCCCACCTGGCCTCCCATCTGGAGTCCCGGGAGCGGTTTCAACGGGAGGCCAAGGCGGTTGCCCGACTCAAACATCCGGCAGTACTGGAAATCCACGATTACTCCGGCAATCAGGGCGACGAGGTGTACCTGGTTACGGAAATCGTCGAGGGGATGACCCTTCGCCGCTTTCTGGAGAGTCGCAAAGGGGAGCCCCTCTCCACCGAGGCGGCGGCATTGATCGTCCGGCAGGTCGCCCTGGCCCTGGCCCATGCGCACCAGAACGGCGTCATTCATCGGGATGTCAAACCGGAGAACATCCTGATCAGCGGCAGCGGGGAGATGAAGCTCTCAGATTTCGGCATCGCCCAGCTGGTCGGTGGCTCCCAGATGACGATGACCGGCCAAATTCTCGGCTCGCCGGCGTACATGTCCCCCGAGCATATCGAGCGCGCTGAGCTCGATGAACGGGCCGATATCTTTTCCGTCGGTACCATCCTCTACGAGGTGGCCGTGGGAAGGACCCCGTTTGACGGGAAGAACCCCCACGCGATCATCAAATCCCTGGTCGACGGAGACTACGCCGATCCCCTTTCGGTCAACCCGGCCGTGGGTCACCACATCGCGACGATTATCCGGCGCTGTCTCGAGACCAAGCCCGATGATCGCTATCGGGACGCTCAAGCGGTGGTTACTGACCTCGACGAGGCGCTCCAGGCGGTGGATATCGATCCCTCTTCGATTGGACTCAACGAAATCTTCACCGACCCCGATGTGTGGGCCGATCGGCTGAGACCGAAAATCATCGCCGCCACGCTCGCCCTGGGCATCTCGGCCCGGCGTGCCCACCAGTTGCCCCAGGCGGCGGACCACTTCAACCGGGTTTTAGCCCTCGATCCGGGCAACGATCAGGCCCTCTCGGCGATGGCGGCGATGTCCCGACGACGACAGATCAAACGCATTTTCGAACGGGCCGCGTTGACCCTGACCCTGCTGATCATCATCGGTGCGGTGGCCAGCATCTTCCTGCGGGACAAACCGACGGAATCGGCCCCCATTCCGAGCAACCCATCTCCGGCGCCAACTGTGTCGACCCCCGAGCCAGAACCCGAACGGAACACTCCGACGCCCGCTCAGGAACAGCCGACGGTCGCGACAACCGTTCCGACGCTGGAGTCCGAGTCCCTCCCGACCCCACGGGTGCGGCGACCCAGGCGCCAGGCCAAGCCAAAATCGTATCGCGAGGTCACCTTCACGCCCCACCCGATGGCGGTCGAAATCGTCATCGACGGCAAAACCCGGTTTCCCTTCGGACCGGCCAACCGCACGCGAAAGCTCGAAGTGGGCAAGCACAAAATCACTTTCATCCCCAACGATCCCAAGCGTTTTTTCCCACAGACGTGGACCGTGGACATTCCGGCGGGTAAGACGGCGTTTCCGTTTCGCGAACGCCTGCGCTGGCGCCCCGGGGAGTTGCTCGTCTCGAGCAATGTCAACACCGTGGTGACCGTTCCCGGCAGGGTCTCCGGGCGCACGAATCGTCGATTCGAGGTGAAGATCAACAAAGGCCCCAAGGAGACCATCTCCGTCGTGGTCACCGCTGAAGGCTATGTGCCTAAAACTGTCCCGGTGACGATCATTGCTGGAGAACTTGTAAAAACCACGGTGAATCTTGTAAAAAGGGCTGTTGGTGATCATCCGGCAATAGACAATTATGAAAAAAACCGCTCTGCCATGCTCGATTAAATCCCACCTTATCCCCGTGTTCCTCGGCGTTGCCGCGCTATTCACTACTCCGCGCGGCGCAGCAGCGGATGAGTTCGATCAATTCATGCAGGCCAAGGCGGCCTACGACACCGGAAACTACGCCGAAGCGGTCAGTCGCTTCACCCAGTTGATCGAGACCGGGCTCTCCAATCCGGCCCTGGCGATCGAGTGCTACAAATTGACAGCGGTCAGCTGTCTGTTCATCAACGCCAACGACCAAGCCGAGCACCATTTCTCGGAACTGCTCACCCTCTCCCCCACGTACTCGCTCGATCCGATGATGTTTCCCATCGAAGTGATCGATTTCTTTCTCAAAGTAAAGGAAAAAAACAAAGAACGCCTCGCCGCCCTAACCCAGGTGCGCCTGGAGGATCAGAAGCGCCAGCGACGACTGGAAGAGGCCAAACGAAAATCCCAGTGTGAGAAGCTGCGGCGCAACGTCTACTTCGAGCAGAATCGAAAACAGCACTCCCTGCTGGTGGCCTTCATGCCGTTCGGTGCGGGGCAGTTTCAAAACGGCCACAAGATAAAAGGGGCGGCCTTCCTCACCGGTGAGCTGTTGCTCAGCGGCGCCGCGGTGACCAGCTTCATTCTTCACGAACAACTTCGAAATCAGAGCACCGAGCCATTCACGTCGAGTGAACAAAAAGAGGATTACAAGCGGCTCGAGTCGATCTATCGCATCACCAATCAGGCCTCCCTGGTGGGCCTGGCCGTGGTGGCCGCGGTGGGTATCATCGACTCCCTGTACAGCTACCAGTCCGAAGTCGTGGTGGTCGCTGCGCAGTACGTTTTCAAGGACGCTATCGCGGGCGCGTGGGACGCGATCCGC
>JANQET010000183.1 GCA_028278265.1 Myxococcota bacterium
CGACGGGCGCGGTACAGTTTGACCAGCTGGGCGTGGGAGGCCAGCTCGGCGTCACTCAAACGGTGCCAGGAGCCGCCGGGTGCCAACGGCTCCACACCAGGTTCACGGCGAATCATCCACAGGGCAGCGATCACGATCAGCGGCACCGTGCCGGCGGCGATGGAGCCGGCTATTTCCGCGGTAAACCCCGCCGTAGCCGCGACAAACGTCAGGAACACCCGTCCCTTGAGCGGGGTTCGCGGCAGCAGACAAAACCGGGCTTCCCGGTTCAGGTCCTGATAGCAGCGCTGCACATGACGCGCTTTGGCAATCAGGGCGATCAATCCGATCACCAGGGCGACCAGGGGCAGCAGGTGAACCGGACCGGCACCGGAGGAGGTTGCGGTCGCCGCGACGCTGCCCTCAAGACCCCCCTCCGCATCGACGGCAAGCAACGCACCGAAGGACGGAATCACGGCAGCATCGAACTCGAGCACTGTGCGCATCGTATAATATCGCACCGGTCGGAATTTGGTCATCACCACCCGGTTTTGTTCCCGGGCCACCTCGTAGTTGCGGGCCACCTTGGGATCCACCTCAATGGATCCCCGAGTCGATCCCGCGGGCAGGACCACGGTCACGCTCATCGAGTCCAGCCCATCGCGCCAGGTCAGCGGGTGCCAATCCAGACGGGCCCGGCCGTCCTTCAAGTGCAGTGCCCCTTGTTCGACGAGATCGGTCTGATGCACCAGGACAAAGGTCAGCGCCCCCCGTTTGATCTCCGCATCATCGGCCAACACGATGCGGGTACGGTTTTTTCTAACCCGCTTGAAAGACAAGAAATATTGGCGACTGTCATCGCGAACCGCCCGGCATTGGTCCTTGATCAGGGTCATGCCGGGGACATTGACCAGATCGAACCCGTGAAACCGTCCCCCCTCCACGACGAAGCGGGCCCTGGTGGTGACGGTCGAGGGCCCCTCCTCGGCCACTTCCATTGTCACATCGACTGTGGCGATGCGGGCCATGGTCCAGGCCTCGGCGCCCAGAGGCAAAAGGAGCAAGCCAGCCACAGCAGCCCAAATCAAGGGGCGAGAAAACCTGAGACAGTAAATGACGTAATAAAACATATTGCCATGTTATTATTAGATTTTTTGAAAAATCAAATTTTGTACCCAAATGTGGGACAAAACCATACAAGGAGGGGAGAGTCCGCGATCAGTCGGTGTCACCGCCCAGGTCCAGGTTGGTCATCTGCTCGGTGAGCTTAAAATCGTAATCCGGATACTCGAAAATCGGCACGCGGGCCTCGGTCTCGCCGATGGAATACCCCCAGAGGGAGGCGTATTCCGAAATCTCCTCGCCGATGTTTTTGAGCTGCTCCAGATACTCGCTCACCGATTTGGACTCGATGATCAGAATTTTGCCCATCTGGTGGATGATCGGACTGTGAGAACGGGTGGCGTCGTGGTCGAACTCCAGGATCCGCCGCCCGTATCGGGTGATGCCGATCACCCGGAAGGTCAGGCTCTTGCCCACCCCCGGCAGGTTGAGCACATTTCGATCGGTGGAGAGAAACGGGACGCCGGCATCTTTTTTCAGTTGGTCGATATTGGTTCGGGCCTGTTCCGCGTCGAGGGCCAACTGGGCCAGGCGATCGTCGAAGCTGTCGGGAATCGCCCCGACCACCTTCTCCTCGATTTGCTCCTGCACGGCCCGCCCGTTGGTCGAGAAGTTGTGGTTGTTCTCCATGTACCCCTTCACCGAGAAGGTGTAGTAGGGTATCACACCGATATCGGCAAGGGTTTCGCGCAGTTTGGCTGCATGCCCGCGTCGGGAAGCCGAGGCGGTGAACACGTGCTGGTTGGTCACGATCCAGCCCGCGCCGAGCAGCCGCTGCACCCCTTCTAAGGCCTCGGGGGTCACCTCCATCGGCGATTCGAAATGGGTCTGCACGACGAATTGGCTGACCCCGACCGCCGACGCCTTCTCCTTGAATTGGCGCAGCATTTCGATCAATTCGGGGGTGATCCGCTGGGGCAGGTAGACCGGCAGCCTCGACCCGAGCCGCACCCGCGTGATTTCGGCGTATTTTTCCCCGTCTGCACGGGAGCGGTTGGCCTTTGCCTTGCGGGCCGCCATCTCGTAGACGCCGTCGAGAATCCGCTTCAACGACTTGTCCGAGCTCATCAGGGCGTCCCCACCGGTGATCAGGATATCCCGCAGCTGTGAATCGTTTTCAAAATACTCCAGCAGCCGATCGAGCTTCTCCTGCCAGCGCTCCTTGGGCACCAATTCATCGAGATCGAAGTTGAGCCGCCCGCTCTGGAAATCGTACATCCGCTGACACGACGCGCACAGCCCGCCGCAGGCCCGGCCCATTGTATCGGGAATCAGAATCGCCACTTCCGGATACCGCCGGTGGACATTGTGCGCCGACGGCAACAGCCATCCCGCCGCGTTGGGCTTGCCCGGCTCCACCGTGTCCTCTTTTTCCCAAGCCACGATGTGACCGAACTCTTCGACCAGCTGTTTGCTGTAGATGACGTAGTCCCGGGTGGCCAGGTCGGCCCCCACGGCAAAATAGGGCACGCGCACGTGCAACAGCGACAAATAGTAGGGATTGACGAAAAACGGAATCTTGGCCGCCTCCGCATCGTACAAAATCTTCATCGTGTCCGGGTCCAGCGACTCGCCGAGCAGCTGGTTGAGCAGATCGGCCGAGCGCACGGCAAAGCGCAGGTGAAAGTGGGGATCCTTCCACCAGTTGAGGGCCCGAAGAAATTTCTGCTCGTAGGACATGCCCTCGTCGAAGGTGAACCGGGTGCTGCCGATCTCCCCAGCACTGATCTTCTCGATCAGGATGTTGAGGATGCGCTCCCGGTTCTCTTCGCGGAGCTTGACGATGCGGGTGTCGAGCCCCGAGGGAAACCGCTGCATCCACTCCCGCACCTTTTCCGCGGTGGGTGCATTGCGCTGCTCCACGCCATTGAGTTGGCGAAAGAGGTGCAGCATGTCCTCGAAAAAATAGGGCTTGGCCCCACCGGTCCCCCGGTTGACGGCGAGCCAGATCAGCTTGATCGGATTGCTCACCGCCTTGTCGCCCCGCAGGTTCAGATCGACGAACTCCCGCCCGGCGTTATCCACGTAATCGAGAATCCGAATCGCCGCATAGTCCTGCCAGCGGAGCTGTTCGAACGATTCCCGGCCACTGACCTCCCCGTTGTAATAGGCCTGGGCCGCGGGATTCTCCTCGAGCAGCTCGAGCACCCAGTTGCGTACCCCCACCAGCGCCTCGGTCTCGTTCTTGGAGTTGCGCATGATCTCCTCGAGCTCCCGGTTCTCCTCGAGCAGCCGGCCCAAGAGCTTGTGAGACCGCACGTTTATCGCGATTTTGTCGAGCGAAGCATAGCTGGGCATGATCTCCTCCTTACTCAGTGGCAACTACTCTCAGAGACAAGTGAACTGCTGGACTACCGCGGGTTTCATGGCGCATCATCCGGGTCAGAGGATACCAGCCCGCTCTCGCAGTTCAAGGGCCGGTTTGGAGGTCCAAAAGCCGAGGATGTCCTTGATCGTGATGGAGTGATCGACCAATGCCGCGCCGGACAGGGCGGTCACATTGGCGTCCTCTTCGCGCAACAGCTCGGTGCACAATGGCAAATCACCGGCGAGCAGGGCAGCCGCGCGGGTCGAGGTTCGCTCCAGGGTGTCGATACACTGTCGCGAGTCAACCGGGATCACTTCGGCGTACCGGGTGGCGATCTCGTCGACGCTCTTCCGGTTGCGCCGGGGCGTGGCTTTGACCAGCTGCTTGGCCAATCCGCGAAGCTCGTCTGCGGCAAAATGGGCGGTCCGGCCGGTCTTTTCGGGATCGACCCGAAAGGCAGCCGCGGTCAACAAGCGGTCGGTTCGACGCGCCCCCAAGCGGGTCGCCAGATGAACCCCGCGGGCCATGCTGGCGAACACCCGGGAGAGGGCGAATACCTGCTGGGGCTCGGGCAGACCGGCGATTCGGTCGGGCACCATAATCGAAATCGTCTGCCCCAACTCGATCTTCACCGTGGGAATCGATGCGCTGTGTTGATAAATATCGTACCCCTCGACGCCGAATACCAAGGCCAGTTGCGCGGCCAGGGAGGCCAGCGGGTGATCCTCGTCGAGGCGATCCCGACGGGTTACGCCGTAGGCTTCGAAATTGGCCGGGTAGAGCTTGACCAGGGCGTCCTCGAGCGAGGTCAGCAGGGCGGCTATTTCAGCCTCCTCCCGGGGGCGAATCACGATCGGCGCCAACGCTTCACCGTCGAACGAACCCGAGTCGGCCAAGCTGGTCAAGCTGGGGTACTGGTCGACCAGCTTCTGCTCCTGATCCGTGATCTGACCGAGCACGGCCAAAGGAGCGAGGGACAGCGCCACCTTTTCACTGGATCCCTGCTTGTTGTAAGCCCAGGCCAGCGCCCGCCATCCCTTGACGAAGGAGGGATCCTCCCTGACCAATTGTTGAAACTCATCGGCGGCCAACCCGTTGTGGTCCCGGTGCAGCAGCAGCTCGCCCAATTTGTAGCGCAATTTCCCCGGACCGCCGAGCAGCTTGATCCCCTCCTGCAGGGTGGCGATCGCCGCGTCCGATTTGCCCAAGTGTTCGTGCTGCACACTGGCCAACTCGTACACCGTGGAGATGCTGTTCTTCTTGTGGGCGTTGCCCTGCTCGATCTCCTTGTGATGGGCAATGAGCACCTTGGCGTAGTTTTCGTACGACTCTTCCTTGCCCAGCAGGGGCTTGTATTCCGCGGCCGCCGGGCTCTGCGGGCCGGCAATGGTCACCGCCTCGCGCAGGGGTTTGACCGCCTTTTTCTTGTGTCCGGCGCTCAGGGCGAGCTGTCCCAGACGCAACAGGGCGTGGGCGCGCTCGTGGCGATCCTGGGTCACCTCGAGCAGTCGCTCCGCCGCGACGCTGGCCGACTTGATCTCCCCCTGCTGGTAGCGCAGCTCCAGCTGCATGGTCAGCGCTTTTTTGTGTTGTCCGTTGATCCTGAGCAGCGCCTCGAGACTGGTCAACGCGGTGTTGGGGTCATCCAGCCGCTCCGCACAAACCCGCGCCAGGCTGTACCGGGCGTCGATCATCGTCTTATCCGGTGGATTGAGGGCCACGATACGCCGCAGCACGCCGGCCATCTTGGCCCACTGGGCGTCCTGTTCGTACAACGAGGCCAACTGCTGCATGGTCGACAGGTGGTTGGGCTTCTTCTGCAGCAGCTGATTCAAGGTGGCAATCGCCGCGGTGAGATCGTTGCGCTTCTCTGCGTGCAGATTGGCCACGAACCGCCACAGCTCGGTCTGGCGCTTGAGATTTCCCGCCGCACGGGCCGCCTTGGAGAGGATGTCGACCAGGGAATCCACATCGCCGGATTCCAGCAATAGCGCGGTCAACCGCTTCGCCGCATCCCGGTGTTCGGGACAGCGCTCCAGGGCCAGGGCATACTCCCCGGCGGCGGATTGGGGGTTCTTGAGTTTTTCCAGACGAATCGTGCCGCTCTGCACCAGCAGGTCACCGGCCAGATCATCCCGCTTGGTCCAGTCGGCCAGACGGCGGGCTGCTTCAGCCATCCCCTCGTGATCCTTGGCCTCGACGGCCAACCGCTTCAGGCTGACGATCGCCGAGAGGTTTTCCGGATCCGCGGTCAGGGCCGCCAGATGAGCGGCGCGCGCCTCGCTGGCCCGCGTGGCCTCGATCGACCGGCCCAACCGGGTGCGATACATCGCCGTGGTCTCCGGATCATCACCGATTTGCATCAACTGGCCGTCCACCTGGGCCAGCAGCGCCCTGTCCCCGTTCTCGATCGCCAATTGCTCCAGGGCCAACAGGGCCGGGACATCCTGCTGATTCAGAGCGAGCACGCTGAGGTAGAGCTCCTGTACGTCGCTGGGCTTGCCGAGGCCGTAGCGCTCGTACAACCGAACCCGCTCATTGATCGCCGCCACCTTGGCGCCGTTGTCCGAAAATATGCGCTGCTGTTGATCGTAAATGGCCGAAAGCTCGGGCCATTGACCGGTCTTGCGGTAGAGCGGCTCCAACGACAAAATAGCCGCCAAATTGTCCGGATGCTTCTCGACGATCCCGTTGAACATGGCGATCGCTTCTTGGGGCTGGCTCAGGTGATCGGCAAAGACCATCCCAGCGGTCATCAACGCATCCACGGCCAGGCGGGGATCCGAGACGGTCTCCCCCTGTTGTTTGAGCTGGCTGGCCAGCTCGTTCCATTTCTGCAGCTGTGCCTTTGTGCGAATCGAGCCGTCCCAGGCGGCGCGGTGCTCCGGGGCCTGGGCTGCCGATTGCTCGTAGGCCTGAGTGGCCAAGGTGGGATTTTGCAGATGCATCTCGTAGATCTCGGCAATCTGGTACAGCATCCTCGATTTCAGCTTGGGATCTTCGCAGCTCTTCAGCGCGCCGCGCAGCACCCCGATCAGGTCGTCGAACTGCCCCTTCTCCAGCAGCCGCCGCTCGAGGGCGATGCGAATCGGACCGTGCCCCGGATCGATCGCCAGGGCCTGCCGGTAGAAATCGATCGCCTGTCGGGCGTTGCCCAGCTTCTGTTCGCACAGCTCGCCCATTTTCTGCAACAGGGCGACCTTGGCCGCGTTCTTCGGGGTCACGGCCAGCTCCTGGCGATAGGTGTCGAGCAGATCCTCGAAGCGGCCGGTCTCGTCGTACAGCCGGCCCAGCCGGGTCAGCGCCGGAATGTAGGTGCTGTCCAGCTTGAGCACCTGATTGTATTTGTCGATCGCCGCTTTTTTGTCATCCAGTTTGTCCTCGAGCACCTCGCCGACCCGAAACAGCAGGGCCTTGGCCCGCTCCGGATCCTTTTTGGCATCGATCTCCAGCTCGAGGGCGCGGATCAGCTCGTGATGGAGTCCCGCCGTTTCCGCTGAACGTTGCACCGCGTGGATCGCGCGGAGCTGGTCCGCCTCGTGATTGAGGATTCGTTTGTAGGCGTCCATCGCCTGTTTGGGATCCGCCAGATCCCGCTCGTAGAGATCACCGATGTTGAACAAGTAGGTCGCCGCCAACTCGGGACTGGTCGCCCGGGTCACCGCATTTTCGTAAAGGGTGACGAGCTCGCGAAACCGGCGGGCTTGGGTGAACAAGCGTACCAGCGCCTTGAACGACGCCTCCCGCTCCGGTGCCACGTTGAGGGCCAGGGTGTGGTACTTGGCCGCCTCCACCGGCTGGTTGAGCCGCGTCTCCAGAATATCGGCCACCCGGGCAAACGACTCGGACCGCCGGGCCCCGTCCTCGACCGCTTCGGCTTCGCGCAAGCGCAACTGGCAGAGGGACTCCCATTTTTCCCGCTGGGTATAGAGCTTTTCGAGCGCCTGTACGGCGGGTAGGTAGGTGGGATCGATGGTCACCGCCGCCTCGTACCACTGCACGGCGACCTCCTTGTCGTCGAGAACACTCTCATAAGTCTGACCGATGCGATGGAGCAGGCTCAGGCGCTCCTGGGGACGTCTGATCGTCTCGGCCAGCCGCTGCAGGGTGTGCACCACGGACTTGAAGTCCCGCGTGGATTCGTACAGTCGGGCCAGCTCGTCGAGCACCAGCGGATCATCCGGAGAAATTTTGGCCGCGCGCAACAGGGCGGCGATCGCCTTGTCCTTGTCCCCCAGGTACTCGCTGAAGATGCGCGCCACGCGAAACAATACGGTGGTCTGCGCCGCGGGATCGGTCAGGTGGGTTATTTCACGCTCCAATACGTCGATCAGATCCCGCCAGCGGGATTGGCCGTGCAACAGACGTTTCAACGCCTCGAGCACCCCATCGGCGTACTGATCGTGCTCATAAGCGGTTTTGTACAGGTCTGTCGCCAGGGCGATCTTCTTCAACCGCGTCTCGCAAATCCGCGCCCGCTTGGCGATCAACGCCGCCCGGTGCTTGGCATCGGCAACCGTCGCCTGGGCCGCCCGTTCGTACGTCTGCACCAGCTCGGACCAGGAACCGGCTTTGGCCTCGGCCTGGGCCATCGCCTTGAGTGCGCTCGGATTGCCCGGATCGAGCGCTACCGCTTGAGCATAACTCTTGCTCGCCATCCCCATCTGATTGAGCAAATCCTCGAACACCCGTCCCTTGGCCAGATGGAGTTGGGCCTTGCGCTGTGCATCCTTGGACGCTTTTATCTCTGCATCGTAGAGGCCTATTGCTTCGGTGTGTTTCTGCTGGGACAACAGCAGCCGGCGGGCATTGCGAATCGCCGGTAGGTAGTTGCCCGCGAACCCCAGGGCCTGGCGATAGTGCTCGAGCGCCTTCACCGAATCGCTGAGCGTGATATCGTAGGCCTGTCCTATTTCGAAATGTATTTTGGCCGACTTGAGGTGGGGGGGGTTGTTCTTCAGCTCAGCTTCGCAAATCTCCACCAGTTCTTCGACCTGCCGTTGTTGCTCACTGATCTTCTTGGCTACAGCCGACGACCCCTTGGTGGTGCGTTTGCCCTTGGGGCGCGGCGGTTTGCTCTTGCTGGGGGCCGATTTCTCCGCCGGGGTACTGGGGGCCGCCTTTGCCTTCTTCGCGGGTTTGGACGGGGCCGGCGGAGGTAGGGTTTTCGTGCGGCTGGCCGTCTTGGTCGTCACGCTACGGGACGATTTGGCCGGTGGTTTGGTCATTCTCTTTCTGGCCGGATCACCGGGCGGCTTGCTCGGCAGA
>JANQET010000243.1 GCA_028278265.1 Myxococcota bacterium
ATGGGAACATTTTGAAGTTTTCAAAACAAGCTTTTCCTGTGTCTTCTCAACTAATTATCTATCGATTTTGCTGCGAATTTAGGGGGAACTTCTGTTTAGTCGATTGATAGTCGTCATCACGACGACTTGTGTGTTGGCGGCCGCCCCGGTCGCGAACGCTGAAGAATGCGCAATGGGTTGCGGGCCCAATAGTGAATGGGCGCAGTTCTTTGACAGTATTATTGGATTTAACTACTATTTCAATTCGGCCTGTATTAAACACGATAATTGTTATTGTTTTGCGAAGAGCACCTATTGCTGGGATCAAGCGAAATGCGATAGAGTATTTTTGAATGATATGAACGAAATATGTGCGACCGATCATCCGTTGGATCCGTTGTGTTGGGAGCGCGCCGGTGAGGCCTATTGGTTGGTTCGATGGTTCGGGCATAACAATTGGGAAGGTGACTGGGCATGCAATGACTACTTGAACAAAGGTGGAGAATGGATTTGCCCAGAATATCCACTAGCAACGGCATTTATCGACAGTGATTTTGATGGATGTCCTCGGCATGGGACTCCCGAGAAACCATTTTCTACTGTGTATCAAGCCTTTAGCGGGGCAGAAGACGTGGTGGTAGAAGGGGGTACGGTTGAAATCGAAGCAGGCCTTTATCTCGAGCGTGACCCATTGATCGTGCATGGTAAAGACGTAACCATCGAACAACGTAACGGAAACGTCCGAATTCGCGCACTGTGCGATGTGGGCGAGTTCAAATGCGGTCCGTCCTGTTGCACAGAGGGAGCCACCTGCTGCAGTGAAGAAATGGGTTTGTGCCGCGCGACTCCGGAAGAGTGTGAACCGGATTGTCAACCAGGAGAGTTGGAATGTGGCATGGGGTGTTGCCCAAACGCTAGTGAAAAACAATGTTGTGAGGACTTGTTTTGTTATCCTAAGACGGTCAACGGCGAACCGGCACATTGTCCTTAGTGCTCCTGACCTTGTACACGTGACGCATCCAGAGAAGCCGATGAGCAGTCTCAAGCTAATCGGTCCTGCTCATGTCGTCGAACACAACGGTGATCTCATCATATACTATATCGAGATGGATGCGATTTCGCGTTGGCTCAAACCGGTTGCCCCTGGTGGGCGCGCCGTCGTCGTTTTGGCGATTGACGATCGAGTTGGTGTGTGATTTGCTCTGCCGCGTGTTGAGCCGGCCCTTGATTAATTCTCTTGCGTTGACCGTTCTTTCGGCAGCGCTTTCCATTGTGGTGTTCCCCCAGGCGGGGCTTTGGCCGTTGGCATGGGTGGCGTTGATTCCCCTGTTCTTTGCACTCAGTGGCACGAGTCTCAAGGGGGCGTTTCTGCTGGGGTGGCTCTATGGCACGATCAAATCGATGGGGGTTGCCCATTGGCTGTTCTATGCGGTCTATGCCAGTGGCGATTTGGGGGTGTGGGTGAGTCTGGTCTTTTTCGTTTCGGTGACCGTCTTCTTTCTGGCATTTTATTTTGCATTTTTCGCCATCGGGGCAACGGTGATCCTCTCTGCCCGAGTTTCGCCCTGGTTCCAAATGATCGCACTGCCCGCCCTTTGGGTGGCTGTTGAATTCGCCCGGTCCACGCTGTTTACCGGATTTCCCTGGGGCTTGCTCGGGCATTCTCAAGTGGGGTGGCGGCAGCTGATTCAGTTCGCCGATATCTGTGGGGCCGTTGGGATTTCGTTTCTGATTGTGATGGTCAACACTGCCATTTTTCTCGTCATCCGGCATTGGGTTGGGAAACCGGTGGGCTTGAAATTTCTCCTGCCGGTGGCAGTGCTCCTCATTGCCGCGCTCGTTTACGGCCGGGTCCGGGTGCAGCAATTCACCCCCTCGGTTCAGAACCGTCCTGGTCCAGGACAGACCGTAGCGGTGGTTCAAAGCGCCATCCCTCAACAGGAGAAATGGAAGAGCCGCCATGCGCGACGGCAGCTCGAGACCTACCTCCAGTTGACCGAGCAATCGATTGCCCAGGGCGCAGCGTTGGTGGTTTGGCCGGAGACAGCGCTGTCGACCTACATTCAAAATCGCGTTCCACCGAAGGTGCAGGCAGCGTTGGATCAGACCGATACCGCTTTACTCATCGGCGCGCCGGCTCACGAGCGACGGGGGTCGAAGACGGTCTCTCTCAATTCGGCCTATTTGGTTCGAGGAGACGCGGTTGTCGGGCGGTATGACAAGCAACATCTGTTGCCGTTCAGCGAGTACTTTCCGCTGGATATCGATTTCCTGAAGATGCGGTATTTCGGGCCCACGGCCTACGCAGAAGGGACGGGTAGTCCCCTGCTCCATACCCCGGTCGGCAAGGTCGGTACACTGATCTGCTTTGAGATCATTTTTTCCGATCTCGCTCGACGGGCTGTGCAGGGGGGCGCTGAGCTGCTGGTCAACATTTCCAACGAAGCCTGGTTCGGCAATTCCGGCGAGCACGGGCAGCTGCTGAGTATCGCCGCGTTCAAGGCAGTCGAGTTCCGACGACCCGTGATCCGGTCGGGAAACACGGGCATCTCCGGGTTTATCGACACCACTGGGCACGTGGTTAGCAGTATCCCCCCGTTCCAGCAGGGCGTGCGATTGCATCAGCCGGGTATTCGGCGGGATACCACAGTATACTGCCGCGTGGGTGAGGCCTTCAGTTGGCTCTGCGTGGCCCTGTCGCTGATCGCTTTGGTTATCTGTGCGGTCGATTGCTTCAACCGTCACTCTTCGACACAATATAGTGGCGCGTGAGAGTCCCAATCAAAGCTCCAGGCGAGCCGCTCACCTGGTGGTGGTTCCGGCATAATCGTCTCGCCGGTGCCCGTGGCAAAGCAGAGGAGCGGCCGCTGTAACCGTTGGATCGGGCCGATATCAGTTTTCGATCACCGTCTGACTGTCGTTGTCGTAGTGGTACAGCAAAGTACAGTCCCCGGTCCACGTGCGCTCCGGCCCGCCGTTGTCGAGCATCTCGAAATCGGAGACGCGGATAAACTTCAGATCGTGCTCGTGCAGCAGTCGGTTGGGATCTTCGTCACACCATTCGTATAAATCGTGATCACAGTACTTGGTGTTGGAGTGGAAATCGCTCATCCCGGTGAGCGCAATAGCCCCGCCATCCGCCAGAAACATGCCGTATTTTTGCAGGGCCGTGATCACTGCCCGGGCGCCGATGGGCAGGTTGTCAAAGTCCACTTCGGGATGTGCGGCCTTCAGATCGGCGTCCGGCTTGAGCCTGAATTGGGCCCCGTAGGGCGGTGCGTTGACCCCACCGGCGGTGGGGTTGGTCGAATGGGTCGCCGGTGCGACGTAGATGCGTTCCCGAATATTGCGGTTGGGCAGGATGAAGCGCAGGGCGTGATCGATTTCGCCGGCAGCGCACTCCTCCGGGGTGAACAACAACGGTGCGATGGGGTAGCCCGCTGCATCACCGCTGGCGCAGTCATTGCCCCGACCCATCCGCTCGTAATCGAGCCCCTGTTGCAGATTCCAGCCGTAATCCCGGGTGAGATCCCAAATCGCCAGGCAGCCGCCGTAGAACGGCTTGCTATCGAAGGTACCCCCGGTGATGTCGGCCCGCCACATTTCGAACAGCAACTGCTTGGATTTGTGCACGACGATTAGATGGCAATCCCCGTCGGATTGGCAGCGGTAGTCCGTGTTGGCGTGACCCTCCAGCGATCCACCGGGCGGCACGGGAATATCGCCGTAGTCGCAGGTGCTCTCATAGAAATCAGCGGTCTTTTCAAACGTCTGAAACGGAACCGAATCATCCGCATGGAGCACCTTGATGCTCAGGTCGATGCGAAATTCACCGTCCGGCTCGAAACTGTTTCCCGCCTGTGACATCCAGGCAATGACCGCCTCGGATTGGGGATGGGGCGGTTCCCCGGTGCGATCCTGGTACCAGATAGAACTCTTGGGAAAGAGGTGCTCATCCGCATCAGCATCCGCATCGGCATCCGAGTCACTGTCCGCGTCCCCGTCTCCGCCGGTGTCATCGTCGGCCGAGGCGCCGTCGTCGCCACACCCGGCCAATCCGATGGCCAACGCCGTTGCCAGCAAACCGAATCGACACGATGGGGGAAAGTGTGATTTGCGATAGGTCATCATTGCCGTCCTCGATAGGGTTGTTTGAGTAAACGCAAATAGTATAACCCACCTGGAATGATTTGTCCGCGGAAGATGATTGCTGCACCGGCATGGGTATTGCTGATGTAGGGCACAACAATTTAATGCTTATCGCAGAGTTGATAACTGGTATGCTGGCCGAGGCATCGCCTTAGGAGGTTGTTGATGAAAAAAGTAGGTCCGTATAGAGCATCTCTCACAAAGGCGGTTGTAGTCGCGATTTTTTTGGCGTCGAGCGGAGGCTGTTCAGACGGCAGCGCTGTCCCTCCGGTTGACGGGGGACAGGGGGATGCGGACACCGATGCCGATGGGGACACAGACACGGATACAGATGCAGATACTGATTCGGATTCGGATACAGCAGATGATTGTCAGGGGGCGATTGTTTTTCCCGATCCCGCGCTGGAGGGCTTTTTGCGCAACCTCTTGGACAATCCCACCGGTCCGATCACCGGTGAGGAGGTCGAAACCATCGAAGCGCTCAACCTCGGATTCTACGATATTGCCGATCTCACCGGCATGCAGTGCTTTGTGGCGCTGCGGCAGCTCCACCTGAATGATAACCTCTTAACCGATCTCTCCCCGCTGGCCGGATTGCGTGGGCTTGAGACGCTCGATTTGCGGAGCAATCAAATTGGCGATGCCGGTCCCCTCGGTGCGCTCGACCAATTGGTTTGGCTCGATCTCAACGGAAATCGGCTGTCCCACACTGACGCCCTGTCCGGGCTGGTGTCGCTGACCGAGCTCAACCTGAGTGAGAACGAGCTCACCGACGTCGGGGGCCTCGCCGGTTTGACCCAATTGCAGACCCTGTTGCTCCAGCACAACCAATTGGAGAATGTGGACCCGCTGATTGAGCTCACCGAGCTCCGACGCCTCGATATCAGCTCGAACCGCCTTACTCATACCGATGCGTTGGCCGGAATGACTCAGCTTGTGTGGCTGGAGCTGAACTTCAATCAAATCGATGATTTGCAGGGATTGTCCGGATTAACCGCCCTGAACCGCTTGTATCTATACAACAATCAAATCAGCGATCTCGCGCCGCTGGCCGCCCTCAAAGAACTGGCGCTGCTCTATCTGTTCGACAATCAAATCGTCGATCTGACCCCTCTGACCGGGCTGACCAAGCTGCGGGTGCTCTACCTGTTTGATAACCGAATCATCGATCTGACCCCTCTCGAGACGCTGGTCAATGTCACCAATTTGGGTATTGGCGGAAACCTGATCAGCGACATCTCGACCCTCGCCGAATTCACCAAGGTGCATTGGATCGATATGTCGAACAACCAAATCGAAGATATTCTCCCCCTGGCCGAGCTCGATCGGTTGGTTCAACTATACGGCAGTGACAATCGGATTATCGACCTCGGCGCTCTTACCCATCTGGGCGAATTGAAGAAGGTGTACCTGCCCAACAACCGAATTGCCGATTTGGATCCGTTGGTCGCCAATGGGGGTATTGGTGAAGGGGACGACGTCCAGCTGCTCGACAACCCACTGGACTGCGACCTGCAGGAGAGCAACCTGCAGATCCTGCGGGACCGGGGCGTGGATCTCACCACCGATTGCGACGAATAGCCTAGTGGGGTGTCAGTTCAAAAAGGCCTGGTGAGAAGCTCCCCCTGAAAAGGGGGAATTGGAGATCCAGACCCGACATCGTTTATCTGACGAAGCACTAGATTGGGATGGGAATCGGCCTATTCTGACGGCTCGGCCGGGACGACGAGGGACGGGGTGACCGGTTTGAACTGGCTGCACGGTCGGGCGAATAGGTACCCCTGCAAGAACCGGCCGCCGAATGACATCGCTGTCTTTCGCTGCTGTTCGGTCTCCACTCCGGCGATGATCACCGAGATGCGCTCGGAGCGGGCACAGTCGAAAAAGTGGGTCACCAGGCGGCCCGCTCGGCTACTGGGCGTCACATCCTCCAATAAGGAGATGTTGAACTTGACGAAATCCGGCTCGATCTGCAACAGCTTGTTCAGGCTACCGTATTCGGGTCCCAATTCGTCGAGGGCGATGCGAAAGCCCATCTCCCGCAGTTGTTGTACGCTCTGTTTGGCCCGCTTCACATTGCGGATCGCCGAGGTATCGGTCACCTCGAAAACGATGCGCGGGGCATACTGCTTGAGCTGGGGATTCTCCGTGAGCAGCTCGTTGTCGTAGAGCTCAAAGGGATGAATGTTGATGAACAGGTAGCTGTTTTTGGGGGCCTCGTTCACCGCCTTGGCGAACTCGAGGCGAATCACCCGGCCCAGCTCGACGATTCTGCCGGCCCGTTCGGCGGTGGTGAACAGGGCGGCGGCATTGGAAAAATGATCGTCCGAGGGCCGACAGAAGATCTCGTAACCGATGACCGAATCCTGCTGGCAATCGACGATGGGCTGCAGGGCGTAGGTAAACGCCTTCTCTTGGATCGTCTTTTTCAGCGCCTTGAGCCGTTCGATCGCCGTTTCCGCGTGCTCGATGCTCTGTTGGCGTTTGCCCTGCATTTCGGCCACGTGGGAGACGATGGCGTTGCCTCCGGCCTCCTTGGCGATATACATCGCCGTGTCCGCCGCGTTGAGCAGTGCGCTGCGGGTCTCCCCGTCCTCAGGGTACGAAGCGACACCAATCGACGCGGTGATCGTCGCCGCATCGGTGATGCCCAGGGCGCGGGCTTCGACCACCGAGCGCAGGGCTTCGGCCTTCAACGTGGCGCCGGCCTTGTCCGTGTTGGGCAGCAGGATGACGAACTCATCCCCCCCGTACCGGCCGACGATATCATCGGCCCGCAGGCTGAACGACGGTTGTCCCCCGTCCCCGGTGATGATTTGGGAGAATTCCTTGAGAATTTTATCCCCCACCGGATGACCCAGGGTGTCGTTTATGGCCTTGAATTTGTCGAGATCGATGAAGATCAGCGACAGCTCGTTGTTGTTGCGCTTGGCCCGGTAGATCTCCTGATCCACCGTCTCTTTGAGGTGGACGTGATTGAACAGGCCGGTCAGGGGATCCCTCACGGCCAGCGATTCGAGCAGCTCGTTCTTCTTCTGGAGTTGGTCGATCAATTGGCGGTTGTGCCGCCGCAGGGACTGGTGTTCCAGGACCCGCCGGACCCGCGCTGAAAAATCCTTGACGTGAAACGGCTTGGTGATGAAATCCCCTACGCTGAGCCGCACCGCTTCGATGGCCGAGTCCAGTGTGGCATAGGCGCTGATGATGATGATCTCCGCATCTCGATTTCGCTTGGAAACCTCCTTGGCCAATTCGAGCCCGGAACCGTCCTTGAGGTTTTTGTCGACGATCAGCAGGTCGAACCGGGTGGTCTCCAGTTGTGCCATCGCCTCGGCGATCGTCCCGCAGATTTGGGCGTCGTGACCGTCCTGACTGAGGACTCGATTGATGATCAACTGGTCGGTGGACTCATCCTCGACGACGAGTATTTGCGCTCGATCGCCGGTCTGCGGTGTGTCGTCCATGGTTATCGCTCTGTTTGCTCTAGTGGAGCTGTCATAATGTTCTCTTATCGTTAATAATACGATCGAAAACAAAGGGGGCAACGTCACCACCCCTGGTCCGACCCCTCCGGCCGATCGGCCGCATGACCGACCTTCGACGGCTGCCAGCCCCGCTTCAATCGTGCGAAACCGCGCAATTTTTAAGACGCCGCTTTTTGCGAACCCCAAATAACCTATGATATAACTGGCTGAAATTTCGGAAGTTTTTAGCCGGCAGTAAAACATGGAGCGTCAATTGGTGGGTCGAAATCGCGAGGTGACCTAGTGCTTTGTCAGGCAAACATTGTCGAGTCTGGATTCCCGGTTCCCCCTTTGAAAAAGGGGGTTAGGGGGATAACGTCTCTGGAGCGGCACCTTGGGGAGGAGGAAATCCCCCCGGCCCCCTTTTCAAGGGGGAGTTTCTCACCCGACCTTTT
>JANQET010000246.1 GCA_028278265.1 Myxococcota bacterium
CCGGCGCTGCCTACTGCTGGGGCGCCAACGAGTACGGAGAGCTGGGGGACGGGCAAACCGGTGTCCCCTGCAGCGTTCCGTACTCGTTGGCGCCCCAGCAGTAGGCAGCGCCGGCTTGGACGGCGCAGCAGAATTGATACCCGCAACTGACCCCGGTGACACCGCTGCCCGGCCCCATTCCATTGACCTGCACCGGGGTCGGCGAATGGCCACCGTCATTGGGCGGTCCGTCGCCCAGCGAACCTTCCCGGTCGTCCCCCCAGCACTGCAGCCCGCCGTCGACCACGGCGCAGACGGTGGATCCGGCCGATATCTGCTCGACCCCGCTGGTCAATCCGGTGACCTGCACAGGAGACGGATCGAAACTGTCGTCGCCGTCCCCCACGCAATAGCCCGCGCCCCAACAGAACGCCGCCGAATTGACGACCGCACAGGCGCAGTGGTCCCCCACCGAAAAGTCGCTGAATCCGGCGCTGGCCGTCAAACCATCAACCTGAACCGGCGACGACGAACTCTGTCCTGAACCGTGGCCCAACTCACCATCGTAGCCCGAGCCCCAACATTTGAGATCACCGTCGAGAACCGCGCAGGCGCTCACATAGTGCGAGATGCCACCCTCAATGGCGCTAATGGTCCCGGTGACCGTTGTCGCCAATTGCGGGATCATTCTCTCCTTGCGAACGCCGTCGGCCATGTGGTTCCGGGCACCCCAGCAATAGCCCAAACCATTTACCGATGCGCACGTCACTGCGAAGTGCCACCCCCCGCGAGCGCTCACGAACTCGACAGTGCCCGGCAAATTGATTCGGGTTGGTGTGGCGCGCATCTCGATCGTGCCATCTCCCAGCTGGGCGCTCTGGTTGGCCCCCCAGCACCACAACTCCTCGTTTTTGACGGCGCAGGTGTACTCTCGTCCCGCTGCAATTTGGCTCACCCCGTCGGCCATCCCGCTCACCGCCACCGTTGGCAACCACCAATCCGTTGTGCCCACACCGAGTTGTCCGTCGATATTGCGCCCCCAACAGTGAGCGCCGCCGGCAACAACCGCGCAGCTGTGATCGCCGGTCGAGCTGATTTGCGAGGCCGCGCCGGGGAGTCCGAGTACGGCTACCGGGACGAGACTATCGGTGGGGAAATTACCATCTCCCAATTGCCCCAAATTGTTGTCGCCCCAACACTGCACCTCACCTGTGTCGATCAATGCGCAGGAGTGATTGCCCCCGGCGCTAACCGAGAGGACACCCGCGTCGAGGCCCGTCACAGGCTGGGGTACGGTGCTCCCGATCGTCGAATCGTTGCCCAACTGTCCGGCATCGTTGGCGCCCCAACACCAGGCGGCTCCTTGGTGCACGGCGCACGCATGTTCGTGACCGACCGCGATCGAGCTGATCCCTGAGGTCAATCCGACCACTTGTACCGGATGGTGCGCAAAAACGGTGGTGCCGTCCCCGACCTGTCCCTCGTAATTCTCCCCCCAGCACTGGGCCGCGCCGTCGACGATGGCACACAACGAGGTGCCGCCTCCGGCGATTCCCGAAATGTCGGTGCCCTCGATGAGGGTCACGAACTGGTCTGCATTGTCGCCGTAAACCTGTGGATCGCCGCTGAACACCCCATCGATTTGACCGGCGCATTGAACCGTCCTCGAGCCGACGATGAAACAGCTCGTCCGAACCGAGACGCCCACGCCGGTGACGCCTGCCCGGATTTCTATGGGTGTCGTGGCCAGGGCGTTTGCGGAGACGTCTTCGGCAACTATCTGGGTCTGGGCAATGAGGGAAGTACCGATGTCCGGCCGATAGTAGAGCGCCGCGCTGTCGGTTCCGGTGGCCAATGTGATCTGGGTGATCGGGGCGGTACATTGATTATCCAGGAAGAAGGCGCCGTTGGTGTCGTCGGATAATTGGAGGTGAAGGTCGACGGGGGTCGGCACCGTTTGCGTGGAGATGGTCAGGGCCGCGCAGCGCTCGGTGGCCAGCACCGCTTCCCCGGTCAACGCCAGCGCCGGGATCGCGTCGGAATCGGAGTCCCCGTCCGTATCGGCGTCGCTGTCCGTGTCCGTGTCGTTGTCGGTGTCTCCATCTGCATCACTGTCCGTATCGCCGTCCGTATCACCATCCGTATCGCTATCGGTATCCGAATCTGAATCCGTGTCGGAGTCCGAATCTGAATCCATGTCCGAGTCAGTGTCTGTATCCGCATCCGTATCCGTGTCGCCGCTCCCGTGTCCATCGGCGCCGGCATCCTCCCCGTTCAATGAAGCAAACCCGATCCGGCCGCAGGACAATGCCCCCAGACACAGGGCGGCCACCAAGGCGATTGTCCAATGATCCCGGGGTGTAGCTGATGTAATCGGGCAACGGTTCATTACCTATTAGTATACCCTTGATTGCCCTGGGTTTCCTGAATATTTTTCAGAAAAAATGTAATTTTTTGATAAATATAGAATCGATAAACTGGACGAACTACTCGGTTTCGACTGTGAGGTATTCAGGAGGGACGCGTTCGGTGAGCCACACATTGTTGTCGGAGCGGTAAAACAGGTGGCCGTCGGCCTGCATTTGATTTGCGTCGACGAGCAGCACCACCGGTCGACCGCGACGCCCGCCCACATCGACGGCTGTGGCTCGATCGGGCGAAAGGTGGACGTGGTGTCGCGACATTCGTTTCAGCCCCTGTGTTTTAATCGCAGGCAGGAATTTGTCGGTTGTACCGTGGTAGAGCACCGGCGGGGGAGCCAGCGGTTCCAACTTCAGGTCGACCTGTACCGAATGGCCCTGATTGGCCCTGATCCGACGGCCGTCTTCACTGAACGAAAAACGCTGTTTGGGGTTGGTGGTCACAACTTCGATTAACTCCTCTTCGGTGATCGAAAATCCCGAGGCGGCGCATCGTTCGAGCAGTTGCGCTACCGGCACCCATCCCTGAGAGTCGAGGACGATGCCTATTCTCTCCGGTCGATGGCGCAACACGAGGCTCAAGAACTTGCTCTTTTTGGTGCGTGCTTGTTTGTTCATCGTGCCATACGGTATCATCCGTGGGATCGCCGGTACAGATTTATCAGCTGCACTATCTGCTGTTTACCAGTTCTGTTTTGGTTTGATTGATAAAATTTTATAAATACCAATATTATTTTATCGATTGAAAAGGTAGATAGTTTCAATGAAATAGAACGCTATTTTATCGATTTACCTTTAACCAGTTGAATTCTTGCCATGCCCTTTGCGTTTTACCCCTACCGCTGAGGATTGGCACGTGACGTGCAATTCCCCTGCAGCATGCGACGACGGGGTGCCCGGCACTGTTGTTAATAGAAGAGGTTGACACCGGGTCGGATCGGATAAGGAGGTGACCCATGAAAACCATCGCACTGAAGCGACTGCATCTGGTGACGGTTCCCAAGGGAACGGGAATGACCCCCGCCCGTCGGGTGGTCCTGCAGGCTGAGCTGGCCAAGATGGGGTATCGCCTCACCAATCCGGAGCTGCTGGAGAAGGCCAGTGATACCTTCTTCTTGGACTATGGGGATTGTGTTCGAACCCTGCAACACATGCGCGGCGGCGATGTGGCGTACGTGCCGTTGTTCACCGGATTTCCCGATCAGGTGCCGGACGATGACGAGTATTTTGCGCAGCGCATTGTCGGCTACCTGGGCAACGCCTTTCAGATGTTTCCCGATGGGATAACCCTCGAGAACGGAATGGTCGTACCCCGGTGGTTGTTCGATGTCGGTCAGTTCGGCGCCGACCCGATCAGCCAGATGCAGACGAAGACCCTGTGGCAACGGGCCAAAGAAAAGATGGGCGGTAAAAAGGCGGATGCCCACGTGGAGTGGATCGATTTGCGCTTGGTTTGGGCCGATGAAGTTGAGGGGGCGTTGCAGGAGTGGTTGGAGCATGTGCTTTTTGCCAAGTCATCGGTCAGAGAAGAGCTGCACCCAGATGTGGCCGAGGTGATGGGAGTGACGGGGGTCGGTTGGCTCGATTTCGAGCAGGTGGTGATGAAGGAGACTCGGGCCCTGGTGCTCAAGCTGTTTTGGCAGGCCGACCGCTTGGATGAGGTGGCCCAGCTGGCGACCGGCCCGACAGACGTGTTGCGGTTGTTCGCAGCGCTGACCGAGACCGACGTCAGCCTGGCCGGTCCGATCCGCTTTCCCAAGCTGTCGCGGAAACAGCGGCGGTTGGTGTTGCAGATCCTCGAGAGCGCGGGGAATCTGGCCGAGGACCTGCAGCGGTACCGCGGATTGTGGCTCGAGCTGGGGCGCTATGCCCATCCGGGTGAGTACCAGAATCGGTATCCCCGGACAGCCCAGGCCTTCGACGCCCTGCGCAACGGCAAGGTGGAAACCTTTGCCGGTCGGACCGAAACGCTGATGCGACGGTCAGAGGCGGGCAGTGTGTTGGCCCACCTCTCGAAACGACCGGGCGAGTTGGGACGCAAGGTGCACGAGTTGATGCGGCGGTTTCCACAACGCAGCGAGGCCATCGAAGGGGCGTTCGGCAAAGCAGCGACCCGGATGACGGTCAAGAACCTGTTGGTGCTCAAGGCCTACTTCGCCTCGATCAATGAGCAGCCGTTTCGCACGGTGATCAACAAACGGGGCAAGATCAAGGTCTTGCCGAACAACGCTCTGAGGGCTCTCTCTGCTGAGCAGCTCGACGGTATTCGGGGTGTGATCGAAGGTGCCTTGGTACGACAGCTGGCCACGCGGGAGTCGTGGGAGGGCAAGACGGTGTGGGTCGATCCGCAGTTGGCCCGGTACACGGTTCCCCTACAGCAGCGGGCCGCGTCGGATGGGTTGCTCGCGGTGGGACGGGGATCCCGGTTGGTCGTGGATTTGGACAAAGTGTTGCGCCTGTTCGTCTACTGGAAGCAGACTGCACGGCGCACGGATCTCGATCTGTCGGTGATCCAGTTCGACGAGGCGTTCAACTATGTGGGTCACGTGAGCTACACCAATTTGGCCAGTGGCGGCATCGTGCACTCCGGCGATCTGCAATCCGCCCCGCACGGTGCGGCAGAGTTTGTGGACATCACCTTGAAAAAGGTGGACCCGAACACGCGCTATCTGGCGACCCAGGTTTACCGCTACGCCGGTGAGGGGTTTGCCCAGATGCAGTGTCACGCGGGGTGGATGGTCCGCTCCAAGGTGGATGGAACCTACAAATCGTTCGACTTGAAGACCGTGTCCAACAAGTTCGATTTGAACGGCACGGGGGGCTACTGCGTGCCCCATGTGGTGGATTTGGAAAAAGGGGAGATCATCATGACCGATCTCTACATGGGCGCAAAAGCCTTTCACAACAATGTGGAAGGGGCCTATGGGAATGTGGCCATGGCGGCTCGCGAGATCGCCAACTTCACCGAGACCCGGCCGACGATGAAGGGACTGGCCGAGTTGCACGTGGCAGCGCGCGGAGGAACATTGGTTGGCCAGGTGCCGGCGGATATCACTTTCGGCCTGAGCGACTGCACCTACAATGCGTCGGATGTGGAGGGCGTGTTGTCGAACCTGCTGTAGTCGCCGGGGCGATGAATTGGAGGTAAAGTATACATTCGAGAGGACTAGAGTTCGCTTCCTTCTCAAAACCAAGTCATTATAGTGAACTCAATTCCCTCTCGATCTCTGTATTAACTCGGGGAGGACTAGATCGCGCTTCCTGCTAACTCGGAACTGGCGGTCGTTGGTTCGAATCCAACCATGCGGGCGACCGCATGTAGCTCAGGGGTAGAGCGCCAGCTTGATAGTGCGGCCGATTCCCTCCCCTTTTTTAAAGCAGTAGGAGTATCATTGAGAGACCGCCCGCGGGACTTCGGCGCGACTTCCGAGCCGAGCATTTGAAGCTTTGTAAGCTGGTCGCGGACATCATTCCCCGGGCGGTTTTTTTTTAAATTGTGCGATGACTGACCATAACACCCAGAATCGAATAACGCCTGAGGATCGGGTTACCCGAGAGGATCTCACGATGTTCATCAACGCCTGTTTTTCCTGCACCGGGCAACGGGAGTTCTACGGCGACTCCCGAGGACAGGCGGTCTCGATCGATTTTCTGCATCAGTACATCCTGGGCAATTATCGCCGACTCTACGCCCGCACCTTGGCTGCGGGTATCAATCACTTCAATCAGACACAGATTGTGTTCAACCTTCTCGCTTCCGGTCGTGAGGTGGTCCCGGCTGACAAGGCGGATGAGAGCGATCTGATCAACGCGGCCCTGCTCGCGCTGCCCCCGCAGCGGGTCTACGGCCTGTTCGAACGGTTGCGCCATCAGCGGGTCAACAACCGGCGAACCCGAGCCGTGATGCGGGACTACCTCACTCGCCGACCCGATCCGGCGTTTGACGCGGTCAAGTACCGCAACAAGGTGCGCTCGGCCGCGGTCCACGCGCATCTGGGCTTTGAGGACGAGCGGTCCCGTTTTCTATTCGGCAAGGGGAAGCAGACCCCCTTTGAGACAGGGCTGTTTGAGAGCTATCGCCGGGCCGGTTTTGCCAAGGAGTCGATATACGCGTTGCCCTTTACCGTGGCTCAGGGCTTTGCCGCGAGACACCGTATTCCCCAAGAGACTTTTCTCGAACGAATCGGGGAGCAGATGACCGCCGGGGAAAAACTGCGCCTGCAACGGAGTGCCGCGCGCCATGATGTCGATTCTCTGAGCGTGGATCTCAAAAAAGCGCCGTTGACCAAGCTCGCCCTTTACCTTCTTTCGATGACGGTCGAAGCGCGAAGCGCTGAACAGGCACGATATCGCGGGGCGTTAGAGGCGGCTGCCAAGCGGGCGCTGCCAAAGGGATGTGCTCCCCTCGGCCGGATCGCTGCAGTGTTGGACAACAGTTACTCCAGCTCCGGTTCTTCGGAGAAACGCCGGAGACCATTGGCCGTCGCACTCGGTGTCGGTGCGATACTGGAACAAGCCGCACAAGCGTATCGGTCGTTTTGGACTGGGCATCGAGAGGCGGATATTCTGGTCCGGCCCCGGGGACAAACCGACCTGGCGACCCCTCTCGTGGACGCGCTGGCCTGGGGCGCCGAGCTGGTGGTCATCGTGTCCGATGGATATGAAAATGCGCCACCCGGTGCGGTGGGTAAGGTGGTGCGGGCGTTTCGCGATCGGATTGATCCCCAGGGGAACACTGCGGTAATCCACGTCAATCCAGTGTTCGATGCAGAGGCGTACGCCCCACAAGTGCTCGGTGAGTCGCTGCCGACCGTGGGGTTGTACAACGCGGAGGATCTGATGACTATGCTCGGATTTGCCCGGTTTGCCGCCGGATTTGCACCGCTCGAGGAGCTGGAGTCCTATCTGGCCGCGCGGGTATCTGAATTTCTGAACGGCCCGCTAGAGGCCAGAGGCGGTGGCTCATGACGGCTGGCCTATCGATGAACCGACTCGAGTTGAGCGGGTTGAGCATCGCGACATCCCAGATTTGGGGGGGTGTGCGGCTGGTGCCCGTGTTGCGGCGGGACGCTCCGGGAGATCTGCGGCTGTGGAAGCGGTCCTACAAAGAGGATGAAGCCAGCGTGGATCTGGGCGGGCGGACGGGTGGACCCAAGTCGATGTACGGGAGCTACGTCCCCCATGGGTTGGTGGTCGATTGGAGCGGAGACGGGGCGCTGAAGGCGGCGTTCGGTACCCGCATGGCCCGGCAGGACGGAACAGTGCTCGAGCGGGATGGGCACACCGCGCGCATTCTGCACCGCATGGTAAAGCGCGAGGATCGGCATCGATTGCGGATATTGCCGCTTCACGTGGCGATGGAGGGGTTTTTGTCCCTGCACTTCGGCGGCCCGGAAATCGCCTGGGAAGCGTACAGCAAGCAGGTGCTCAAGCAGGGGCTCAGCCCGCGCTATGAGCGGATTGCTTGGGGGTGGGAGCTGCCGGCACTGCCCGAGGCGCTGAGGGTGTTCGAGATTCACGACGATCAGGTCGGTGTGCTGGTGTTCATCGCCGAGACACTGGCCTCGGCCTTTATCGTTCCTCATCCGGACGATTACCGGGCGCTTCATCAAACCGTGGTCGAAGACTTCTTTGGGCCCACGCTGGTCCACGCGGGAAGATACGGCGCGGCAATAAAAATTGATATTGGATTTGATGAACACTTTGTCAAATCAATCGATGATCTGCGCGGTGCGCTCAGCGCCATGCAGGAGAGCTGGCACGCGTTTCAGCTCGACCTGGCCGGCGGCTTGATCCACCAGCCACTGACCGGCGAGAACGTCTATCGCGCGGGGCCGTTTCAGCTCAGCCGTTTCATGACCGGCTTGAAACCTACCGAAGAAAATCACATCGGCGAGATGATCGTCCGCCGGGACGGGACGTTGGAGTACCTCAAAACCTACCGGCTCTCGGCCGCTCAAACCAAACGGGCCTTCCTGCTCCGGCAGCTGGCGGGTCACGATTGGCACATCGAGCACACGGCCAAGGCACTGGGGCAGAGCAAAGAGCAGTTCGTGGTGCGGCTCGAAAAAGCGGGCTTTGGCTATCTGCTCAAAGATCACGTGCTGCGGGCGGCGAGGCGAAAACGGAGATAGGTATCGATGCGCTAGATAGTGTATAATTACAAAATGCATAAAACATCTCTCTTCAAAATTGTCATTGCCGCGGCCTGTTTGTTATTGGTGATCGTCAGCTGTTCAAAAGAAGCCGATGAAGCTGAACCCGAAGATACTTCAGCGTCACCTCCCCCTTCGATTGAGAGCTTCACGGCCAATCCGATGACGGTTCAGCCGGACAGCTCTTCCACGCTGTCGTGGGAAGTCCGCGACGCCACGTCGGTATCGATCGATCAAGGCGTTGGAGAAGTGGATCCTAATTCCAGTGTGACTGTCACGCCTTCTGCCTCAACGACATACACGCTCACGGCGAGCAATGATGTCGATACAGTGGATGCGTCGGTCACGGTGACGGTGACCACCAATCCGCTCGCACCGGTGATCGAGAGCTTCACTGCGGTCCCCCCGACAATACCGTCGGGGGACTCTTCGGACTTGAGTTGGAGCGTGCTCCGGGCAACGGAAGTCGTCATCGATCACGGTGTGGGCCCGGTAGACAGCTCGGGCAGCATCGATGTTGCGCCGACAGCGAGCACCACCTATACCCTCACCGCCACCAACGCAGAGGGATCGATTACCGCTGCTGCGACCGTCACCGTCACTGCAGCCGGACCGTGGACACCGATCGAGGCGACCAACCAAAGCCTCGATGGCTACAACTCGGATGTATTCAGTTGGCTGGACGCTGCCCAGAAGGAGAGAACCGCCGCGTTTACCCGGAACGATGCGCCTGATCCCGGGGGAAGCCATGGGGGCATCCTCCGTCGGTTCAGTTTCGATTTGCCCGATGGTACGAATCGGGTTGTCACCGGAACCGGTGCCAATAGCTGGAACGGATTCGGCTACCTGGCCACACACTTTGGTGAGGGGGCGGGATCGTGGGGCGACACCTCGCGGGAACACACCGGTGCGTATCGAACCTCGTTCTTGGGACGGCACCACGCGATCCACGAATTCCGATGGTCCTATCCCTTGTTGGGCCATACGGTCGTCACCACGGTTCACTGGTTTGTCGCGACGGGAAAAGACTACCCGGTCTACGCAATCACTTACGACACGAGCGCTGCCGGGGCAGGGGGGTATCCTTCGGATAGGACGATCGACAGTCGATCCCCGTACGGCGATATGGCGTTTACCGGCGACGGGACCAATCCCTTTGTTTCAGGGGTGGCCTGGGGGGACAAATACAAGTTCTCCATAACTGACGAGCCACTGACCCCGCAGAGCGGCTGGGACTACTCAATCCCCAATTCGGTCCCCTATGCGTACTCCTACGTGGCGGATCCGGATGCGGAAATGGGGCTCGTGCAAACCCTCAGCTGGGAGCAGCACAACACCGGCGGGAGCTGGTTGACCGATGAATGGGGACGCACCTCAGCCAATCCGGCCGGAGACTTCACTCCTTGGGTGATGCCCTCCAACTGGCAATGGCCCTACCAACTCAATCAATACGAGCTGTCCACCAACACGGATCCCACTCGGAGCAAACGGGTGGCCTGGGGCCTGATGTACGGGGCGGTGGGTCAGGAGTCCTACTGGGGCTACGGCTACGAAGCCGAGTTCAACGGCCATCCCTATCAGAGCTACTCAGTCTACACGGTTATCGGCCGGCACAGCGTAAGAGAGGTCGAGAGCCAGGTGACCCAAGTGCAACGCATGCTGGAGGCGCAGCTGACCGTGAGTGACGGGGAAATCGTCACCGAGGGGATCGTCGGGCCGGGACAAACGGATCCGGCAACCTATGCCAAGGCGGGGTACAACCAAGTCTACGGTGCGTTCGAGCTAACGGCCAATCAGAGTGGCGCGTTCACCTGTACCCTCAATGCCGCAGGCGGAGATCTGAGCAATCCCATCTTCATCGTGCGAGGTGTCAGCGCCATACCGACTGTCGTCACCCTCGACGGCAGCGCGCTCAATCCGGACGAACACTACTTCGCCTCCCTGGATGTCGCCACAAACACCCTGTGGATCACCATTTTCGCCCACTGGAATGGCAGCAGGACGCTCGCCGTTAACCCGAACTTTCAATAAACATAGACCTCTCCGGGGAGGTAATTGGTCGTGACGCCGACGGCCAGATGAGTTGCGCTTATATCGAGCGAGTGCCCAAAATTTTCAGAGGGGAAGACAGCGTGATCGGTCAGCTGAAGTACCCGATTCCAGGTATCTGCCGAGCGTTCGAACAACAGTGCTGTGGGGCCTCGGAAGTGCCGCCGGTCCGGATCGTGTCCGGTTGTGACGACGAATTCGCCAACCATCGAAAGGCATCCACCGACCACGTTTTCCGTGAGCCCAATCGGCTCACCGTCACCCCAACTGTTGGCGCCGTTGCGACGGAAGGCGTGGATTGCGCCATCCGATTCAGCCATGATGGCCACGGTGTCGTTGCTGATTGAAACGTCAAAACCAAATCGGCTGAGCTCTTTGTCGGCCGGATTGACGATTTTCTGACCGTTGTCCCAACTCGTCGTGCCCGTGCGGTGAAAGGCATACACTACGCCGTTGTCCTCGATGCCCCCTTCGTCCGTACCAGGTGCGCCGACCACCGCGAACTCTCCATCAATGGCGACGACATGGCCGAATTCATCTCGGTCTTCCAGGCCCGGTGGCATAAGAGGCGTTCCCTGGTCCCAGTCATTGAGCCCGATGCGATGGAAGATATAGGCTGCGCCTGTCTTGATGCCCGAGGAGGGGTTGGTGGTATCCCCAACTATTAAGTAGTCGCCGCTCAGTGAAACGGTGTGTCCAAAATTGGCATCTGATTCCGGACCCGGAGATACCAACAGCACTCCTTGGCCCCAGTCATTCCCTCCGGTGCGGTGAAAGACATAGACCCCTCCTCCGTTGTACGCTTCGCTCACGGCGAGATAGTCCCCATCGATGGCGACCGCTCGACCGTAATGTCTATACGAGCCCGGATTTGGTGAGGCCAAGGTGTAGTGATCTTCCCAGCTGTTTTCCCCGGTGCGGTGAAAAACGTAGGCTGCTCCTTAGAGATCCGATTGACGAGGGGTGTCGGCATACGGCGCCCCGACGACCAAGTAGTCCCCATCGATGGCGACGGCAAACCCAAAACTATCGGGCTCGCTCCCCGTGGGCGTCTCAATCACTGCCGGCCGCCCGTCGATACAGGCCAGTCGTAGAGGATGGCAGATTTCGCCGGTATCGCAGCACAGGTCTCCGCATGGTTCTGCGGTGCACTCACACTGAAACGTCTCGCTACAGAATTCAAATTCGCCGCACTCGCCACAATCGTAATCCGCGTTTGGCGAACTGCCGCACTCCATTCCATCACAATCGTCCAGGCAGTGGCCCTGGGAATTGCACCAATCTGTCGCGCCTGGACACTCGCCGCAGTCGTAATTTGCGTTTGGTGAACTGCCGTACTCCCGGTTCAGACAATCATCGATGCAGTGTCCTGTCGAATCGCACCACTCGGTGGTGCCTTGACATTTGCCGCAGTCCGAACCGTCCCCTGGAGAAGGGCCGCACTCGATTCCCTCGCAGCTGGCCAAACACACCCCTCCTTCACTGCAGTAGGTGTCGTCCTGCGGGCAGGTGCCACAATTAAATTGCATCACCGGTGAGGGGCCGCATTCCCGATTGGCGCAATCATCCAAGCAATCCCGCGCCTGTTCATCGCAGCGCTCTGTGGGGCCGGGACATTCATTGCAGTTGATACCGAAGCATTTCGTGCGCACGCAGGGGTCGCAGGCGTCACCCATACCGTCGCCATCTGCGTCGGCCAAATCGGGATTGCTATCCTGCGGACAATTGTCGACTTCGTTGTTCACACCGTCGCCATCGAAGTCGCAACCTGTCGCGGTGTGGTGGCAGCCGGTATCGAAGGTGGTGAAACAGCCGGCACAGCTGAGCGGGGCCGCTAACAGGAGAATTGCCTCATATCGTTGCATTCGTCGTGGCTCAGCTGTTTTGCTTGATCACTTTTGCCGGTGCGCCGACGGCGACCGTGTTCGCCGGGATGTCGCGGATGATGACCGAACCGGCGCCGATGCGGGTCCACTCGCCCACAGTGATGCCGGGTATCACGCTGACATTGGTGCCGAAATGGACCCCCTGTTTGAGCAGCACATTGCCCGAGATATTGCAGGCCGGCGCCAAGTTGACGTAGTCCTCGAGCACCGTGTCGTGACTTACTGTGCAATTGAGGTTGATGAATACGTGATTGCCGATACGAGCACCGGGTGTGACGATTGCATACGCGGCGACGACGGTCCCTTCACCGATGCCGACTTGGTCGGCCATCAAAGCGGTTGGATGAACGATCGTGCTGAAATTGAGACCAATCGCACGGCCGCGCTCGGCGATCTGTTTTCTGAGTTTTGGTTTGCCGATACCGCATACCGCGTAAACTTGATCCAGGTCTTGTCGGCCAAGCCAGTCGAAATCACCGAGTACCGAATAGCCGCACAGAGTTTGCCCATGGGTCGTCTTATCATCATCGACAAACCCGAGTATATTCCACTGATCAGTCGCTTTTGCTGCCCACAAAGTCTCCCTTCCATGGCCACCAGCCCCGATCACGACTAGGTCTTTCATCACGGTTCTCCTGGCCGTCAATTGGTGATCACACCCAGTTTTTCTGTCTTTTCGAAACCGTTGAGATAACGGAAGTACATCAGCCACTTCATCGGGCTTCGACCGCTGAGATCGAATCGATAGTCCTTGTCTTGGAAAGTGACCTCGAATACGTCTTTTTGCTGGATGACGTAATTTTTTGTTTCACTGACAGGGAAACGATACTTGGGCCGGCTTTCGCCTAGTTCGGTGAAGCTCAATGCGGATCGGGTGAGCGTAAGGGTCCCTGTGCACTCGGGGACAAAAATGCCGCAATCGTTTTCCTTTTGCACACCGACTGACTCGTCAGCGATTAATTCGGTCTGTTCGTCAACCGTCTGGATCGCCTGGCGGACCTTGTCTTTGTGAACGGCAACCCAGTCGTGTAGGTTGAGTGATTCGGCAGTCGTGGATGAATCTTCGTGCAGCCGACAGTAGGGATCCATGGTCCAGCCGCGGCGGCACTTTCCACAACGGACCTCATCTCCGGCCATCGAAAGGCTGTCTGTCGCGGCGCACGACGGACAAATCCAGACCAGTCTTTCCAGACCCTCGGCGAGGCGGTCGCCCTTGAAGGAGGTGCGTTGATTCTGTTCGTCCAGAATATCGTTGCTGTAGATCCCCTCCTTGATCACCTCCAGGATGTCCGCATCACTCATCTGTTGCAGCTGTTCGACGGGGATCACGGTTCGCCTGAGCCCGATGCGTCCTTTGCGTTTGCCCTTGGCCCACCAGGGCCTGCTCAAGAAGTTGCCCCGAAAGCGCACAATGGCCAGTGGAACTTTGGCCCGCTTGACCATTCGTTCGATGCCCCCGTAAATCGGCTGGGTCTCGCCGTCCCAGGTCGTTTGCCCCTCGGGAAAAATGAGCACCGGCTCGCCGGCCTTGAGAAAGGAGAGGGTTTTCTTCATCGCTTGGAGATCCCGGCTGCCCTTCTTTTTGGCGTACGCGCCGATGCGGTTGAGGTACCACTTGGACACCCCACCGGAGCGAAAACCGTCGTCGTTCATCATGATATGGAGTGCTTGTTTGAAATAGAGCCCGATCATCCAGGGATCAAAAAAATTACCGTGGTTGGCGACCACGATATACGGCGGCGCCGGCTCCGGATCCGAACCCTCTTCGAGGAAGTAGCGGTAGCGCAGCTTGAGCCATCGGCAAAATGTGGCTCGGGTTGTGGTCCAGTAAAATTGATGATTTTTGTGCATGTCGTTCCGTTTGTTCATCGACTCGATTTCGCTACCACAGATGTAGAGTAAAGCGGGTCCACTGGCAATACCCGGACCGGAATTGGCCGGTCCGCTGAGATACGATAAAATAACCGTAAACGGAGGAAGAGCATGGGACTCAAATGGGGCTTTGTCGCGCTGATGGCGGTTGCGCTGTTCTCCACGATCGCTTGTTCCGGTGGGAGTGGATCGAACGGTGACGGCGGAGACGCCGATGCCGACAGCGATGGAGATTCGGACAGCGATTCGGACAGCGACTCCGACTCAGACGCGGATACGGATGGGGACAGTGACAGTGACACGGACGTTGAGTGGGCCGAATGCGACGGGTGGCAAACGGCCCATCCCGCATGGATCTTCTGTGATGATTTCGAGAGCGACGCGCCGTTGGTGGGGCCGGGACGGTATTTCGAGTACGGGGACAACAGCGGCGGTTGTATGGTCGAGGCAACCGCCGGACTCGGCGATTCGAGAGGGCTTCGCATTCGTTGGCCCCAGGGCGGGGTCGAAGCCGGAGGAGTCAAGTTGGGCTTTGGCCGCAATCCCAACAGTTACATGAACAAGGGAATTCGCCCTGATGAAGACTTTCGCGAGATCTACTATCGCATGTACCTCAAAAACCAGGTCGGCTGGCAGGGCGACCCGGCCAAGCTCTCCCGGGCCACCGTGTTCACCTCGGCGGCGGACTGGCGACAGGCGATGATCGCCCACCTGTGGAGCGACGGGGACGAGCACCTGTTGATCGATCCGGCCTCCTGCGTCGAGGGCGGCACGGTGATGTGCGTGGGGTACAACGACTTCGACAACCTGCAGTGGCTGGGCATGAAATCGGGCATCACCCGCATCTTCGCCACAGAGAATTCAGGTCGCTGGAACTGTGTAGAAGCCCACGTGCGGCTCAACGATCCCGGTCAGAACAATGGCATTCAGGAGTTCTGGATCGACGGCCAGCTGGAAGCCCGATCCGATGACTTGAATTTTGTGGGAACGTACACGGCATACGCGATCAATGCGGTGTTCTTCGAGAACTATTGGAACGACGGATCACCAGTGGCGCAGGAGCGCTACTTCGACAACATCGTCGTCTCGACCGAACCAATCGGCTGTCTGTAGCGGGAATGGAGGGATCGAAGGCGCCGCCTCAACCGGCGTGGCGGGGCGTTTTGCTGGCAGCCGATTGTTCGGAAGTTCTGTGGTTTAGTGCTTCGCCGGAAACTTGTCCATCAGGTACTCGGCCAGGGCGGTGATCGTCAAACTGGGATTGACCCCCAAATTGGCCGGGATGATCGAACCATCGATGACATACAGACCCGGATATCCGTGCACCTGACCGTCGAAGTCGATCACCCCGTCCTCCTTTGATGACGCCATCACACATCCGCCGAGGATGTGGGCCGTGGTGGAGGTGTTGAACAGCACTTCAGGCAGGCAGCTCCCCGGATGTCCCCCGATTTTTTGCGCCATTCGCCGGGCTACGTCGTTGGCCACCGGAATATACGAGGGCACTTTTTTGTCGGTGTGCCAATTGGAGTTCATCGAGCGACCACCCAGGCGCCACCAGCGGCGTTTGTATTCCAGGTGAAGGAAGTTGTCGACCTTTTGCATGACCAACAGAATCGTTGTCCGGCGGGCCCATCCAAAGGGAAACAGGGTGCGCAATAGCATCCACGGGCGACGAATGATGTTGCCGATGAAGCGCAGTGGCCTGGGCCACGGTGGACCGCCTCCGACCAGGACCGTCGTCAACAGGCCCATCGCGTCATGTCCCTCGCCGTATCGCACGGTTTGAATGTGGGTGTGATCATCGGGATAGAACCCGGAGGTGATGGCGATGCCTTCGGAATAGTCTACGTCTGACCGCTTGGCCATAACACCCAGCAGTGCCTCACTGTTGGTGCGGGTTCGATCGCCCAGGCGGTCGGACAGCGCGGGGAGCGAACCCTTGATTTTACACTGGTGGAGCAGCTTCACCGATCCCATCACACCGCCGGCAAAGAATACCCCTTTGGCTGTGTAGACCGTTTTGCGCCTGGCTATTCCGGCCACCTTTTTGGCGGTCACCGCGTACCTGTCTTTCTCCCCGGGCCTAACGTCGACGACCTTCGTTTGGGGGACGATGGTCACGCCCGCCTTTTCGGCGAGATAGAGATAATTCAAATCCAGGGTGTTTTTGGCCAGGTGGGCACAGCCGGTCATGCAGCACCCACAGTGAATGCACCCGGTTCGCGCAGGCCCTCGGCCGTTGAAATAGGGGTCTGTTGAGGTTTCCCCGGATTCTCCGTAGTAAATTGCCACGTCGTTTTTTTGAAAAGTGTCGGCGCGGCCCAAGTCAGCAGCGCATTCCCGCAACTTCAGATCAGCCACGGTGAGCTGCTTGGCCGGTGTTGCTCCGAGCATTTGTCGCGCTCGGTCGTAAAACGGCGAAATGGTGTTGCGAAAATCGGCTTGTCCCCAGACCGGATCATCGAGCACGTCCTCAGAGGGCATAATCAGCTGGTTAGCATAAACCAGACTGCCTCCGCCGACGCCGGCGCCGTGCAGGATAAAAACATCCTTGAGCAGGGTGAGTGCTTGAATGCCGTAGCAGGACAATTGGGGAAGCCAGAGAAACTTGCGC
>JANQET010000256.1 GCA_028278265.1 Myxococcota bacterium
TCCCGCCGATCCTCGGTCTGCGCGGCCGGATTGGCGCGTGTTTGATCGCCGTGTTGGGCGCTCTCGCGCTCTGTGCACATGCCGGCCTGGTCGCTCAAATGGTCCGGGATTTGGATGTGGGCGCCCTGCAGTGGCCCACCGTCAGAAATGGGGTCGGCATCGCTCTTTCGACACTGGCCCTCCCCTTGGGCCTGCTCCTGGTCGACGGACTGCCCAAGAGCGGGCTGCTGCTGTTCGTCGTGATCACGGTCGTCGCCGGTGCGGTGACCCAGTTGCTGTGGTTCGGGTTGGTCTGGATCGTCGAAGGGTTGGGGGGCATCCATTTCTGGCTGGCCACGCGAACCCTGATCATCGTCGGTGTTGGCGCTGTTGCCGGGATCATCGTCGGCAGCGCCCGCCAATACAAACCGACCCGGTTGACCCCGGATTGGGGCGGCACAACGGAGATCCTGCTCGCCCGGCTACCCCACCCGTTGGGGCTCTCTACCCTCATCACTGTTGCGTTGGCCTGTACGGTGGCCCTGCGCATCGCCGCCGAACGCACCACTGCAGAACGGCTGGTCGATCAGCGAATGGATGAATACTATCTCGCCCTGGCCAATCTTCGCCGGGCCCAGCGCGCCGAGTTGGACTACACCGAGCTGTATCGGGAGCTCGACCTGACCCGTCGCGCCCTTGTCGGTGCGGCAGCCTTTGACGACCAGGTTCCATCACTGCTCGTGCCCTTGCTCGATCAGATTGAGAACCTCACCCAAGACACCACCATCGATCATCAATTCAGGGATGCCACCCTGGCCCTCAATCGGCGACTGCTGGCGTTGGGGGAACCCTTTTTCCTTCAACCCCACGTGATCCACGATCAGGGCTGGCCGCTGCGGTTCGTGCTTCGCTACTCGGTGAGCAATATCAGGAGGTACCAACTCGCCTCCGGGCCTTCGGTGCCAATCGTGCGATTGCGCCGCTTGGACGGGGTACCGGTGGACACACCGTACACCGGATTGTCGTACGACGGCATCGGTACGGTGCTGCTCGATCACATCGCCCGGATGGTCGCCCGGGAGGAGCTGAAGCTTTTTGCGCCGCGGGCCACCCAACCCCAAGCTTCCCACGGTCGGTTTGCCACCACCAAAAGCCTGATCGCCACGGATCGGTTACAGGGGCTGCTCGGCTACCTCACCTCACAACAACTGGATGACCGGCAAGTGCTCGCCTCGCTGGTCAAAGCGAGTGAGCGCGCCGATCAGGTTCCGTTTCGACTCGGTCTCAATCTGAACCAACGGATTGTATTCGATGCGTTGACCGCCGTCTTCATCGAGCAAACGTCGATCCACGAGGCCCGCCATGCCTTTGACGGTGCGCGGGACGATCAGCTCCCCCAGCTCGAGGAGCTGGTTGCCGCAAATGTCAGCCGGGCAGCAGCGGCTGAGATACGGGCCTATCTCACTGAAATGATCGACGGCCCCCTCGGCGCCCGGTTCGCCCTGTCGACCGTCGGTCAGCTGCTCACCGATGAGGAGGCTCAGGCCAACGCCTACCTCTTCGCCTCAATCGTCATTCTCGAGGGGTTGTGGGGCGAGCGAATTCGCCGTCCGGATGTGGTCGAGCACCTGACCGACACCGGCTCCACCTGGCGATTCGCGCACATTTCATCGGCTCATCCCGGATGGCTCTCCTACTCGCGAATTCTCGGCGCCTACGCGGATTTGCGCGAGCTTTCCGAAGGGGCGCTCAAGGGACGCGCCAGGGAGCTCTTCGAGTCGTTATTCAACGAGGAGTATCGCCCGATTCGACGGCTCGATACGCTGTAAATCGTTTGATTTTAAGGATATTCCTCTATATATTCTGCCGATGCGCACTCTCCTACGAAACTCAACCATATTAACGATCTTCATCCTTTCCGGCGTCGCCGGGCTGATCTACGAGCTGGTCTGGACGCGGATGCTGGTGCTCATTTTCGGCAACACCCTGTTTGCCACGAGCACGGTATTGAGCTCGTTCATGGCGGGTTTTGCCGCGGGCAGCTATTTCATCGGCAAGTACATCGATCAGCACAACCCGAGATTGCTCAGGCTCTACGCCATTTTGGAGCTGGCGATCGGCGCCATGGCGATGCTCTTTCCCCTGTTGCTGACGTTGGCCAGCCCGTTGTATGCAGGATTGTACCGCGCCTTTGACGGCAACCTGGCTCTCCTGAACGTGGCCCGGTTTGCCATTTGTTTTGTGATCATTCTCATCCCCACGTTCATGATGGGCGGCACCCTGCCGGTGCTGGTCAAGTATAGCTCGAGCTCGAATCAGACCCGCTCCCTGGGCAACCGTACCGGACTGCTCTACGGACTGAATACACTGGGGGCGGTGGTGGGCTGCCTGATCTGCGGCTTCGTCCTGCTCGAGCAGCTGGGCATGCGCCTCTCCGGGACGGTCGGCATTACGATCAATATCGGCGTCGCGGTGATTGCCTTCTGGCTCAGCCGGGGGGAACGGCCCGGCGGGGCCACCGCCCAAGACGACAAGCCCGAGGCCCCCGTCGAACAGCGATACAGCCGAGCCACTGTCCGGGCCGTGATCATCGCCATCGGTCTGTCCGGTTTCTGCTCGCTGGCCTACGAAGTCTTCTGGGCCCGCATGCTGGCCCTGTTTTCGAGCAATACGGTCTATTCGTTTTCCGCGATCCTTTCGACGTTTTTGGGCGGTATCGCCCTGGGCAGTCTGATTTACTACAAGTTTCTGTCGTCCATTAAAAACCAATTGGGGTTATTCGTTGGTGTCGAACTCGGCATCGGAATCACCGCCCTTTCGACCCTCTACCTGATCACCATTTATTTCCAGACGATGTTCTTCTCTTCGGTACCGATCTACACCTTTGTCAAAGCGGGCTCGATCATGCTCGTCCCCACCACGCTGATCGGCATCTCCCTGCCCCTGGCGATTCAGATCTGTCAGCAGGGGCCGCGTCACGAGGGTAGGAGCGTGGGCCGGATCTACGCCATCAATACCGTGGGATCGATCTTTGGGGCCTTTGCCGGCGGGTTCATCTTCATCCCCCTGTTGGGCGTTGCCAAAAGTGTCTCCGTCGTCGCCGCGCTCAACCTGCTCGCCGGCTGCCTGGTCTGGATGACCCTGAAGGCCAAAATCGCCCGGGGGATGGTGGCCGGTGGCTTCATCGTCGTGGCCACGCTGATCAACATCATCGCCCCCTCGGGAGTGTTCTACCAACTGTACAAGGACACCCGCCCCCACACGGAGCTGCTGCACTACAAGGAGGGGCTGGTCGCCAACGTGGCGGTCTACGACTTCTGGAAGAGCGGGTACAAGGATCTCTACCTCAACGGCGTGGAGGAGGCCTCGTCCCGGTTGTGGCACGTCCAACTGTTCAAGTTGCTCGGGGTGTTGCCGCCGTTGGTTCACGGTGAGCCGGACGAGGCGATGATGATCGCCTTTGGCGCGGGGATGTCCAGCGGTGCGGCGACGAGCATGGTCGAGCGTCTCGACTGCGTGGAGCTCAATCCGGATATCGAGGAAGTCGCCGGCGTGTTTGCCAAGGAGAACCTCGATGTCTACAACAGCAGCAAATTCAAGCTGGTGGTCAACGACGGTCGCAACCATCTCTTTTTGACGCCGAAAAAATACTCGGTGATCATGTCCGATGCGACCAATCCCCAGGCGTTCGACAGTTGGACCCTGTACACCAAGGAGTTTTACGAGCTGTGCAAGAACAAGCTCAAACCGGGCGGCATCTTCAGCCAGTGGGTTCCGATTCCGCTGGCGTCCGATGCGATCAAGATTATTCTCAACACGTTTCGCAGTGTGTTTCCGCACACCAGCTTTTGGTGCATTCACGGCTCTTCCCAGTGTCTGATGCTGGCCACCCCTGAGCGACTGGCTCTTGATTACCAGGCCCTCGAACAGCAGATTGGCGCGGCGCTCGACCGATCGGGCTTCGAGCAATACGGCGTGACCAGCCTGGACAAGTTCTTGAGCTTTTTCTATTTCGGCGAGGATACCCTCAACGCCTTTCTCGGTGATTTCGACAGAATCAACACGGACGATCTCCCCTACGCCCAATTCTACGGGCTGCTCAATCAGGAGGGGATCGACATGAGCATCGAGGCGATCAACCACCAGGAATCGATCGCCCCCTACCTGACCAATCTGGGGAATCGGCGGGAACAGGTGACCGCCACCCTCGACGACTACCTGGCGATGAACCGCATTCTCAATCTCGGGTTCCTGACCACCAGCAATCCGGAGTACGAAAAAGCGGCGGCCTTGGTGTCGGACAATCCGGTACTGGCTGCAGACGAGAACGTCAAATCAGCGCTCAACTACGACATGGAAAAGCGGGCCTATTTCAAAAATCGGGTCGAGCGGTTTCCCGATGATGTGCACAGCCGCTACTCCATGGGCTATATCCAGATGCGCGACGGCGAGTACGAGGCGGCCATTGCCGAATTGGGTCGAGCGCTGGCGATTCAGGCGGATTTTGTTCCGGCAATGATGAACCTGACCCAAGCCCATCTCAAAGCCGGCAACTTCGCCACGGCGGTGGAACAGATCCAACAGGTGCGCCAAACCAATCCGACCAGCGAGACGCTGGAGGTGGCTGACAACATGTTGCAGATCATCTACCTGAAGCGAAAACTGAAGTACCAGCCCAGCGACATCTCCCTGCTCAACCAACTGGCAGTGCTGTACCTCCGCTACGGCTATTTTTCCGAGAGCCTGGCCACCTTCAAACAGGCGCTCTCAACCGATCCGGCCAATCGCCAGACCCTGCGAATGCTGATCGATACGTACGAACAGATGGGCTTCTACGAGCAGGCGGTCCATGCCGCTCGCCGACTGGCCGTGATCGATCCTCAGGACCATCAGCTGACCACCCGGTTGACCCGATTGAAGATGGCATCGGCCAACGCCGGGCACCAGCGATTCCGGCGTCTGCCCGAGCGCCTCAAGACCGGGGATAAAAAGGAGCCTCCAGAGGCATACAAGTTGGCGCTGGAGATTTGGAACGACACCGGCCATGAGGATCCGGTGACCCCTCAGACGCTGAGGCGGGCGGCCCGCGAGCTGGAGCAGGCGATCAAGGGCGATCCGAACTTCATGTCCACCTACTCCGATGCAGCGATGATCTACGAGATTTTGGGCGAGTACGGCCGGGCGGCGGCGGTCATCGAGAAGGGGCTGAGCCTGGTGCCCGGTTTCAAAGTGGCAGAGCGCCACATGGAGCGATTGAAACTGCTCGATGATGTGCACGCCGACCGGGTGCCCGAAGAAAAGAAGATTCAGGTCTATTTCAGGATCGCGGCCCTCTTTCGCCAGACCGGTGGGCTGGAAAAGGCGAAACGCTATCTTCGAAAAGCGATTGAGCTCGACGGTTCAATCGCCGACCTCTGGGAGAAGTTGGGGATCTGTCTGATGGAGACCGGGGAGTATCCTCAGGCCAAAGAGGCATTCGAGCAGGCGCTGCGCCTCCGACCCAATTTACCGGAGGCCACCGGCCGCCACGCCTGGCTG
Source organism: Myxococcota bacterium (assembly GCA_028278265.1). Lineage (GTDB taxonomy): Bacteria > Myxococcota_A > Polyangia > JAAYKL01 > JAAYKL01 > JANQET01. The sequence continues at coordinate 5,518 of JANQET010000256.1, forward strand.
CACAACGTGATGGGCGGTTAGTAAACCGTGATTAGCCCGCTTCTTTGACCGGTTGAGCGGCATCTCCGCGGGGATGCATCGTCCAGCCGGTAAAGCCGTAGACGCCGGTGACCAGCGGATTGATCAAGTTGAAAAAGCAGAAGGGAACGTAGAGCCAAGGGGTGAGCCCTAGGGTCGCGATCATGAACGCACCGCAGGTGTTCCAGGGGATCAGCACCGAGGTCAACGTGCCGGCCCCCTCCAGGGCGCGGGAGAGGTTCTTCGGGGCCAATCCCCGTTCGGCGTAGGCGTCCCGATACATCCGGCCGGGGACGACGATGGCGAGGTATTGATCCGATGCGAGCACGTTCATGCCGATGCAGGTGGCCAGGGTCGCGGTGACCAGTCCTCCCACTCCGCGGGCCAGACCGAGAACCGCACGGGCGATGGTTTCGAGCATCCCGGCGCGCTCCATCACCCCGCCGAAGGAGAGGGCACAGATGATCAGCCCGACCGTGGGGAGCATCGACTCCAGTCCGCCTCGGGAGAGCAATTTGTCAACCATTTCAGAGCCCGTGTTGGTCGTGACCCCACCGAATGCAGCTTGGAGGATGTGGCCGAAGGACACCCCCTGCACCCAGCCGGCGACCAGCCCCCCCAGCACACACCCGCCGATCAACGCGGGAAGTGCCGGCAGGCGCAGGATGACCATGACAATGACCAACAGGGGGGGCAACAGCAACAACGGGGGGATGAGGAATTTCGCGTCGATCGCCCCTTGGATGGCGTCGACTTGGGTCGTGTTGACCTCACCGCCACGGCCGCTGCCCAACACGCCGAAAATGACCAGCGTGATCAGCAGACTGGGGCCGGCAGTATAAATCATGTGCCGCACGTGGTCGAACAGATCGGCCCCGGCCATGGCGGGCGCCAGGTTGGTGGTGTCCGAAAGCGGTGACATCTTGTCGCCGAAATAGGCCCCGGAAATGATTGCGCCGGCGATCATCGGCAAGGGCATTCCGAGTCCTTCGCCGATGCCGATGAGCGCGATTCCCACGGTCGCCACCGTGGACCAGGAGGAGCCCGTGGCCAGAGAGACCAAGGCACAAATCACACAGGCCGCCACGAGAAAGATCGAGGGTGAGAGAATGTCCAGCCCATAGGAGATCATCGCCGGCACGATCCCCGCCTGAATCCACGTCGCTACGAGAATGCCGATCACCAGCAGAATGAGGATCGCGTTCATCGCCAATCCGATGCCCTTGATCATCCCCCGTTCAATTTCTTTCCAGCGAAAGCCGTGGAGCACGGCGACGATGGCAGCGACCACCGTGCCCATCACCAATGAGAGATGGGAGGTGAGCTCGAGCTCGGCAAAGTGAACAATCGATACCCAGAGGGCAAAGACGAGAAACACCACGGGAATAAAGGCGACGATCAGTTTGGGCTGACGGGGGGCTGGTTTGCTCTGGTCTTCAGTCATTCCATCTCTCTTGTCAGGTGGGGCCCGGTGCCCCATTAGCCGTGTCGACCCCTAGGTCTGCGTTTGGGTGACGTACTCCGCGATTAACTCACAGACCCGCTCCACGCCGACCAGTTTGGCAAATGAGCCGAAACGGGGCCCCTGTTGTTGTCCGAGAAGCACCTGGTAAATGGCACTGAAAAACGCTTTCGGCTCGGTCTCGTGCGCACGAGCGATATCAAAAACGAGACTCTGCAGCTCCTTTTCGCTGAACCCCGAAGTGGCCGGATCGCTCAGTTTATCGGCGAGCGCTCGAAAGAGCACCTCCTCGGCCCCGGTGGCCGGACGATAGACCTTGCTCGGCAGGATGTGATCCGAGTAGTACCGCAGGCCTTTGTCGACCAATGTGTCGAGAATGGTCGGATGGTCGGCGATTCGATCGTCATACCGCCCGAGAAAGTCGCGCAGCAACTGGGGTTCCGGTTTCCCCAGGGCAGAGACCAAGTTGTTGACCATGGTAAAATTTATCGACGAGCCGTACTCGGGCACCTGCTGGCCGGTCTGATGGATGTGCCACAAGGGGCTGTTCGGTTTTTTGTCGTCTTGGATTTCCGGATACCGGCGCAACTGATCCAGGTACTCGTCCATCGCCCTTGGGATCATGCCGAAGTAGAGCTTTTTCGCCTGCCGGGGCTCGCGGAAGATGAAGTAGGCCAACGACTCCACCGGTGCGTAGTTGATCCACTGTTCCACCGAAACACCGTTGCCCTTGGATTTGGAAATCTTCTCCCCGTTCTCGTCCAGGAAGAGCTCGTAGAAGAATCCGCTGGGTGGTCGCTTGCCCATCAACCGCACGATCTTTGCCGAGAGCTCGGCCGATGGAATCAAATCCTTGCCGTACATCTCGTAATTGATGTCCAGGCAGTACCACCTGAGCGCCCAATCCACCTTCCAGCCGGTTTTGGCGCCGCCGTCGAGCACTGAGGTCTGTCCCTGATGGCCGCAGCCGTTGACCTCTCCGAACACCCCGTCACAGGCGTAGTCAATGAGGCAATCGGCCGGGTGGTACCCGGTAACCCGGGTGGTGTAGATCCGGGCACACTGTTCGCACTTGGGCAAAAACGGTGACCATCCCTGACGGTTTTCCTCTTTGAGGGTCGGCAGGATAATCGCCAGCACGTCGTCGACCTTGTTCAGCAGAATGCGCAGGCCGTCGTTGAAAACCCCCTGACGATAGGCATCGGACGAACGGCAGAGGGTGTATTCAAAACCAAATTCATCGAGAAACGCCTTGAGTCGGTTGATCATGTGGCCGGAGAACGAGTCGCAGCAGCCGTATGGATCGGGGATGTCGCTGAGCGGTTTGCCCAGATGCTCTGCCAGCATCTCCTGGTTGGGCAGATTGCCCGGCACCTTGCGCAGCCCGTCGAGATCGTCGCAAAAGGCGATCAACTCGGTTTGATGACCGGTGAGATGCTCGTACGCCCGCCGCACCCAGGTGGTGCGGGCGACCTCGGCAAACGTCCCGATGTGGGGTAGCCCACTGGGGCCGAAGCCGGTTTCCAGAACAACGGTTGACGGGGCCCCGTCACGGCCCCCTGCCTTGATAATGCGTTCCGCTTCTTTGAACGGCCACGACTTGTACTTTGCTGCCATTAGGGACTCCATCTTTCACAATCAACAAAATAATTCAAGGGGTTCGAGTAGCGGTACCCTCGGAAGTTGTCAAGCCGGCAATGCCTGCGGGGGTCTCCTAGAAAAAATGAACCACAATCGATTCGGCGAGTTCGGTCACTACCGCCTGGCGTTGATGCAGCCCCATCGTCTCCTGGGCGAGGATTTGTCCTCCGGAATAGGCGCGGGCGTTGGATGAAAACTGCTTCGGTCCCTCGATAATTTCGTCGTTGTGATCGGTCAACACTGCCTCCACGTGAACCTGCCAGACCGTCTCGAGGGGGGTCAGCCGGCGACCCGTGGCACCGAGCGTACCAGGGGTTCCACTGACCCGGAGGATGGTCAGCTTCAAGCGCGGGGTCGACTCATTTGCAGCCTTTACCTTCACCCCGGTCTTGACCAGTTGCGTTCGCACCGCCGCGGTCAGCGGTCCGGCCAGTTCGCTGTACGAGGAGAAGTTGCCCGCCGTCGGAACGACCACCGCCTGTATCGAAGGATGTCGAAGAGCGCCCGCCGGGCGATATCCGCAGCACAGCCCGGTGGTGAGAGAGAGGAGGATAGGGACAATACAGATTTTCATCTTTCCGACTGTACGCTTGGGGGAGACAAAAGGCGATTATTTCTAGAGCAGGTTGGCCAGCAGGTTGATGAGTATCAAGCGCGGATGGCCGCCGCCGCTGGTGGTGACGGTGCAGCTGCCGTCATTGCCGTCGTCATCATCATCGTTGTCGTCGTCATCATCATCTGCATCACCGTCCCCGTCTGAATCCCCATCCCCATCGCCATCCCCATCCGAATCAGAATCACCGTCCGAGTCGCCGTCCGAGTCACTGTCCGAATCGCTGTCCGAGTCGCTATCCGAATCACTGTCTGAATCGCTGTCCGAGTCGGCGTCCGAATCACTGTCTGAATCACCGTCTGAATCGCTGTCCGAGTCGCTATCCGAATCGCTGTC
>JANQET010000282.1 GCA_028278265.1 Myxococcota bacterium
TTTTGAGAGTGGAGGCGCAATTCTAACAAAGAGCGAGAAGCCTGAATACCCGGGGTATTTGGGCGCCGAGCGATGCCGGGAGAATTGATGGATCCTCTCTCAAAACAGGTAGCTATTTTTTCGCGAGTCCTTAATCCCAGAAACATTCGGGAGAACGTGTATACTCAATGAAGACCGCCGACGAACCCGATCGGTGGTCAGTTGCAATGAGGGTGACTCAATGCCCGATCCATTTCGAACATCACGCACGCTGACGATGGCCCTTCAGCTGCTGCTGCTCGCCCTGCTGTCGAGCCAGCTCGTCGTTGCCGATGATCGGGTTGGTTGGATCAATGACGAACTCCTGCTGTTCGGCACCGGCGACGGCGACAGTGACGGCGACATCGATATTGACGGGGATCGGGACGGCGAGGGGGACGGGGACAGGGAGGGCCAACAGAGCGGCGATCCACCGGGCACCAGCACCGAAAACAATGATGGAACACCCGGTGATCGCACTTGTCGGATTATCGAGAGCACCCCGTCCCGCACCGAACGGTTTTCGTACCTCTCATTGGTCTATCTGAAATCCGCATCCCGAAATATTTACATTTTCAGACGCGGCTGAGCTCGCCGCACTTCCCACAATTTTCCAGATAAGGTTCGGATGGCCGATCCCCCAGCCGGAGGATCGGAACGGGCTTACCCCATCGAGGGCCGCCCCCATCCCCTATTACCCCATGTGAGAAGGAAGGGCTCAAATGGCAAATACCACTCGCGAAAAGATAAAATCGTTTTTTTTCAATAAATGGAACCTTGTGCTGACCATCATCACCTTGGGACTCGCCGCCACCGTCTTCAAGATCTGGTTCATCGGCGACGACGACGGACGGCGTGTGTTCGACGAGCTGACCCGGCCCGGCGCAATCCTGGGACGGGCCAAACCACCGGCCGCCGAGCTCGAGGCCCATTACCAGGACAACGCCGGTTCGCTCCCCGTGGCGCCGGAATTCGATGCGGATCCCGGTGAGATCTGCGGCAACGGCAAGAGCTACTACTGGACCTCCAAGCCGCCGAAGAAACCGATTCCCAGAAGCTGGGAACCCCCGCCACGGCCTGGCGAAGATCCCGACTACCAAGGTCCGGAGCCGACCGCGCCGTTCAAGGAATCACCTTACGCCATGCCTTCGAGCAAGGCCATCCTGGCCCGGGCGCCGATTCGCGATGGCGGTGATCCCACGTTCATCGAAGAATTCAAAAAAGCGATTGGCCGGGCGCCGGGCCGAGTGGGCTACCTGGGCCAGCGGCATCCAAGGAATCAGCAGTGGAACTTGGGCCCCCACCTGGTCCGCTTGTCCGGCGATATGTTCAGCGGCGATGATGACGAAGTGGTCGGCCGACAGCTGCTCGACCGTCAAATCGATTTTCTGCTCGTCGATCGCACCGGCCCACCGGTCCGGCCCTGGATCGAGGAGAAGATGTCCACTGTTGAGCTTCGGCTGCGGGATGGGGTGAGCCTGGCTTGGTTTCACCCTGTGGTGCTGGGTTCGGGCTTTGTCCTGTTTCGAATCGCCGCTCCGTTTGCAATTCCCACCCAGCTCAAGCGGCGCATCACCTCCCGCATTCGACAACAATTGCTCGGTCATCCCCCGGTCGTTCTGGATTATCAGCTGTCCCGTGATCCGATCGGCGATGATGTATTTCGCGTCATTGTCTCTCTGCGGTGGCGCAACGAGTCCAAGCTCAAGGGGCGCAAAGTGACCAAGAAGATGGCCCATGGGAGCACCCTGATCGAAGCTATCGACAAATCGGTTAAAAAAATCATCGACGATTGGGGCAATATATGCAGAAGAACTTCAACGCTCTATTCCGCGGAGCTAAACCGAGACCTCTCCACAATGATCGCTCAAATGGAAATCGAGGTCGACGTGCTCTATGACATCTGCACCCTGACCGATCGCCGGCCATCGCAACTGCTCTGGTATCTGGAGCTCGGCCTCGAGGGCACCAGCCTGCGGGGCGACAACCGCTTTCTCTACTTGGAGCCCAGCTACGCCGTGCAAATGGAGGTCAAGAGCGAGGTCACTTTCCTCGAACGAATGTTGACCAAGAACAACCTCGACCAGTTTCTGCGCCCCCCCAAACGCAGGCGAATCAAGCGAATCAAGAAACAGGTGTTGTACGAAACCCCATGGCAGCGGGACGACACCTATCGCTGGGGCCGGTTCCGCACGATCAACTGGATTGAGAACAGCACACGAGACGACATTATCGAGCTGTTCCGCGGCGTACCGCTCAAGACCATTTGGGACGTCAGTCGCGAATCGCTGATTCGAGCGCTCACCCTGGGGGCCAAATGGTTGATCACCCACCAGACCGATGACGGCCAATACGCTTACAAGTACACTCCGATGAACAAACCGGGCCGGCGCTGGCTCGCCGGCAGCAACATCGTCCGTCACTCCCTCAACCCGTACACGCTGCTCATGGTCAATAAGATCAAGCGCGATTCCAAGTACGTTGAGAGCGCCAAGCGGGGCATCGAGTTCACCTTGAAGTTTCTACGCCGACAAGGGAATCGCTGTTGTATCTGTCACCGGGACACTCCGGCACGGTACTACAACGCCAAGCTCAATGCGGTGGCGGTGACGATCCTCTCCATGCTCAAGCTCGGCGATGTGGCGGATATCTCCGAGTACAGTGAAGTGCTCGATTGCTTGGCCGAAGAGATGCTCTACATGCAGGATCCCAATGGCCATTTTCGGCAGTACGACGTTCCGCCGGATCATCCTTACTACGGTGCCGAGAGCACGATTCACGCGGGTGAGTTCATCTTCGCCCTGGCCCGCCTCTTCGGCCACTACGAGGACGAGCGATTCAAACTCGCCTGCGACAAAGCGATCGACTTCTACATGGCCCAGTGGCGCACTTCTCTAGGTGAGCGCACGGCAGAAGGCATCTATGACGAGGAGCACCGGGTCAACCTCATCGGTATCGTCCCTTGGCTAGTGACCGCAATGCAGGATCTCTACCGGCAAACCGGGGAGTCGAAGTATGCTGACTTGGCCTTTGAAACCCAGGACTGGATCGACAACGAGTTTTTCTGGTGGCCCCGCCGGGCGCAGTATCCGGATTACGTCGGTGCCTCGTTCAAGGTGCACCGGGAATTACCAGCGATCAACTCTTGCCAATACGCCGAGGGCGCGGCCGCGGCCTACGACATCGCCAAGCGCACCGGACGAGATGTGGAACAGCGTCGCAAAGTGGTGGTGCACAGCATGCGGTTTTGCCTGCAACTGCAATTCGATGGATACGCTTCCACCTTCTTCCTACCCGTTCCACATGACGCCGATGGTGGCTTTCGCTACACCCTGGGGCACTCTCGTCTGCGCAACGATTACAGCTATCACGCCATGGCCGCCATTGCCCAGGCAGCGGAGTACTTGGAGCCGGAGGACTATCCGGCCGCGCGCCCGTTGCGCATTCCACCGGTATTGAAGGAGCTGCGCGGGAAACTGAACGGGCCGGACATTGATTAGGCAACAACTCGATCCGAAGGGTGAACACCGGCAGCCCAGAATCCGTGATATAGTAGTCCGATGCAATTCCCAACTTAACGAATTGGCCGCAAGAAGGGTCGGCCAACAGGAGGTAGTTCATGTGCATGCGTAAACTTCTGGGCGCCCTCGGTGTTTTGATGGTCGCGATCGCGCTTTTCGCCTGCGGCAGTGATGATGGATCGAACGACGACGACGGCGGCGGCGACGGGGACAGCGACACCGATACCGATAGCGACACCGATTCTGACACCGACAGCGACAGCGATACTGACAGTGATAGTGACAGCGACACCGACAGCGACAATGATGCCGACAGCGATACCGATGCCGATAGCGATACCGACAGCGATACCGATGCGGACACGGATGGGAACACCGATGACGGTTTACGTGACTTCGCCTTTGAGCTTCCGCTCTTTGATCCCGCCAGCGCCTGGAACCAAAAGGCAGACAACGCCGCGGTGCTCGCCGGCAGTGACGCTCAAGTGCTGGCCACCTACCGGGTGCTGCGGGGGGACACGACCCACCTGCACCCCGCCTTTGCGCAGACCGATTGGCCGTTTCCCTACATGAACTACGACGAGTACTCCATGCCGATCTTTCGCATGGGCACCGCAGAAACCTCTGTGCTGATCTGCGATTACGAGGGGGAGCTGGGCTGGCTCAACGACAAATTCGACATGATCGACGACGGTGGGCCTGTCGATGTGCCCGTTCCGATGGTTCCCGTGCGCCCTGCGGGACCTCAACATACGGACGCCGACGGTCACGTGATCCTCTACAACCCGGCCACCCGCGAGACCTATGAATACTGGCAGGCGAGCACCCAGCGCAACGGCGAATGTCAAAGCCTCGGGGGCGGTCTGGAAGGGGAGGCCATCCTCGAAGCCGGGTATATCGATTTTCACGATGTGGACGGCCCGGGCACCAACCCGCCGGGCTACTACAGCGCGAGGGCCACCGGTGTGCCGCTGCTCGCCGGGTTGCTGCTTCCCGAGGATGTGGTCAGCGGCACGATCAAACACGCCCTGGCTTTTGCCATCCCCTGTCCGCGAAACCTGGCACCCGACCCGTACGAACCGCTCGACAGCGATGTGATCTATCCCGCGGCGATCACCGAAGGGGACTTCTACAGCACCAATCCCGATGCCATCGCCTCAGGACAACGCCTCCGACTCAAACAGACCATCGTCAATGACAGTGGCGCAGTGGTCAACGAGACCTCCCTCGCCCCGATCACCCAGATGGTGCTCACCGCCCTGCGGGAGTACGGCGCCTACCTGGTGGACAACTCCGGCGGGTTCATCCTCTACGCCGAGGACATTCACACCGCGCCCCTACGAATCTCCGATGAGGAGACAAACGCCCTAATCGGCGCCGATTCGGGCTCGGTCATCCCCGACGACAGGACCAAATGGCAGCTGGTCATCGAGAAGCTCATCGAGGAGTTGGAGACCATTCCCTTTGCCTACGGCCCCTGGAGCAGCGGTCAGGATCCGGCCACTGCCACCGTCACCACGGCAAACTTCGAGCTGGTGGACAACGCCACGGACCCGGGCTAACTAACAACTACCAGTTGAAAATCAAAGCCGGTCAGCTCGAACGAATCCCAGCTCCTCCTCGAAATCCCCATCCAGGGACTCGAGATACTGTTTGACCGTGCTCTCCTCACCACAGCTCCTGCAGCGCAGTGTCACCCCTTGTCAGGTGGCCTGGAGTCGCATCGGTCCTCGGCAGCGCCGGCATCTGGGCCGCCGGTCTGGGGAGAGTTGACGGTGTCGCTGGTGTTGACTCACGGTGTAATTCTAGCACGCCATCGCTGTTGAGCCGAATCGCGCCTCATTGTTCGCCCGAATGAAGATCGACCAGGGTGGCCCCCCAACTGCCCTCTCCGTGCCCTCCCAGGCGATACGACTTGACCTGGGGCATCCGGTCGAGGGCGGCGTGGACGATGCGGCGCAGGGTGCCCTTGCCCTTTCCGTGGATCACGCGCACCTGTAAAATGCCTCGCTTTTGGCACTCCACCAGGTATTCGGGAACCAACTCCTTGATCTCTTTGGGGGAAAAGGTGTGCAGATCCAACACCCCGTCGATGGGCATCTCGATGGGCTCATCCGGATCGGACCAGGGCTCGAGATCCTCTTCGGGCAGATCGTCCTCTGGTTGTTGGCGCCACACGGGTATATTGTTCACCAAAGTGAGGAATAGCACAATGCAGGATTGACACCGCACCGACGGGCTGCGTACTTTCGATCCCACTGGAGTGATTGATGACCAACCCCCCTTTCGGACTCTACGGTATTTTAACCAAGCCCAAAATCGGCTACGCCAGGCTGGCCAAAATCATGTGTCAGCAGAAGGTTCGGTATATCCAGCTGAGAATCAAGGACAAGCCAACATCCGAGATTCTCGACATCGCGCGGGAACTGCGTTCAATCATCGCCCCGCCGAGCCTGCTGATTATCAACGACGATCCCGAAATTGCCCGGGAGGTCGGCGCTGACGGTGTGCACCTGGGACAGGACGACGCGCCATACCGGCAGGTGCGCGATCAACTGGGGAAAGAGGCGATCATCGGCCTCTCCACGCATAACCCTGAGCAGACCAAGGCGGCCTGTGCGCTGGGACCGGACTACATCGGCATCGGCCCGGTATACGCCACCCCGACCAAGGCCATCCCCGATCCGGTGATCGGCATCGACGGGCTCAAAGCGATGCTCGCCTGCGCCACGGTCCCGGCCGTGGTGATCGGGGGCATCGACCACCAAAACGTGCGAGAGGTGCTTTCGGCCGGGGCACAGAACCTCTGTGCCGTTCGTTGCATCAACCAGGCGGATGACCCGGACGGGGCCATCGGGCAACTCCAGCAGGTGATAAAAAACTTCGCACATCGATAGATAATTGGACAATCCGCGCAATCGACTTGAGTGCTTTATGCGGGCCGAGGTATAACGATAGACAGCAAAATGTGAGCAGAGGGGCAGCAAATGAACAAACGAAAATGGATCCGATGGATGGCAATCATCAGTTTTGCCATGGCCCTGAGTTTGGGGTGCCGAACCGCTAATGATGACACCGAACCCGATGCAAACAACAATTTCGATGCGGGCCACGACACAGATACCGGGCAGCTGATCGGATGTCCCGACGGCTCGCCCGATCCGTTCAACAGTCAACTCAGTCCCTATTTCGGCGGAGAGGAAAGCGTCGACCTGGAGGTGATCGAATTCGCTGATTTTCGCTGCAGCCACTGCGCCAACTACGCCGAAGACGTCGATGCGCTATGGGCCAAGCGGGAGGACTATCGCAAGCGGGTGCGCTTCTACTTTCACCACTTTTGTCGAACCTCCACCCCGAAGGGCATTCACGCGGCAACCAGAGCGGCCCACCTCCAGGGGATGGAGCACTTCTGGTCCATGCACGACTACATTTTCGACGGAATGAACGCCGATCCACCCGTCGTCTACACCGAAGAGCAGCTGCGAACGTACGCCCAGGATGTCCTCGGGCTGGATATGGCACAGTACGACGCCGATGTGGCCAACCCAACGACCATCGACTACCTGAACTGGGACAAGCAGCAGGCCAAGGATGAGGGGGTGACCGGCACCCCGGCAGTGTTCATCTGCGGCAAGAAAATTCAGCGGTGGAAAATCGAAGAGATCATCGACGGCTACCTCAACCTGTAACCCCCATCCTAGATCATAAGCATTCGAACTTACTCTGTTTTTTCCATTTTCCGGTACTTTTCGAACCATCCGAGGATTGAGGTCACCTTGGCGATCTGGTGACTGGGTCGCCGGGCAATGCCGTGGGGCTCATCGGGGACCCGAACCAGGGCCGTGTCAATCCCCAGCAGCTTGAGCGCCTTGTAGTACTGCTCGGATTCTGAAATCGGCGTGCGATAGTCCTCCTCCCCGGTGATCAGCAGGGTCGGGGTTTTGACGTTTTTGACCACCGAGAGCAGGGAGCGCTCCCGGTAGTGTTCCGGGTGATCCCAGGGCATCCCGGGGAACCAGTACTTGATCACAAAGGCGGAGATATCGGCGGTCAACACGAAACTGGACCAGTTGATCACCGGGTAGGCCGAGGCGGCCGCGGCAAACCGATCGGTCCGCCCGATCAGCCAACAGGTCAACACCCCACCACCGCTGCCCCCGGTGACGAACAGGTTGTCCGAATCGATGTAGCCCCGCTCGAGCATCGCGTCCACGCCGGCGTTGAGATCGTAGAAATCGTCCCCGGGATAGGCGTGATGGATCAGGTTGCCGAACCGCTCGCCGTAGCTGGTGCTGCCCCTCGGGTTGGTGTAGAGCACCACATACCCCTGTCCGGCCATCAGCTGTTTTTCGATATCGAACCTATCCCCGTAATTGGAAAAAGGCCCCCCGTGGATCTCGAGGATCAGCGGGTATTTCTCGGTCGGATCAAACCCCGGGGGCTTGATGATCCACCCCTGAATCCGTTGACCGTCTTTGCTCGAGCCGTACCAAATCTCCTCTACCGCTCCCAGCTGTTTCTGATCCAACCAGGGGCTGTTGAGCGCCGTGACCACGCGCTGTTTTTGAACACCGTACCGGCCGACCCCGATATCGGCCAAACGGTGGGGGGTGGTGGTGTTGAAGGCGTAGCGGCCGTTTCTCGACACGGTAAAGGCTGCCCCGCCGTAGGCCCGGCCGATGCCCCCCAGGTTGTCGGCCAACACGGTGAGCTTGCCCCCCAGCGTGTAGTACCCCAGCTTGGAATTGCCCTGATCGTCGAAGGTAAAATAGATTCCCTTGCTGTTCACCGCCCAGGTGGGCCGCCGCACATCCCGATCCAACGTGGCCGAGACGACCCGCCGTTTTTTGCCTCGGCGTTCGATCAGGTTGAGCCGGCGGATCTGATACCCCTGCACCGCGTCGTCAAATCCGACGGTGGCGATCCATTTGCCGTCCGGGGAGACGGCCGGGGAGACATCCGGTCCTTTGCGATCGGTGATCGCGATCGGTGCTGCCCCACTGAGATCGAACTGATAGATTTCGGTGTTCAGCGGATCCATTTCGGCCTGCTCCCGCCGGTTGGCCACGACGAGCAGGGATTGTCCGTCGGGCGTCCAGACCGGAGCCTGTCTGCCGAATAGACCGCCGTTGTGGTGAAAGTCACCACTGGTGATCTGTCTCGGCACCCCCGGCGCCGCATCCATCACAAACACATGTAGGTACCCCGGCTTGAGATAGCCCCGCTTGTCGAAACGATAGGTAAAGGAATCAACCACCATGGCCGGCGCAGCCCAATCGGCCCCCTTTGGTGGGGCGGGCATCTGACCCAGGGTCTGAACCGCTGAGGGCACGAAACTCAAAAAGGCGATTTGTCGATCATCCGGTGACCAACTCACCCCACTGGGCGGGAACTGCAGCTGGGTCAGCCGGGCGGTCTGCCCGCTGTCCATCCACCGTAAATAGATCTGCGGGGTGCCCTCCACATCGGAGATGTAGAGCAACCGCTTCCCGTCGTTCGACCAGCGGGGGGAGCTGTCGTTTCGCAACCCGCTGGTGATCGGGCGATGGTCCGAACCGTCGAACGCCACCTGCCACAAATTGCCGTACCACCGGTCGGTCATCACATCGGCAAACCGACGCACGTAGACAATGGTCGAGCCATCGGGTGAGATGCGGGGGTCAGTGGCCAGCTGCAGGTCGAACAGATCCATCGGCTGTAGGCCCCCGCCCGAGGATCGCACCGTGCCGGCCGCCTGAGGTGTTGCAATTTCTCGCTTGAAGTCCGGGCTCTTGAGCCGCTCGTTCTCTTCGAGCAGCTTGGTCACCAGCTCTTGGGACGCGGCCAGACGCTGCTGGTTTTCATCGAGCGCCGAGCGCAGCGCCTCGTCTCTTTGCGCGCAGGAGAGGCAACACGCCGCAACAACCAGCGCCCACAACGATGCGATGATCTTCATTCGAGCCTCCTTTTTTGTTGAATATATAGAATGACTCAACCGGTTTTAACAACCGATGTAGCGGGAAATGACGATGCGCTGGACTTCAGAGGTGCCCTCTCCGATTTCGAGGAGCTTCTGATCCCTGAAAAACCGCTCTACGTCGTACTCCTTCATCAGGCCGTAGCCGCCGAAAATCTGCACCGCTTCGGTGGCCACGAATTTAAACACCTCGGAACAGTAGAGCTTGGACATGGCGGCCAGTTTTTGAAACGGCTTGCCCTGCTCCCGCTGCCAACACGCCTTGTAAAGCATGTTGCGGGCAGCCTCGATCTGCGTCGCCATATCGGCCAGCTTGAAGGCGATGACCTGGTTCTTGCATATCGGCCGGCCGAATTGATGGCGTTCCTTGGCGTAGGCCAGTGCCTTTTCGTACGCCCCCTGGGCCCCGCCCAATCCCATCGCCGCAATAGACAACCGCCCCCCGTCGAGGGTCTTGAGCATCTGATGAAATCCCTCGCCCCGCTTGCCGAGCACTTGATCCCCGTTGAGCTCGACATCGTCGAAAAAGAGCTCGGCCGTATTGGACGAGCGCCACATCAGCTTGCCGTGCATCTCTTTGGCGATCAGTCCTTTGGCGTCGGCCGGAACCAGAAAGCAAGTGTACTCTTTTTTGCCCTTCTCGTTTTTGGCGGTCACCGCCTGAACCGTGGTCACCGAGGTCAACGGATTGGCCGAGTTGGTGATGAAAATTTTCGACCCATTGAGAGTCCACCGGTCCCCATTGAGCACGGCGTTGGTTTTCGAGCCGCCGGCGTCCGACCCGGCGTCGGGTTCGGTGAGGCCGAATCCGGCCAGGGCCTTTCCCTCACACAGATCGGGCAGGTAACGCTCTTTTTGCGCTTCGCTGCCGAAATAGTGGATCGGACCTATTCCCAATGAGTTTCCCGCGGCCACCGTGGCGGCGTGGGATCCGTCGACGCGGGCTATTTCCTCGACGGCGATGATGTAGGAGATGTACCCCATGTCGGTGCCCCCGTACGCCTCTGGGACGAACATCCCGAACAGACCCAGCTCTCCCATTTTTTGGGTCAATTCGACCGAGAACTGCTCCTTTTCGTCCAGCTCCTGGGCCTTGGGTGCAATTTCGTTCTGCGCGAATTCGCGCACCGTGTCGCGCAGGATGCGCTGTTCTTCGGTTAGCTCAAAGTTCAACGGCTTGTCCTTCCTGTTGTCGTCGCCTCGTGCACATCTCGCCCCCCGGCAGACGTCGTTTTGGTCACCCCATTCTTGGTTACCCTATTCAAGGTGCCGGGAATTCGGGTTGAGCTAAATGACAAATATCAGGCAGGCGTTTTGTCGAGTGACGGACGGGGCTAAATCTTCTTTTTGGTCCCCAGGTTGTACGTGAATACGTCGAGATACAAGGTGGTTTTGTCGGTTGTGCGCACCTCCAGCCGAAACGGCCGGTCATATCGGTGCTTGGGAAACACCACCGTTCCGGAGAGGGTATCTCCGGGTTTGATATCGGCGAACATGTCCAACTGCCCGGTGGCCTTGGCCGCCGGTGTTTGCCAACTGGTGGAGGATGACTCCAATCGCAGCTTGGTCCCCTTGAGCCGACGGGTCGCTCCGGATTCGTCGTCAACCGCCAAACTCTGGAACTGCAGATCGACAGCGGCCAATACTTGCTCGTCGTTCTTGGGTGCATACCCACCGTACTCCTCGAGCTGGGCAATGCCGGTCACCCGCACCAACCACTGTTCGCTCTTGGCCTCCACCGGAAAGACCGCCGCCGGGGCCCGCAACAACGGCCCCTGCTGAACGATCGAGCTGCGCTTGACCCAACGGGTTTGGCCGTTGAGCTGGGTGACCAGGACCCGATCCCGCTTGCTGTACAACGCATCGGCCGGCTGCTCGACAGTCGCGTTACCCTGGCGCACGAGGAGCTTCACCGGCTGCCGAATCGCCATGCCGGCGACCTCGTCCCACTGCAGGTCGACCACGTGAATCGCGTGCTCCCGCGGGCCCTGCCGTACCCCTTCTGTTCGAAGTGAGACAAACGCCTCGACCGACTCGGGCAGCACCTGACAAAACACCGGATTAATCGGCACGGACTCCCAATGAAACCGCCGGGACTGTCCCTGTTTCCAGGGATCGGACCCACTGACCGACCGGGTGAATTTGGTCGAGGGCTGCCACACCCGTCCGTCGACGATCGCCGGCTCATCGACCCCGGCCTCGACGTAGCGCGTTTCGGAGAGGCGCAAGACGAACTGTCCGCCGAGCACCGCGTCGTACAACAGATCATCCCCCCGATAGGTCAACTGTCCATCGACCACAACGGCAATGCCGTCGGCCTTGGGTCGTCCCCCCTGGGGACAGGATCCGCTGAGGTAGACCCGCTGGAGCTCCACCTCGAAGGGGCTCTCCTTGACCTTTTGCCGCAACGCCTCGTACACCTCACCCTTGGTCGTGGCCAGTTTGTTGCTCACCGGTGGGGACTCACTGGCCTGCTGGGCTGATGGGTCGGGTATCGGTTCCGCAGGGGGCTGTTCAATGGCGGGGGCCGGCGTATCGGCCGTCACCGCCGGGGCAGCCGGCCCCGGGTCCGGCGGGGGATCTTCGGCAGCACAGCCACTGAGTATCGCGCTCGAAAAGATAAACGAAATCAGCAGGAGCGACATTCGAATTGGCATGATGATCTCCTTTTCGAAGAGCCATCTTGATTGGCGAACACAATAAAATCAAATAGTTATGTCAGTGTATCACAACCTCGGGCCACAGCGACCAACCGGGATCCCGCGGGGACAATTCGACTCAGATGGCCCGAGCTTGCCAACACCTTTGCGATCTCGGTGCGGCAGGGACAGTGCAATGAATCGCCGACGGGCAACCCCTTGTTCAGCGGCTCCACCAGCACCCGGTAGCAGCGCCGCCGGGCGTTGTCGATCAGCGCCCACAGCCGTTCCTCCGCATCCCCTTGTTCACCCAGTACGGTGTAGTCCAGATCCTCGAAGCTCCCCTCGTCCTCGACCTGCACCCAAAAGCGCAGGGCATCGATCGAGGATTCCGCACTCAGGGTGGCCTTGTAGGTCGGCAATTGCGCTACGACAGCCTCTGGATCGGGATAGGACAACACCGCCAAATGGGATTTGGCCAACAGCAGATCCTTCTCCACGCACTGCTGTACAGGGGCCAACCCGGCTGCTCCGCCGGGAGAAAAGGAGATCACCAGATCGCACTCGGCGACCAGGCGGTCGGCGTCCGCTGCGCTCAGTTTCAGCCCCTCCACCGGCCGATTGTGCGCCACCACGTACACGGTCACCCCCAGATCTCCGCCGGACATGACCAGGGTGTTGCGCACCAGGGTGCCCAACCCTTGGGAAGGGGTGGCAAACGAAATGTGCACCAGCACGAATCCCGGCCACCGATCGGCGATCAGCGGCATGATCGACGCCGCAGCGCGGGCCCCCTCACCGCCGCCGGTGCGATCCATGAACAGCACCACCGGGTGGGGATCCAGCTGCAGATTCTCGATCAGCTGAGCGACCCCTTCTTGCAGCAGCTTGACCGGTACCAGCTTCTCCAGGGGATCGGGGAGGAGCAGTCGACGACCCAAGCGCTGGCGCTCAGTCCATTTACCGGAAATGTTGCGCAGCGCCTCGGAGAAATCTTGAACCGTGCTCGAGACGGTCTTGGGCATCAAGTGAGCTTTCGCGTCCAGAGCAGTTGATCGACCAAGCCCGAACCGGACAAAATCTGTCCGTGCAGCCAACCGGTGTTGCGGAACCCGGCGGCCGCAAAAAGGGCATTGCACGGCACATCGTCCGCTTGGGCCAGGGCGAACAATGACACAGCTCCCTGCTCGGTCAACTGATCGATAAAGGTGGTCAACCCCTTGAACGCCAGGTTCTGATCGACCCGGGTCGTCGGGGAAAAGCAGATATCGATTTTGGCGTTGCCGAAACAGTCCTGGTACTCCGCACCGAACACGTTGGCCTGCTTGGTGCGGCGATTCTGGGCGATCATGTGGAAGTGTTCGACCGCACGGCTGAACTGGGGGAACACGGGGGGATTCGCCTCCAGGGTCGTGCTCATCTTCATCTTTTTGGGCTTCTTGGTTTTTGCCGTTGTTTTGGCGCCACCGGCCCGGGCCACCTCTGCTCGAATCGCCTCGGACGCTTCGTTTTCAGTGATCATATCCGCGCGAATGGTCGGTGCCTTTTGCTCCGAAATTTTTTTGGCCAGCACTTTGACTTTCTGGAAAAAGTCTTTCTGCTCCTGAGATTCCTCATTCGTCGGGGCCTCTGTCTGGAAATCGGCATCGTAGAGGCGACTCATGACATAGGCGTCCGAGCGTTTGTAGTAGCCGGGAATGGCCCCCTCTCGCTGGTAGCCGATTCGCTGCCAACCGCTCATGTCGTCCCGTTCGATCAGGGTGAATATTTTGCGCATTCCTTCGGACATCAGAACGCGCTCGAGATAGTTGTGTTTCGCTTGAAAATTTCCCCCGCGAAAATCGACCACTCGAAGTGTCCGGTTCCACTGATCGAGCAGGATGCTGCAGAAAATATCTTCATTGCGCACAACGCGCTCAACCAATTGATTCGATCGGCGATCCTTCGCTCTGGTCATCGTTCAAGCATTCTCCTTAACGCATCAAAAAACGCGGCAGTCTATCACTTTGACAAATAGGTTTCAATGCCGTCATTTAAACGCGTATCCGTTTCTGTTTCATCCACTATCAGGGAGATCTCTCCCCAATTTACAAAACAGAAAATAATTAAGCAATTTCAGTATTTTACCGCCAAACAAGAAACAACCAGCGGCCCCAACAGGCCTCTGTGGCCCTCCCTCCGTTGGCGTGACGAGGCATCGAGGTGTACGTGAAGGGCAATGAATGAGAACCCGAAAACGGCGCTGCCAAACGCCGCCACATACTGTTCGCTGACGGGAACTTTCTGATGGTGGGTCGACTGTTCTCCGAGGAGAGATGCCGCCGGCTCGCCCTCTGGTCCCACCGCCGTTCCCTCACCATTGTCACCGGGGCGGTGATCCTCTGTGGGCTCAGCCTCTCCGTAGCCAGTCGCCTTCAGCTCGACAGCAACCTCATCGCCCTGCTCCCCTCTGACAACCGAAACGTGGAGGAGCTCAGACGGGCCATTGCCAAATCCGGTGGTTTCGGCGAGCTGATGGTGATGGTCGAATCCCCCCGACCGGAGGAGGCGGTTCGCTTTGCCGAGGCGCTGCTCCCCGAAGTGCGCGCCCTACCCTGGGTGGAACACGCGGAGATCGGTCGAGACACCGCGTTCTTCGACGAGCGTCGCCTGCTCTACCTGACCCTCGACGACCTCGAGACGATTCGCAATCGCCTGGACGCGCGGGTCCGTTACGAAAAATCAATTCGCAATCCCCTCTACATCGATTTGGAGGACACGCTGCCCCCGTCTCTCGACTTCTCCGATTTGAAATCCCGCTACCAGGGGCTGAGCGAGCGCCGGCCGCGATACACCACCGAGGATGGACGAGTCCTCATTATGGTCGTCCGCCCGCGAGGGGTGACCGCTGATCTGGCGTTTGCGCGCCGTATCCATCGAGAAATCGATGGGTTAATCGCGGCCCGACTTCCCGACACCCGTGATCCCCAGCTTCGCGTCTCCACCGGCGGTACGTTCAAGAATTGGATTGACGAGTATGACACCGTTGTCGGCGATGTGGGCACCAGCGCCGGCTGGGTCGGTCTGGCGATCATCGGCTTGCTGGTGGTCTACTTTCGCCGGCCCTCGGCTGTCCTGTTGCTTTGCCTGCCCCTGTTGATCTCCCTCAGTTGGACGTTTGCCCTGGCCCAATTGGCCATCGGCACCCTGAATTTGATCACCGTTTTTTTGGTTGTGATTCTCTTCGGTTTGGGCATCGACTTCGGCATTCATATGTTGGCCCGATACTGGTCGGAGCGGGAGCGCGTCGATCCGATCACCGCGCTGGCCACGACGATCCGACATGCAGGACGGGCCTCCCTCACCGCCTGCCTGACCACCGCATCCGCCTTCTTCTTGCTGACCCTGATGGAGTTTCGCGGGTTTTCTGAGTTCGGTTTCATCGCCGGCACCGGTTTGCTGTTTTCGGCAATCGCATTCCTGGTGGTTTTCCCGGCAATGCTCGCCCTTTCCGAACGGGTGCGGTCAGCCCGGCGGCTACCGTCCCGCTGGCTCAAATCGGTTCACGGACCGATCCGTCGTCCGGGATGGATTCTCGCCGGATGTCTCGTCGTCACGGCGGGCATGGGGATTGGTCTGCCCCGGCTCGCCTTTGAGTACGATTTGCGCCAACTCCGCTCCGATGCGCCGACCACCCGCGCCTTTACCGGCAAAATGCGCCGGGTGTTCGAGCAGGGACGGGGTGCGGCGCTGATTTTGGTCGACCGGGATGAAGAGGCGAAACAGGTCGCCCGGGCCGTGCGGGAGCGCCGGGCCGTGCGCGGCGAAAACAGCGCGATTCAGCAGGTCTGGACCCTCCCCGACCTGATTCCACCGAACCAAGAGGCCAAGCGGGCGATCATCGCCGACCTGCGAACGACGCTGAACCGCCACTGGGACGAGCTGCCCGAAAAGGAGCGCACCGAGTTGGCCGATGTGAGAGCGGAGTTGGACGTGCAGCCCTTTGGTGCAGAGGACTTGCCCGCCCCCATTCGCCGCCGATTCACCGGCTTGCCGGGAACGCCGGGACAGCTCGTCTGGTTGTTCCACGTCCACGGATTGCTCGATCTGCGCCGGGCGCAGGCTTTTGCCCAGGAGGTGCGCGATATTCGCGTCGGGGACAAGCGATACCACCCCACCAACGAGCCGCTGGTCTTCGCCTCGATCTTCGACGTACTCAAACGGGATGCGCCGATCGCGCTGGCCCTCACCCTGATCGCCGTCTTCATCGCCGTCTGGCTCGACGTGCGGCGAATCGGTCATACGCTGTTGGTCCTCACTCCGCTGCTGCTGGGCATCCTCTGGATGCTCAGCGCCATGGGTACGGCGACAATCAAGCTCAATCTGTTGAATGCGGTGATTTTTCCCAGCCTGCTCGGCATCGGGGTTGACGCCGGGGTGCACCTGTTTCACCGCTATCAGGAGATCGGCGCGCGCGACTTGCACGCAGTATTGCGCAAAACCGGGGCCACCGTGGCAATGTGCAGCGCCACCTCGATGATCAGTTTCGGCAGCCTGCTCTTTGCCGATCACCCGGGGCTGCGCTCCATCGGCACCGTGGCGATTGTGGGTCTGGGGGTATGCCTGATCGCCTCGTTGGTTTTCTTCCCGGCCCTGCTCGCCTGGCTCCGCCCGGAACGCCACCAGGCCGCCATCCCCGCTGTCCAGCGGGTCGACGGTCACTTCGAAGGTCAGCGGGATCACCACATTTTACATTAAAGTTGCCGCTCGGACACCGTTGTGTCACAAACGAAGCCTATTGAGGTTTGTGTGATGAAAGAGCTCATTTTAATTGTCGATGACGAAGAAGATTTGGTCAGCATTCTTGAATACAACCTTAACCGCGAAGGCTACGACACCCGATCGGCATACACCGGCACCCAAGCGTTGGCCGCGGCGGCGAAAACTCCCCGACCCGATTTGATCCTGCTCGACTTGATGTTGCCGGACGTCTCGGGCACCGATGTGTGCCGCCAGATTCGGGCAGACAAATCCACCGCCGACATTCCGGTGATCATGCTCACGGCCAAGGGAGAGGAGATTGATCGGGTGGTCGGCTTCGAGATCGGCGCCGATGACTACGTGGTCAAGCCATTCAGCGTGCGCGAGCTGATGTTGCGCATCGCGGCAATCCTGCGTCGCAAAACCCCGGAGAATGCCACGGCAGACGCAGTCACATTCGGTTGTCTCTCCCTCAATATCCCCGGCCACCGGGTCACCGTGAACGGCGACGAGGTGGCCCTGACCGCGCTCGAGTTCAAGCTGTTGGCCACCTTTCTCGAGCGCAAGGGCCGGGTACAAACGCGGGACGTCCTGTTGACCGATGTCTGGGATGTCAGCGCCGACGTGACCACGCGAACCGTCGATACCCACATCAAACGACTGCGCGAAAAGCTGGGTCCGGCCGGCCAGTACCTGGAGACGATTCGCGGGGTGGGATATCGATTCAAACAAACCCCTTGACGAGCCGGTATAGGCGGCACCTTGAAACCGGGTATTCGCACCAAGCTGTTTTTAATTCTGGTCTCGCTTGTCCTGATCGTGGTGCTCTCTTCGGGCTTGCTGCTGGCCCACCTGTTGCGCAAAAACCTGGTCTCCAAAATTGAAACCGAGCTCGAACGGCACGCCAAGGCCACCATCACCATTATTGAGACCATGCCGATTTTCGAAGTGCCGCGGGCCGCGGATCAACTTGCCGATCGAATCGGTGAAGCAGTGGCGTCGCGCACGACGATAGTCCTAGCGGATGGCACTGTCATCGGGGATTCCCAGCTCACCCCCGAGGAGCTGAAAACCGTCGAAAATCACCTGGACCGCCCTGAAATCCAATCCGCGATGCGCACGGGATACGGCAAGTCGACCCGCATGAGCAGTACGGTGAAAGTCGAGATGCTGTATGTCGCGGTGCGCTTCCACCGCCCGACGGTCGAAGGGACGGTGCGCATCTCACGGCCGCTCCACGAGGTCGACGAGGTGATTCGCAACTACTTGGGCATATTGGCCGGGGTGGGAGCGGTCAGTGTGCTGATCGCCGTAATTATCAGCGCCTTTTCTTCCCACTACATTTCCCGCTCCCTGCGCCGGTTGATCGCCTATGCCCGCCGGGTGGCCAAGGGGGAGAGCGAAGAACGGGTCGACGTGTCCACCAGCGACGAGCTGGGCTGGCTGGCGCGCTCGTTGAACCTGGTCTCCGATCAACTCAAACAACAGATGACCGAGATGATCGCCGAGCGGGATCGCTTCGAAACCGTGCTCGAAGGGATGACCGAGGGGGTGATCGCCCTCGACGAAAACCGGCGGGTCACGATGATCAACAAAGCCGGGATCATGCTGCTCGGCCTGGTCGGCCAGCCGATCGGCAAGACCATGCTGGAGACGATCAAGATTCCCGAGCTGCATGAGCTGGCCACCGGGCTGCAAAGCGGGAGCAAGGCCACCGTCGAGTTCACCCTACCCGGGACCGGATCCCGCAAGGTGCTGGCCCGCGCCGCGGCCCGACGATCGGGCAATCTGGTGATCGTGATGCTCGACGTCACCGAGCTGCGGCGACTCGAAAACCTGCGTCGGGATTTCGTGGCCAACGTGTCCCACGAGCTGCGCACCCCGGTGAGCATCATGCACGCCAGCGCCGAAACGCTGCTCGAGGGGGCGATTGATGATCCGACGGTGGCGCGACGCTTCGTGCAGACCCTGCTCAAACACTCCAAGCGACTGTCCAGCCTGATTTCCGACCTGCTCGATATATCGAAGATCGAATCGGGCAAGTACGAATTGGAGCTCAAAGCGGTGCCGGTGGGGGAAGCGCTGCAGCGAATCGCCGCCGAGGTGGAGACCCACGCCAGCGACCAGCAGGTGACCGTCAAGGTCATCGTAGACAGCGACTCGATAGTCCGTGCCGATGCGCGGGCCCTGGACCAAATTCTCTTCAATTTGACCGACAACGCGATCAAGTACACCCCGCAAGACGGCCGGGTTGAGCTGCGGGCGTCGGTCAAAGATGGGGTGGCCCGAATCGAAGTCGCCGACAACGGTCCGGGCATCGACAAGAAACACCACAAACGGCTCTTCGAACGATTCTACCGCGTGGATCCCGGCCGCTCGCGGGAGATGGGGAGCACCGGTTTGGGACTGGCCATCGTCAAACACCTGGTGTTGGCGATGCACGGGGAGGTGGGGATGCAGTCCAACGAACCGCAAGGGTCCCTGTTCTGGTTCGAATTGCCCGCAGACGGCACTGCTCGGTTGAAATCACTTCCAGAGAAATAAAAAAATAAAATAATCACTGTAATTTCGTGCGCGCCTTCATATTTCTGTCACATTAGCGATTGACGTGATATACAAACTGGCGCATAGAGTGGTTTGTTTGAACGCCGAACTAAAGTGCCCTCAATTCGGCACTGGACGGTAGAAGTACTGATTAAACAGGTTGTCGACCGAATAGCAAAGAACCGCGACTAGCCTAAACCCAACGAGATTCACAACAACACACCAATTACACGTGAAACGATTGTCAAAATGGAGCCCAAATTATTCACTCACTCGCTACCTACAGTTGAAGAAGGTCAAGAAGTAGGCGAAATGTCGAAAAAGCCGTCGTTCATCATCTATTTCAAGGTCGCCATCATCCTGGCGGTGCTCTACACTTTTCTGGTGAGCATCGGGCTGATGGGCGCCGGGTTCAAAGTGTTTGGCAAAGACTTTGCCCGCGCGTTGATCGAGACGACCAACAATCCGTTTGTCGGCCTGTTTATCGGTATCTTTTCCACCGCGTTGATCCAGAGCTCGAGCACCACCACCTCGATGGTGGTGGCCTTTGTCGCCTCGGGAACCCTCACCGTGAACAATGCCATTCCGGTGGTGATGGGCGCCAATATCGGCACAGCCGTCACCTGCCAGCTGGTCGCCCTGGGCCATGTCACACGTCGGCAGGAGTTTCGGCGAGCGTTTGCCGCGGGAACGATTCACGACATGTTCAACCTGATGACCGTGGTGATCTTCCTGCCCATCGAGTTGATGACCGGCTTTTTATCCAAATCAGCGCACGCTCTGACCGGTGCGCTCGCCGGCGCTTCGGGGATGGAGTTCAAGAGCCCGCTCAAGATGATCACCAAGCCGGTCTGCACCGCAGTGGTCGATGGGATTACCGCCCTGGAACTGTCCAAAATACTGACTGGCGTCATCGTCGTCGGCTTGGGCGTGGGGCTGCTCATCGTCTGCCTCATCTTGTTGACCCGGTTGTTGAAGTCGCTGGTGCTCTCCAAATTGGAGCGATTTTTCGAACGGTCCCTGGGACGCAGCGGAGTTGTGGCGATCATGATCGGGCTCGTTTTCACGATGATTGTGCAGAGCAGCTCGGTCACGACGTCGCTGATGATTCCCATGGCCGCCGCGGGCGTGATGACCCTCGAGCAGGTGTTCCCGGTCGCGCTGGGAGCCAACCTCGGTACAACTATCACGGCGTTGCTCGCCTCGTTGGTCACCGGTCGGCCTGAAGCGTTGACCATCGCCCTGGTCCACGTGTTGTTCAATTTATCGGGGATTCTCCTCTTCTATCCGCTCGCGGCGATGCGGCGGTTGCCCTCGGGTGCGGCTCGCTGGTTGTCCCGGGTGGCGATCAAGAATCGCCTCTTTGCCGTGGCGTTCATCCTCGTCATATTTTTTGTCATTCCGGGATTGGCCATTTTGGTATCCTGATTTGGGTAATAAGGAGATCCCATGTTTGAAAAGCTCCGTATGCTTTGGAAAGGTGATGCACCGTTGGAGGAACAATATCGCGAGTTCGGTAAGATGTTGAACCTGGATCGGGAATTGTACGATGAGGTGGTCAATGCGCTGCAATCCGGCGCCAACCTGCGCGAACTCGAGGACACGATCTATCGCGGCGATATCCAGATTAACAAGCTCGAACGCAAAATTCGCAAACAGCTCGTGCTCCATTTGTCCGCCAATCCGGGCGTTGAGATCACCAGCTGTCTGATTCTGATGAGCATCGTCAAGGACGCCGAGCGGTTGGGGGATTTGTGCAAGAACCTGTACGAATCGGCAATTATGTGGGGACAACCGATCTCCAACCTCAGCTATGCGGCTAAGATCAACGAGTTTCAACTCTACGTCAGCGAAGCGTTCGGCTCTACTATTGAGGCCTTTGATGCCGAGGACGATGCCGTGGCCGGCGAAATCATTCAGGATGAGGTCAAGTGGAACAAGCGCTTCGACTCGTTTCTCGTCGAGCTCTCCGAGTCCGACATTCCGGCGAAAGAGGCGGTCTGCACCACCCTGCTGGTGCGCAATTTCAAGCGCATCCAGGCCCACCTCTCCAACATCGCTTCGTCGGTGGTCCTGCCGCTGCACCGCATCGATCACCGGCCCAAGCACCTACGCGAAGATGGGCCCAACGAGTCCTAATCGTTAAAGAGACTGGCTACACAAGTACCCGTTCGATGCGGGCGCCGAGGCCGCGCAGCCGATCGTCGATCGCTTCGTAGCCCCGATCGATCTGGCGGATATTGTGAATCACCGAGCGCCCCTTGGCCTTGAGCGCGGCGATCAATAGCGCCATCCCGGCGCGAATGTCCGGACTGGAAAGCTCGCAACCATCCAGCGCTGCGGGACCGATGACCACGGCCCGGTGGGGATCGCACAGCACGATCTTGGCCCCCATCGCGATCAGGCTGTCGACGAAAAAGAGGCGGCTCTCGAACATCTTCTCGTGAATGATCACGGTGCCGTTGCACTGGGTCGCGGTGACCAACGCGATGGAGGTCAGGTCCGCCGGAAAACCGGGCCACGGCGCGTCGTCGATCCGGGGAATGGCCCCGCCGAGATCGCAATTGATGGTCATCTTTTGATCCGCCGGCACGGTGAGGGTAGTGCCCTCCAGCACGGTGCGTACGCCCAGCCGGCGGAAGGCCATGCGAATCGTGCGCATATTCTGTGGGGTCACGTCCTTAATCGCGATTTCTCCGCCGGTCACCGCGGCGAGGCCGATGAAACTGCCGATCTCGATGTGGTCACTCATGATACGGTGCTCGCACCCTCTCGGCTCGTCGGTCCCCTGAATGGTCAGCACATTGCTGCCGATGCCCTCGATGCGCACCCCCATCGACGAGAGCAAGTGGCACAGCCCTTGGACGTGGGGCTCGCAGGCGGCGTTGTAAATAACCGACTCCCCACGGGCCATCGC
>JANQET010000322.1 GCA_028278265.1 Myxococcota bacterium
CGGGTGCGCCGTTGTGCAGCACGATGGCCAACCCGCCGATACTGCGA
This sequence comes from Myxococcota bacterium, assembly GCA_028278265.1. Lineage (GTDB taxonomy): Bacteria > Myxococcota_A > Polyangia > JAAYKL01 > JAAYKL01 > JANQET01. The sequence continues at coordinate 48 of JANQET010000322.1, forward strand.
AACAGGCTCCAGGCGGTGGCGTCGTCAGGTGTCTCCAACACACCGCCGAGCAAGGTGAAACAGCCGTTCCAAATGCGCAGCAGCCGCTTGGTGTCAATCGTCATCTCCCCCACGGCGAGGCTGAGAAACATCCGTTCGAGGGTCTTGCTGGCCACCTGGCGTGTGGCAGTGCCCACCGGGATCGGCAGGGTGCCCTTTGGCGTGTAGGGACCTTGGCCTGCTCCGCCGAGGGCGGCCTCGGCGATCAGCACGGCCAGGTCTGAATTGGGAGGCGCTTGCAACTCGCCCGTCAAAGTGAGCAGTTGTGCTGCGGCCACGGTCGCCCCGACGCCGCTGGCGCCTTCGGTCAAGGCGATCACGGCTTCGGTCGCTCCGGTTGAAGTGGGTGATCGGGCGAGCGTGGCCAGGGCGATGATTCCCCGGTTTTCCGGTGAGCGATCCCCCTGGCGGAGCGCCGCCTTTCTCGCTTCGGCGAAGCGTCCTTCGATCAGCAGTGCCCTGGCATCCTCACTGGGTGAGGGTTGGGAACCGGCACAGCCGACAAAGAGCACGGCGGCGAGCAGAACGATGTTGGGGTGCACCAGCCTCATCTTCAAACCACCTCGTTCAGTCGATCCAGCGCGGACGCTACTTTTCCCAACAACTCCCGGGCTTCTTCGAGTTTGGTCCGTTCCTTTTGAACCACCTCCTCCGGGGCCCGGCTGGTGAATTTTTCGTTGTTCAGCTTCTTCTCGGCCAGGTCGAATTGCTTCTGTGCGCGCTCCTGTTCCTTGGCCAGGCGGGCCTTTTCGGCGTCCACGTCGATTACCCCTTTTAGGGGAACCAGCAACTCGGCCTGGTCGATGACCGCGGTCGCACACCCGTTCGGCCGAGGGGCGGCTGCTGGATCGATGGTCAGGTCGTTGACACGCGCCAAGGCGGTAATCATCTCCCGGTTCTCCTCGATTAGCGGCTCCAGCGCGGGATCGTCGGAGCGCACGATCAGCGCGACCGCTTTGGAGGGTGCGACGTCGTATTCTGCCCGCACCGTTCGTACGGCAGAGATCAGCTCCATCAAGCGGGCGGCCCGGCCTTGGGCGGCGGGATCGGCCAGACCATCGTCCGCCGTGGGGTAAGCGGCGAGCATGATTGAAGGCGGGGCGTCAGCCGGTTTGGGCAATTGCTGCCACAGCACTTCGGTAACCATCGGCATCAGCGGGTGCATCAGGCGCAACGACACCTCGAGCACGTGCCGCAGCACCTGCCGGCCGGTCTTGGCTGCTGCCGAGGCTTGATCGCCGGAGAAGACCGGCTTGAGCAGCTCGATGTACCAACTGCACAGCTCGTCCCAGAAAAAGTGGTACAGCAGCGAGGTGGCCTCCCCCACTTTGAAGTCCCCCAAATGGGCATTGACCTTGTCGGCGACCTCGGCCAGTCGGGACAGGATCCAGCGGTCCCCCAGGGTGACCGGTTCGGGCACACCGGGGGTTGCTTCGAGCCCGGTCAAATGGGGCATGGCGAAGCCCAACACCGCCTGCCAAATCTTGTTGCAGAATTTGCGATATCCCTCCACCCGATCGACTGAAAACCGGATGTCCTGATCTTGGCCGGTGTAGGCGGCCAAGGTAAACCGCAAAGCGTCTGTGCCACAGGTGGGAAATCCCTTGGGATAGTGTTGCTGCTGATACTCAACCGCCCGTTCGATTTCATCATCCGGAAGTTTGTAGCCGCGGGTTTTGGTCAGCAGGTCTTCGAGGGAGATGCCTTCGATCACATCCAGGGGATCGATGACGTTGCCCCGTGATTTGGACATCTTGTTGCCGTCCTGATCCCGAATCATCGGGTGGAGCAGCACGTGGCCGAAGGGGATTTCCCCTACCAATTTGAGCCCCATCATCATCATTCGAGAAACCCAAAAGGTGATGATGTCGTAGCCGGTTTCCAACACCGATGTGGGGTAGAAGGTCTTGAACAGGGCCGTCTCCTGGGGCCAACCCAACGTGGAGAAGGGCCACAGGGCCGAAGAGAACCAGGTGTCCAGCACATCGGGATCCTGTTCGATGTTGAACGATCCGCAGTTGAAGCAGGCCTGGGGATCCTTGCGCGTGACCGTGATCTCCCCGCAATCCGCGCAATACCAGGCCGGAATGCGGTGTCCCCACCACAGTTGGCGGGAGATGCACCAGGGGATCTTCTTTTCGAGCCATTCGAAATAGCGATGTTCCTGATGTTTGGGGACAAACTGGGTGCGGCCGTCCTTGACGGCGTCGATCGCCAGCTGGGACATTTCCTCCGTGTCGACGAACCACTGGAGCGAGAGCTTGGGCTCCACCACGGTGCGGCAGCGCAGGCAGCGACCCGGGGCGTATTCGTGATCCTTCCGGCCGCGAAACAGCCCTTTCTCCTCGAGCGCTTGTTTGACCCGGCGACGGGCTTCGAAGCGGTCCAGACCGGCGAACGGGGCACCGTTTTGATTGACCACTCCGTTGTCGTCGAAGATATCGATCAATTCGAGCTCTTTGCGCTTTCCGCATTCGAAGTCGTTGGGATCGTGGGCCGGCGTCACTTTCACCGCGCCGGTGCCCAGCTCGGGATCGGCGAGAATCTCATCGGCGACCACCGGAATTGTCCGATTCTGGAACGGGTGCTGGATCTGTTTGCCGATCAGCTTGCGATAGCGTTTGTCATCCGGGTGGACGACCACGGCCGTGTCCCCGAGCATCGTCTCCGGCCGGGTGGTGGCGACGACGATTTCCCCGCCCTCGACCAGGGGATAGGCAAAGGACCACATCTCGGACATCTCCGGCTTGTCCCGATCGACCTCCACATCCGAGAGGGCGGTTTGACAAGAGACACACCAATTGATCAGGCGGTTGTCCCGGACGATTTTTTCCTCGTGATAGAGGCGGACAAAAGCTTCCCGCACAGCTCGGGAGAGGCCGTCGTCCATGGTGAATCGCTCCACCGACCAGTCCAGTGAGGCGCCGAGCCGTTTGTGCTGCTCGGTGATCCGTCCCCCGTACTGCTCCCGCCACTGCCACACCCGCTCGAGAAATTTCTCGCGACCCAGCTCGTGCCGGTTGGTGCCCTCGGTCTGAAGTTGCCGCTCGACGACCATTTGGGTGGCAATCCCCGCGTGATCGGTTCCCGGCAGCCACAGGGCGGTATAGCCCTGCATACGGCGCCAGCGAATCAGCAGGTCCTGCACGGTGGCGGTCAGGGCATGGCCCATGTGCAGCGCCCCGGTGATATTGGGCGGGGGGAGTACGATGCAAAACGGGGGTTTGTCTGAACCGGTCTGGGCTTTGAAATATCCGTTTTCTTCCCAAAATCGATAGGTCTCTTGTTCGATCGATTTCGGGTCATACGCCTTGGGTAAAGGCTCTTTCATTTAATCCTCCACTGATCGTTTCGGTACCGGGCGCTTCACCGGTGGTGATATCCTGGTGCTTCGCCGGTGGCGATGCCCTGAGCGGCCCGCTGTTGCAGAGAGGCGGTACCCGGCATCGAGCGATCTATACGGGAACGTGTGATTTGGAGCAACCTCCAAACAAAATTTGGGCTTGTGGTTACCTGCCCCTACTTTGCTTTTCGGTGGGGGTTTGGGTACACTGCCCGCCGCAATTGCGGGAGATTTAAATGTCTGAAAAAAGCCAGAAAAACATGTTGGATGTGTTCGTCGAGCGCGGATTTTACAAGCAATGTACCGATGATGACCAGCTTCGCGGGTTGTTCGATGACGGTCCGGTGACCGCCTACATCGGCTTCGATCCCACGGCGCAAAGCCTGCACGCCGGGAGCCTGGTGCCGATCATGGCCCTGGTTCACCTGCAGCGGGCCGGCCACCGGCCCATCGCCGTGATCGGCGGTGGTACCGGGTTGATCGGGGATCCCTCGGGCAAGACCGAACAGCGGCAGATGCTCACCCGTGAAAAATTGCGCGATAATTTCGACGGAATTCGGGCCCAGATCGGCAAATTTCTGGATTTTGAGCAAGAGGGCACGCGGGCCGTGGACAATGCGGAGTGGATCGAGTCATTGAACTACGTCGAATTTCTGCGGGATATCGGTCGCCATTTCTCGGTCAACCGGATGCTCTCTTTCGAAGCGTACAAGATGCGGATGGAAAAGGGACTCAGTTTCTTGGAGTTCAACTACCAGCTGCTGCAAGCGTACGATTTTCTGGTGCTGTTTAAGAAGTTCGGCTGTCGCCTGCAGATGGGGGGCGATGACCAATGGGGCAATATCGTCGCCGGGACCGATTTGGTCCGTCGGGTGGAGAGCGCTCCTGTGTTCGGGCTGACGTTTCCCCTGCTCGAGACCGCTTCGGGGGCCAAGATGGGCAAAACCGCGTCCGGTGCGGTGTGGCTCGACGGGGAAATGTTATCGCCCTACGATTATTATCAGTACTGGATTAATGTGGACGATCGGGATGTGGAGAAGTTTCTCGGCCTGTTTACCCTGCTGCCGATGGATGAGGTGCGCCGGCTGGGTCGCCTCGAAGGGGCTGATATCCGGGAGGCCAAGGCGGTGTTGGCCTATCAGGCGACGGCCCTGTGTCACGGGGAGGCTGCAGCCAAAGAGGCCAAACAGGGGGCCCAGGCGGCGTTTAGCGGTCAGGGCGACGTGGACCGGATTCCCACCACCCAGCTCACTGCCGAACGGGTTGCTTCGGTGGTCCGGGCAGCCGATTTTTTTGTGGAAATCGGGTTGTGCGAGTCAAAGGGGCAAGCGACCAAACTGTTCAAAGGGGGCGGGGGGTGGATCGGTGAGCGGCGTTTGAAAGATCATAAGGACGTGCTATTGATCACCGATTTTGAAAACGGACAAGTTTTGCTCAGAGCGGGTAAAAAGCGTCGACATCGGGTGGTCCTCGCTGATTGAGCCCGGCCCGGTCCGGTTTGGGGGTTAAAAAAATACAATAAAATCAAATAATTTCGATTGTTGTTGGACTTGGAACAAATACTGCTTGACAACACAATTGGCCGCCTCTATACATTGCGCTCGCCTCGCCAGGCGGGGTGTAGGGTACCGTTTATTGCGGGAATATTTTTGGTATTTGAAATTTTATTGGTAAAAGCGGGTCTTGGCACCAATTTATGTGCCTGTTGACGCATGTGCTGGCGTAGCTCAATCGGCAGAGCACCTGATTTGTAATCAGGCGGTTGCGGGTTCAAGTCCCATCGCCAGCTCCACGCGGCAGCAGCGAGGCTGACAATCTGGTGGGGTTCCCGAGTGGCCAAAGGGAGCAGACTGTAAATCTGCCGTCGAAGACTTCGGTGGTTCGAATCCACCCCCCACCACTGACACATACGTAAGTACTTGCGGGAGTAGCTCAGTTGGTAGAGCTCCAGCCTTCCAAGCTGGACGTCGCGAGTTCGAGTCTCGTCTCCCGCTCCCGTCCCTTCCTTTCTCAGTCAAAA
>JANQET010000326.1 GCA_028278265.1 Myxococcota bacterium
GAAGCCCGTGCAACCCGGTACCGAGCTGCACCGAATCATCGGTCGGGCGACCGTCTCCACCCCTGAGCAGCCGGAGCAAACCGGAGCGGTCAGGTTGTCCGCCATTTCCGAACAGGCGATCGAAGGCACCCTGGTGTTGGACGGAGTGACCTACTTCGCCGCCGGTCGCCGGCAACAGAACGCCGTCAGATGTTGGCTCCACGCTCCGCACGCCAACCCGGACCGGGTTCGCCGGGGAGCCCTCTGGGGTACGGTCACCAACCACTCGGTTCAGGGGGCATTCGCCATCAGCGGCAATGGGGGAACCGACCCGATTCAAGGCACCTGGACAGCGGAATTAAAGCGCTAAGGATGTTCGATCACTCGACGATGGGATAATCCAGTACCTGTTGCCGTGCCCCGCGCAACACGACCAATTGCAGCACCTCGGCGGTCTGCAGCGCTTGAAAGACCTCGAAATAATCTCCCGGCCGTTCGATCCGCCGCCCGTTGACCGCCAATAGCACATCCCCCACCCGCAGATCGATCACCGTCGGCGGACCGTCTTTGAAGGCGACAATCTTGAACCCGACGAACTGCCCGCGCTGCTGCACCGGAGCGGTCTCGACCATGCCGAGCAGGGCTGCAGGGCCGGCGGCCAACACCTCATCGAGCGCTGCCCGCGTTAGGCCGGATTGCTCGCCAGACGGGGTCGGCTGACGTGAAGAGGTCTGCTCCTGGGACACCGGTGGTGCCTCAGGGGGCTCGACGATCTTTTCCCCCACCTGGGTCTCCTCGATCATCTGGGGTTGCGCTTCAGCGGTTTGCCCGGTTGTCTGACCCGCCCCGCAGCTCAGCTGCAGACTCGCCAGCGCTGCCGCGACCCCTGTGGCGATCCACCTGCTCATACCGGGGTGCGGTGGTTGCGCATTTTCTCGACGTGATGCCAGCAGGCCTCGGCGACTTCGGCGACCGAGCGTCCCGCATCCACAGTGACGATGTTAATGTCCGGAAACATCGAGCTCAATGAGTGGTACTTCTTGACCAGTTGCTCCTGAAACTCGGGATCGTCGAAAATCTCCACCTGGAAATCCCGTTCCTGGCGCCGACGGCGCGCCTCTTGGGGATCGACATTGAGATAGAGCACCAAGTCGGGTTTGCGCACGAAGTAGTTGATTTGGGTGATCCAATCCCGCGCATCTGCGCGGCCCGCCGACACGCTCTGATAGACCACCGATGAGTAGAGATAGCGGTCGCAGATCACGCTGACCCCATCCATCAGATTGGGCTCGATCTCAGAGGCCAGATGATCCTGCCGGTCAGCGGCAAACAGCAGGGACATCGTCTTCCAATCCGGGGGCAAGACCCCGCGGGACCCGCGAACGACCAGTCGGCCGGCCAAAATCTGTCGAATCATGCACCCCACCGGGCCGGCAGACGGTTCGGCGGTGACATGGGCCGGCAAGCCGCGCAGGGTGAACGCCTGTTTGAGCATCCCCGCTTGGGTGCTGGTCCCGGATCCGTCTATCCCCTCGAGTACTATCAAATGGCCTTGAATCATTACCCCTCCGTCATGGCGTCATCTTTGAGGGAACCATTACCCTGAAAACTCGTCAACGTCTACGGTTCGCCCCAAAAAAGGTGTCCGAGTCGAAGGTGGATCACAAAATGATGGGCAACTTGCGTTCGATGGCGATCCCCGCCGGGCTGACCCCTGCCCGATAGGCCAGCAATTCCACCCCGGATGCAACAGCAGCCTTCAGCGCCTCGGTATAGGCCGGATCGATGGAGGTCGCCGGCCCCATCGAGGTGCAGTCCCCCCGATTGACCAAGTACACCGTGACCCCACGATGCCCCAGGGCCACCATGTTGCTCAGCTCGGCCAGGTGTTTGGCCCCCCGTTTGGTGACCGCATCGGGAAAGAGCGCCCGCCGGCCATTGCGGTAGGTCACGTTCTTCACCTCCACATAGCAGCGCTTGTCACCCGCCTCCAGCAGCAGATCGATTCGCGACGAATCACCGTACTTCACCTCGTTGCGAATTCGATCGTACCCCTTGAGCGGTCTGATTCGCCCGGCTGTGATCGCTTCGGCGACGATGCGGTTGGGCAAGGCGGTGTTCACACCGACCCAAGACGAGACGCCTGGCGGCTTGATCAGCTCCAGGGTCCACTTGAGCTTGCGATGGGGCGCCGGATGATGGGACAGGGCCACCTCACTCGCCGGATCGTTCGTGCTCATCATCGAACCGGTATTGGCCACGTGGGCGGTGACCACCGTACCGTCCTCCAGTTCCACATCCGCCAGGAAACGCTTGTACCGCCGGATCAGCCGTCCGGCCACCAGGGTCTGTTCGAATTTCACCAGAAACACCTCTATCCAGGTGGCCGGCACAGAGGCCCGCCCCTGAGAATTCGCCATCAAGCCGGCGAAATATATCGCTCATCACCCCGCGAAGCACCCCTTTTTTCAAAGGTGAGGCAACCGTTTGTCCCCTCCATCCCGTCTAATTAACAGCCATCGGGCTTGATCCTGGCAGAGCCGGGATGTCGTGACCCCGCATCTCGTGGACACGATACGAGGGCGAAGCACAGTGCCGAATACGGGAAGCAGTATTTTAATGACATAGAATTTATACTTAAACGGAGTTATAATGATAGGGAGAGGGGCTGCAAAGGAGGGCGTCGTGAAGATCGCGCTTTATTTATCCACACTTATGGCCATCGGCTGTCTTGGACCGCGCGTCAATATCGAAAATCCAGATTTTACCCCTATTCAATTACTGGACGACGCGGCGTTCGCACCCCTGGAAGAGGTCCCGACCGTCGAAGAGATGAAGCGGCTGAACCTCAAGACACGCCAAGCCCTGCGGCGGGATTTCGACGACCGCGAACCCTACCAAACCGTCCGGAAATGGTTTGTGCGGTACATTCAGGAGCTCTTTTCAAATTTCAGCTACACTGAAAAAACGACAGTCGCCCAAACCACCCTGGACACCCAAAAGGGCAACTGCCTCAGCCTGGCCCTGCTCACCGCGGCCTTGGCCGACGAGCTGCGCATCCCCTATCGCTTTCAAGAGGTCCTCGCCCCCCCCACCTGGGATCGCCAAAACGGCGTGCTGCTGGTCAACCGCCACGTCAACGACTGGATTTTCGAGCCCGTGCTCGACGACCGGGACCAGCGGGCCAACCGTCAATTCGTCTGGGCCACCGAATCTGCCTCGGTGATTGACTACTTCCCCATGTCCAAATCCTATCCCGCCGACATTCTCGCCGACGGCGAGGTACTGGCGATGTACTACAACAACCTCGCCGCCGAAGCGATCATCGACCGCTCCTACCAGCGGGCCTACGCCCTGATCCGCCAGGCCCTCAGCCTCAACGCCGCCGACGTCTCCGCCTGGAACATGCTCGGCCTGGTCTACGGCCACACCCAAAACGACATGGCCGAATACACCTTCATGTACGCCCTGACCCTCGCTCCGGACGACCTGAGCACGATCAACAACCTCTCCATCTGGCTCAAGAGAGTCGGCCGCGTAGAAGAATCCGCCGACTGGAAAAGCCAGCTGATAAGGGCCGAATCAGACAACCCGTTCACCTTCTACGACCGGGCCGAAACAGCGCTGGAGCAAGAAGAATACCGAACCGCGATAGTCCTCTACCGAAAAGCGATCCGAGCCGACGAATACCAACACGAATTCCATTTTGGCCTCTTCAAAGCCTACTGGATGCTGGGAAAACACGATCGAGCGTCAAAAGCGCTGAAGAGGGCGATAGAGATCTCGGATGATGAACGATCGTTGAATCTTTATCACAGTAAGTTGGATCAGTTGAATCGGATTTAGATAGCTAGTATCCCGTCCCCAAAGTTTTGCTCATCAATTTGGCAATTTGGACTGTGGGATCAAGCGGCATATCTAGCATGAAATTGGAAGCGCCGGTGCAGAG
>JANQET010000353.1 GCA_028278265.1 Myxococcota bacterium
CGGCGGGTGAGACGAACGAGCTGTCCCCGCGGGCAGTCACCGGCGAATCCCAGCCGGCGATGTGGTAGCCGTTGAGCTGCAGCGGGGGATAGGTCGCCGGAAACCAGGCCGCTCCCACGGTGAGCCCTTGCCGCTCGAGATGCTCGAACCAGGTGGGGACCTGCCGATCCTGCGAACCGATGAAGCGAACGCCGTATCCCCGGCGCATCGTGAAATCGACCACTCCGTGATTGGCCGGGTTGGCGCCGGTCATGAAGGTGGTCCACGCCGGAAAGGTCATCGGTGGAACGGTCGAAGCAAGGGGCGCCGATGTGCCCGAGGCGAGCAACTCGGCGAAATTGGGCAGAGCGCCCGATTCGATGAAGCGGTTGACCAGCTCCAGGCTGACCCCGTCGAGACCGAGCACGAGAATTTTGGGTCGCCGGCCCATCAGAAAGACCGCAAAAACGCCGGTCTGAGATGGTTGGGATCGGCCAAGGCGGCCTCTATCTCATTCAGCAACCGCGCCTTGTCCTTTTGCAGCACGCCCTTCAGCGGCAAGTAGTTGGAGGCGTGGTTGGCGTGGAACACGATCCCCTTGGCGTGTATGTGGGTCACCAACGTGCGCAGCTCGGTGAGGATTTCGCTAGTGGTCAGCTCGCGCCAACTCGGATCGGCGAACACCTCTTCAAAGGAGGGGCGGCGCGGGGCGATCATCAGGGTGAGGGCCGAGGCAAACCGCGGTCGGATGCGATCGATGAGTTCGGCGGTGTGCTCTGCGTGTTGCTGGGACAGGCGAGGGCCGCCCAGTCCCAAAATGACGGTCACGAACAGTTTGAGTCCCGCCTCTGTCGCTTTTTGACAGAGCTGCACCATCTCCTGGTGGGTCGCGCCTTTGCGAACCCGCTGCAACACCTCATCATCGCCCGATTCCAATCCCACGTAGACCATGGTCAGGCCTGCCTCTCGCAGGGCGCGAAGCTGCTCGGTGCTCTTGCGCCTGAAGTTGCCCGGTGAAGCGTAGGAGGTGACCCGTCGCAGATCAGGTAAACAGGAATAGAGGCGGTCCAACAGGGACAGCAGGTGGTCCGTGGGCAGGGCCAGGGCGTCGCCGTCGGCGAGAAACACCCGGCGCAGGCCGGTCAGCTCCTCGGCGGCCGTGTCGATCTCGGCGAACAGCTCGGGCAGTGGACGAGCTCGATACGGCTTGCCCTGGTAGGTTACACAAAAGGCGCAGCGGTTGTGCGAACACCCCAGGGTGGCCTGCAAAATGAGGGAGTCGGCCTCTGAGGGGGGCCTGATCACCGGTTCTACATAACAAAACATCCTAACAGTGTTGTTGAGCACAGACAGCGCCGGGCGGTCAACAGGCAAATGCCGATCGCGCACGCTCCGATTGCTTAAGCGCTTGCGGCCGATGCCGCCGACCGCTATGCTCGGCCCCGATGGGAAGCGTGACCACTGACCGGAAAAATCGGATCGCCTACGTGGATCGACTGCGCGGGATGGCCGTGGTGGCGATGTTTTTCGTCCACTCCGGGGTGGCCTGGCTCGACCCCACGCTCAAGGGAAGCGCTTACTGGACGGTGATCTCCCGGGTTTCGGGAATGGTGGCCCCCACATTCATGTTTCTGGCCGGCTTGTCGGTGGCCCTGGTCGCCCATGCCGGCCGCCGCGCCGGCCGCGATCAGGCAGTCCTGCGCCGAAATATCGTCCTTCGCGGTCTGAAAATCCTCGCCCTGGGCTATGCCCTCCATCTCAGTTTCTTCATCTTCAGCGGCCTTAACGGACCGCTCTACCGGGTGGTCAAGGTGGACATTCTTCACTGCATCGGGCTCGGATTGGCGGTGATCCCGCTACTCGCCTGGCCATCAGGCCGGTTCAATGGGCGCGCGCTGGCCATTTTCATCGGTCTGCCGATCCTGTCCCTGATCACTTACCGGCTACCGCTGAGCACATGGGTGCCCGACGGACTGGCGGCCTATGTCTCCACCCAACCCCGCCTGGCCCTGTTTCCCTTTGTTCCCTATGCTGCATGGATTGCATTGGGGATTTTTGTCGGCGGCTACTGGGCGCCGGTGGCATACGACAACAAGAGCGACCGGCGGTTTTGGGTCGGCCTGCTGATCGGCGCGGTGCTCTTCAATTTCGCCAGCCTCGGCGTCAAATGGGCCTACTACCATTTTCAACTGCACGAGCTCGGCGTCGAAACCCGTCCCACCCGTGGGTTGGTGCACTATTTCTTCTTCAAAGCGGCCTGGGTATTTGTGATCTTCGCGGCAGTTCGCGCGATCAACCCGCTCTTTCAGCGCATTCGGTTCAGTGGGTTCGTTCGATTCGGCCGGACCTCTCTGTTTGCCTATGTGGTGCACCTGTACTTTGTCTACCACGTGGGTGGGCCGGGCATTGTGCGTTCCCTGACGCCCAGTCAACACCTACTGGGCACCTTGATTCTGACCCTGGTGATGTTCGCCTTGGTGCTGGCGTGGCAGCAGCGATCCCAGCTGCAATTGGGCTGGGCCTGGATTGCCGGTCGCGTGAAGAATCGCCGCGTCTAAAGCCCTATATTTGTTTGGTCGCGCTGGCTTTTTTATAGCGGTGGTAGTGGCCCAGCACTTTCTTGATATAGCCGTGGGTAGAGGAATAGGGCGGGACACCGTTGTATTTCATTACGGCGCCTTCACCTGCGTGATATCCGGCGATGGTCAACACCATCTCCCCACCGAACATATTGGCCAGGTAGCGCAGGTAGCGCGTCCCGCCCATGATGTTGTCGTGGGGATCAAAGCTGTTGTTGACGTTCATTCGTTTCGCCGTGGCCGGCATCAGCTGCATTAGTCCCTCGGCACCGGCGTGGGAGACCACCCGGGGATCGTAATCGGATTCCACCCGAATCACCGCCCGGATGAATGCTTCGGGAATCGAAAAGGTTCTCGAGGCCTCGCGAATCGACGCATCGAACCGCGAATATCGGGTGGGATTGGTATCCCGGGGGAGGATCGGCACCACCCCGGGTCGGGCCCGGCGCGACGGCGGGGTGCGCAGGTAGATTTTGTATTTGCGGCGTTGTTTGCCCTTGGGGGGCTGGTTGGTGAAGTGGACCGTCCCCTGATCGTCGGTGTAGGAGTAAATATCCGCGGATACCGGCAGACCGGGACTTGCGAGCAGCCCGACGACGACTATCAAGACAATTGACCACCGGTTCATGCCTCGGTTTTACCTGGCTTGGTGCCGAAAATCCAGTTTTACGGTACGGTTTTTCCAGCCCGACTTCCCCCACAGAGATACAGCCGGTGCTGATCACACGCTCGATGCTCTTGACACGTGTTCAGGTGGTCCGTACGATTTGCCAATGGTTCAAATGAGATCGCGACAGCTGAGCCTCAATTTCGGACCACCGTCCCAACCCGCCACGGCGAGCTCCCCGAAAGAACGGCTGGAGGCGCATCGCCAGCGAATTGCCGGCTATCTGACGATGCGTTTGCCCCAGCCGGTCGACCTGGTCTTCACGGACAACCGGTCAACCATGATCTCCTACCGCCCCAAGAAGGGCCGTTTGGCCGTGCGACTCCACCGGATGTTTCGCCACGCGGACGATTTTGTGCTCGAGGCATTGGTGCGATATCTCATCGGCAGCGACCAACACGCATCGAGGATTATCGATCGCTTTATCGCCGACCACCGCACCGAGATTCGCGGCGCCCAACCCAGACCGCCGACCCCCCCGCGAACCAAGGGGAATCATCACGATATTACCGCTGTGCTCGAACGCATCAACCGGGACTATTTCGGCGGACAGATCGATGTCCAAATCGGTTGGGGTCGCGCCCCGGCACGAAAGCGCAACCGACGCCGCAAGACGATGAGCCGAGCGCTGGCCACCTACTGTTACGACGACCGGACGATTCGCATCAGCCCGGTGCTCGACGCCCCGGATATCCCGGCGTACATGCTGGAATGGGTGGTCTATCACGAAGTGCTGCATCACGTGCTGCCGATCGAGGTCCACGGGAGGCAACGGCGGTATCACACCCAACAGTTCAAGGCCTATGAAAGGGCCTTCCGCCACTACGAGCAGGCCAAGGAGTGGGAGCGAACCCACCTCGATCGGCTGCTGTCTTAGGGACAAGTATCGCACTCCCCCTTGTCAATCTTGTCAGTGGGGGCTGGACCGACCGAGATCTATTTGGGGGGGGGCGTGGTGCTAATTGGGTTCGACGGGTTCCAGGGTGTGCATCAGCCGGCTCAATCCCCAGACCTCTTTGGCGCGCAGGCTCTCGAACTGCAGGCCGACGCGGTTCTTTTCACCGGTCCAGCGAACGATGCATGAGATTTCACACACTTCGGGAATGCGGGGCAGTTTGAGATGCAACATCACTTTGGTGCCAAAGGCGAGGGCAGAATCGGTGGAGAGCAGGATGCCACCACCACTGATATTGATCGCGCGGCCGACCTGTTTTTCGCCGTCTGTCTCGAGCTTGATGTCAGCGTCGTAAAGAAATCGTTGGTGTTTGCGGTTGTTCGTCATGGATATCGCTCAAGTGGCGCTATATAGTCACCATCGGTTCGTGGCCCTTGATTTTGGTTTGTTTGCTCAACTTCTCAATATACTTTACACAGGGTTTTGGGGACTGAAAAGGTGATAAAAGCATTACGCGTTACGATTGTTGAGAGAATCGTGCAAAATCCCAGGGTTTGGCGAGCATTTTTTTTGACCCTGGTCGCTGTCGGAGTGGTGACGGGTGTGTTCCTACTCGCCCGATCGGCCCCTCGGATTCCACCCTTGCCAAGAATAGAGATGGCCGTCGATGAACTTGAGACCTCGGTCAGTGGGCTGAACGATCGAATTGCCGGTTTTGCCGCAACCGCCGAAGAAAAAGCCCTGATCGCCATCCTCGAACAATTGCACTTTTCGGAAACCCACTCGGCGGGCGCCGGTGGAGAGCTCGAAATCAAAGAACAGATGGAGGCGTTTCAAGCCTCTGCGATCCGCATTCACCGCCAAGACCAACAACGATATCTTCTATTGGGGGATTTTCTGGCAACAGGGTTTGAGCGGAGCCTGTTCGAGGTGTGTGCTCAGGTGGCAACCACCTCCGGTGACCTGAGCAGAGTGGACCTTGAGGATACCCGCTGGCGGGAACTCAGACGGCGGGGCGGCGCCTTCCTGACCAGATCCTTCCGCCAAGGACTCCTCGATCGGCAAGGGGGGGTTCGTGGGCCGAAAATCGCTCCGCGGGTGCTGTACCAGGTCCGCTGGCGCCAATTGGCCGGTCTGCCGGGTGATGTGGGCCTCTCCGTCGTTGAAAGGAAGACCTATTACGACGTGCTCGCCGCTTTTGGCGAACGGTCCGCAGTGGATCGACGTCTCTGGGCAGTAGATCAATTGCGCCGGCTCGATCCCCGGTATGATGCGGGTCTGGCGCGGGCTGTTGTTCTGTATGAAGCCAACATGCGGCAGCGGGCACGGGCCGAATTGCGTCGCCTGCTGGCAAACGGCCGGCAAGACTCGGTGATCGACTCATTTGAGCGGGCGCTGTCCGAACGTCGATGATCCGACCGGAGAGATGTTCAACAGGCCTGGACGTTTTCCCTCAAACTGGCATACTCTTGAATTGACAAATATCACGGTTTTCGAACGTTGAATCATTGAGATAGCTGAAATTGTTGGCCTAATATGGATCTTAAAAAGACACTGTTTATCGTTCCCAACCTGCTGACCGCAGCGAGTCTCTTTTGCGGCCTGCTGGCCATCCTGCGCTGCGTCTACCCCGAAGCGACCAACGAGGACGTCTATCACGCGACGTTGTTGCTGTTTTATGCCTTCATTTTTGATCTGTTCGATGGCCGGGTGGCCCGAATGACCCGGACCCAATCCTCGTTCGGTGTCGAATTTGATTCATTGGCTGATTTGATCTCGTTCGGAGTGGCGCCGGCGGTGATCACGTACCGCTGGACCCTGATGGATTCCGGGCTGTTCGGTTTTTTGGTCTGCTTTGTCTACGTGTTGTGTGGCGCTATTCGGCTGGCGCGATTCAACGTTCTGGCCCGCACCGGTGCGTCGAAAGAGAATTCGGGAAAGTACTCACTGGGACTGCCGATTCCCATGGCCGCCGGTTTTGTGGTGGCTCTGGTGATGGCGACCCGGGCAATGGGCGGCTGGCCCTGGCTGACCTCCCACGGGCTGACGGTTAAGGGCATCAGCTATCCGATGATGACCGTGGTAATGGCGGCGCTGGCATTTCTGATGGTCAGTTCGATTCGGTTCCGGTTTTTCAAGGATCTCAAAATCGGGGTCTTCACCGTGGCTGTGCTCATCGTCATCATGGCGTCGAGTGTGGTGCTCTGGTTCTGGTTCAAACCGGCGTACATCCTGATTTGGCTACTGCTGCTCTACGTGGCGATTGGTTTTGGCGAAGCGGTCATTCTGTGGCCCCGTCGCAGACAAGAGCGTCTCGAAACACAAAATCGAAAATAACCCGGTCGAACAACCGTCGGGTAGTGTGTTGCGGACGCTTAGGAAAAGAGATGGTGCAATGACCCCCGATTGGCCCTATTTAACCGCCGGGATACCTGCGATTGCGGGGAAGATTCGAACGAAGCTCGAAGATTTTCAAGTCGAGGAACGGTTGGCCTATGAACCCGGTGGTCAGGGCGACCATGTCTTCTTCGGTATCGAAAAACGCAGTCTCTCCACATCGCGCGCGATTCGCGATATTGCCCGGGCGCTCGGGGTTCAATCCAAGGCAATCGGCGCCGCCGGCATGAAGGACGCGCGGGGGGTGACCCGGCAGACGTTGAGCCTGGAGCACGTTGATCCGGAACGCATTCAGGACCTGCAAATTCCCCGGCTCAAGGTGCTCTGGGCCAAGCGGCATCGCAACAAACTGAAGATCGGCCATTTAAAGGGCAATCACTTCACGATCCGCATCCGGGAGGTGTCAGAAAATCGGGAGCGGGATATCGAGCAGTTGCTCACCACCCTGGAGACCAACGGTATCCCCAATTACTTCGGGCCCCAGCGGTTCGGCAATCGGGGGGACACCTGGGAAGTGGGCCGGTACCTGCTGCGCGAGGAGTACGAGGAGGCGGTGCAAGTGATCGCCGGCCGCCCCGGGGAAGAGGACTCGGGGGATGTCCTTCGCGCCAGGGAGCTGTTCGCTGCCGGCGACTATGCTCAATCGATTCGCGCTTGGCCCCGTGGATTCAATGAATGCGTGAACCTGTGCAAGGGGATGATGCGGCAAAACGGCAATGCCAAGCGCGCGGTGCTCAGTCTGGGGCGACGCCCGTTGGCGTTGTATGTCTCCGCGTTTCAGTCCTGGTTGTTCAATCGAGCGCTTGCCCGGCGCATCGATCAGCTGGGCACTCTCTCGGCCGGTGATGTGGCCTACAAGCACGAGAACGGTGCAATGTTTCTCGTCGAAGATCCCGCAAAAGAACAGGGCAGGGCGGACCGCTTCGAAATCTCTCCCACCGGACCATTGTACGGCGGACGGATGAAAGAGCCTCACGGGGCTGCGGCTGCACTCGAAACCGAGGTACTCAAAAGCGGGAGCGTCGCCTTGTCACAGTTTCCCCAAAAAGGACCGCTGCGTTGTACCGGGGGACGTCGAGTGTTGCGCTGCAAGCCCGAGGAGCTGACCGGCGGGTTCGGCGAGGATGATTTGGGTTCGTTTTACGAGTTGAAGTTTTTCCTGCCGGCAGGCTGTTATGCCACCGCGCTGTTGCGGGAAATCTGTAAAGACAAACTTCAGGAACACAAGGGGGAACGGCGTGATGGAGCAGGCTAGACGGCGACGAACCTCTCTCGCAATCGGTACGGTGGTTGCTCTGGCGGTGTGCATGATGGGACACTGTCTCCTCGCTGACGAGACGAACTACCAAAAATACGTCATCGGTGAACGGGCGATGGGCATGGCCGGTGCCTTCACCGCGGCGGTCGACGATCCGATGGCCTGTTACTACAATCCCGGCGCGATGGTGTTCTCCTCTTCCTCGATGATTTCTGCCAGCAAGAGCCTGTACAGCTATGACTACCGGTTCATCAAAGACGGGTTCTATCCCCGATCGGATCAGGCGGCCGATGTCTCGGACACCCCCGATGCCAAAACACTGGAACACGAAAATGATCTCACCCTGCCGTCGACCCTGGCGCTGACCTTTCGCTTCGGCCCTCGGCTCTACGAAGATGGACCGAGACGCCATGCGGTCGGCATATCGGTTGTGGTGCCTTACCAGGACTCCTATACCCTCACCGCCAAGTGGGCCGGCGAGGGCGCTCTCGTCGACCGGGAGACCTACACCCTCTCGGAATCCCACAAGGATATCTGGAC
>JANQET010000375.1 GCA_028278265.1 Myxococcota bacterium
CACGTGCCGGAAAACGAGCCGTTTCATCATTTCGGCTTTCGCTGTGCCGCGTCTATTGAAGAGGCCGCAGCGCTACGGCGTGCATCAGGGCAGAATCCACTCCGGTAGATCCTCCGGCGGCCACCCCGCAACCGTTGTCCCCCCCCGTTTGAATCGAAAATCGCATCTGGGAGCACCGTTGGCAATGGTCTGCGTCCGTACAAACCCAATGCCCAACGAGCGAAACAGCGCGTAGTCGCCAAGGCACATGTATCGTAAATATTCGGCTGCGCCGTTTTTCTCAAATAACGTGTGCAGGGCGCATTGGGTGTAGTCGTAACCGAAGTCAAAGTCCGCGCTGTCCGGTTCGACATTCTTGATGACAAAATTGTCATCGTAGTTCGTCTGCGCGTTTTTTTCGATCTGAGCTTTCATTCTATTGATGAAAAAGCGCGAAGACGCCAGTGCACCGATGATCCGCCGGATAATCGCAGGCCTGGAATCAAAGTAACCGACAAACGTATCATAGATAATTTTGCCAATTTGATGCCGGGTCAGTTTCTCTCTTTCGAGAGGTTTGATCATCGCGAGCACAATCGCCCCCATGATCAGATTGATTGTCTCGCTGTTCTTCTTTCCGCCAATGTACGGCAACTCCAAAAACAGACGGCGATACGCCTTTTCACTCTCAACCGCTAGGGCATCGATTTTGCTTTCGGTAAAATAGGGGCCCAATACCCGTCGAGTCCCCTTGTACATGGCATTGAACTCCCGCATCATCTTCGCTCGCGTCGCGATATAGTAATTGTCGTCGTTGCTGGCTGCCATCATCGACCTCCGATAAAGAGCCCGATTCATCGTTTCGGATTTCGCTTGCCGCGTCAATGAAACGGGGCGCACAGCGCCGCGGGAGTGGCTTCAGAGTAGAATCTTGTTCAGGATGCGATCGAGCTCTTCGTAGCTGGTGTAGCTGATTTCCAATCGCCCCTTGCCCTTTTTATCGGCAATTTTCACTTTGGAGCCCAACGCCCGCTGCAGCTTTTCGGTTAATGAACGCAATTGGGCACTTTGTGTCTCGGTGTTTGCCGCCGGTTTGGTCACCGGCCCCTGGGCAGATAACCGCGCCTGTTTTTCGGTCTCGCGCACCGACCATTTCTTGGCAATCGCCTTGCGGGCGAGAATACTGATGCGCGTGGCCGTGCCCGCCTGAAGCAGCGCACGGGCATGTCCCTCGGTGAGCAAGTTGTCAATGACCAGCGCGCGCACGTCCGGGGGCAGACCGAGCAGGCGCAGGCTGTTGGTCACGGTGGAGCGATCCCGCCCCACCCGAGAGGCGACCTCGGACTGGGTGTAGCTGTGCTCATCGATCAGCCGCTTGAACGCTTCCGCCTCTTCGATGGGGTTGAGATCCTCCCGCTGGATGTTCTCCACCAGGGCCATCTCGAACGCCTCGGCCGGGCTGGCCTCCTTGACCACCACCGGCAGCTCTTTGAGACCGGCCAGCTGGGCGGCGCGCCATCGTCGCTCGCCGGCGATGAGCTCAAACCCCTCCTGACCGTTGCGACGGCGGACGATCGGCGGCTGAATCACTCCCTGTTCGCGAATCGAATCCACCAACCCGCCGAGCGCCTCCTGATCGAACTGCTGCCGGGGCTGATCCGGTTGGGGGTGCACCTGTTCGATGGGGCAGGTAAAATAATCCCGGTTGGGACGTGTCGGACGGGTTGTCTCGGCCCCAGGAATCAATGCTCCCAATCCCTTGCCCAATGCGCGTCTGCCCTTGCCCCGATCGGTCATGAGCCCAACTCCATGAATTCCCTGGCAAATTCCAAGTAGCCCTTGGCCCCGCTCGAGCGGACGTCGTAGAGGATGACCGGCTTGCCGAATGAAGGAGACTCGGACAGACGGACGTTTCGGGGAATCACCGTGTCGAACACCCGCCCATCGAAATTCTTGCGCACCTCGCTGGCCACCTGAGTGGAGAGGGAGGTCCGCGTGTCGTGCATGGTCAGCAGGATGCCGTCCATCTCCAGGGTGGGGTTGAGCTCCTGGCGAATGATGCCGATGGTCTCCAACAAACGGGATAGGCCCTCCAGGGCGTAGTACTCGCACTGCAGCGGGACGACGACCGAATCCGCTGCACACAAGGCGTTGAGTGTGAGCAGTCCCAGTGAAGGGGGACAATCGATGATAATGAAATGATACCGATCGCGAAGGGCGTCCAGAGCGTTGCCCAGCCGGCGCTCCCGCTGGGTCGCATCGACCAGCTCCACCTCGGCCCCGGCCAGATCCCGATGGGCGGGAAGAATGTCCAAATAGTCCAAGGCAGAGGGAATCACCGCCTCGGCCGGTGAGCACTCCCCGATCAGCACCTCGTAGGCGCTCAATTTCAGCTCGTTGCTGTCCACGCCAATCCCGGAGGTCGCATTGGCCTGGGCGTCCACGTCGACCAGCAACACGGTCTTCTCCGCGGCCGCCAGCGAGGCGCCGAGATTCACCGCGGTCGTGGTCTTGCCCACCCCCCCCTTCTGGTTGGCGATGGCGATGACGCGCCCGTTTCTATTGTTTGTCGTTTGTTCCAACAGCAAAACCTTATCGTCGGCAAAGTCCCGGCACGATTCTCGACCAGCGGGACGACACCTGGTTTTAAAGGAGCAGGGCCCGGATGTCGACCATTTTCAGCCATTAATCGAGTTCCAACTCGACTAAAATTGTATTAGAGTGAGCCGTGATTGGCCGAGCGGAATTTTAACCGCATCGAAAAAGAAGACCCGATTAAAAAGTCGATCGAGACAACAGGAAATATGACACCCCCCGAAAAAAGCCCCAAAACCCCAGCCAACAGCTCACCGACCGTCCGAACCGCGGATGGATACGCCAAAAAAACCAGTGATTGCGGTGATGTGGTCGAGTTTTTCATCGCACTCAAACAAGGGGTAGTGCACAACGTCGAGTTCACCATCAACGGCTGTTCCCACACCCTGGCCTGTGCCCAGGCCGCCGCCCTGCTCGCCCGGGGAAGAAACATCAGCGACGCGAGGAAAAATGCCCGCCCGGAGAGCATCATGGAGGCCCTCGAGCTCACCCCCGAGCAGGAGCACTGTGCCGCCTTCGTCTACGACGTGTTGCTCGCCTCATTAATCGACTGCCTAAAGACCGAAAACGAGAGCTGGCGCAAGCTCTATCGAACCCAAAAATAACCCCCAAAAAAAGTAACAAAAGTAACAAAATATGAAGTTGACAAGCCAGGCCCACGATGCTAATCACACTTCGCTCGTTGCGGCGGGGCGGGTAGCTCAGTTGGGAGAGCGTCGGCCTTACAAGCCGGATGTCGCAGGTTCAAGCCCTGTCCCGCCCACAAGCAAAGCTCTTTTAAAAACGGGGTGGTAGTTAAGTTGGTTATAACGCCGGCCTGTCACGCCGGAGGCCGCGGGTTCGAGTCCCGTCCACCCCGCCACGAAGCCCTAAGGAATTCCTTAGGGCTTTCGCATATTTAGAGCTTTTTTTATTTCTTCCAGCCATTAAAATTCCAAAAGTCGCCGCTATGTCGCCGTAACTTTGCAGTCGCCCGGCTCACTATCGAGAGCTGAAACTGCAGTTTTATTCACTTCAGGCGATAAATGTGCATACCTCATCGTCATCTCGATCGTCGCATGCCCGAGCAGTTCCTGAATGCTTTTTAGTGACACGCCTTTCATCGCCAGGTGGCTCGCGAACGTGTGCCGGTAATGCCGATATCAGCATTACCGGCATTATGCCGACTCCCGGATTATGCTGACTCGCGAAATCTGCAGCCGTACGCCACATGGCATTTGAGGTCGCCAA
>JANQET010000203.1 GCA_028278265.1 Myxococcota bacterium
GGCTCAGTGTGCTGGTGAACCTGGACCGCTCGTTTCGCGCGCCGAACCTGGACGACATGACCTCGAGACAGCAGACCGGACCGGGTTTTCAGTTCGAAAATCCCGGTCTGGGACCGGAGACCGCCATCACCTACGAAGCCGGACTGCGCTTGTTCGGACCGATAACAGCCGAGCTCTGGCTATTTCGAACCCTGCTCCAAGGGGCAGTGATCAAGCGGCCCCGGGAGGCCGCTGCGTGTCCTCCAGAAACCCCTCGCTGTGAAAACTCGTGGACCCGCTTTCAATTGGTCAACGGGAACAAGCGATCCGAGATGCGGGGTCTGGAAGCCGCCCTGTTCGGTCAGTTGCCCCTGGGGTTCGAGACCCGCGGCACCCTCGCTTGGACCTGGGGCGAGGGACCCAATATGGGGGATCCTCCGTCAGATCCGTCCCTGCCGTTCGTCGAGCGGGTGCCCCTGTCGCGCATCCCGCCGCTCAACGGCACCGCCGAGCTGTTGTGGCGGCACCCTGTCGGCTTCTCCAGCGCTGCATCCCTTCGCTGGGCCACTCTGCAGGATCGCCTCGCCCTGGCCGATGTTTCCGATGAGCGCATCCCGTTGGGGGGAACCCCCGGGTTTGCCGTCGTTGATCTGAGGGTCACTTTTCGACTCAAGGAAAAGCTGTTTGCCTCGTTGGCATTGGAAAACGTGTTCGATGCCGCCTATCGGTACCACGGTTCCAGCGTCAACGGCCCGGGCCGCGGCCTGGTGCTCTACCTCGATCTGAGCGCCCTGTGGTGTCCGTAGGGCTCAATCGATCCAGGTGACTTCCATTGTCTCCAAATCGATCGTCGCTTCAAAGGGCAGGCCGGATGAATTGCTGAAGACTGAAGCATCTCCGGACAAGTGGGTTCCCTCTAGTCCATGGCCGCTCAAGATGTCATATGCCTCGGCCGGGGAAAGATCGTGTGAAGAGGAGTTCCCCCCGTATATGCCCAGAATTAAGCCGTTCTCACCGGTGATTTCATCGAAATTTTCTGCGAGACGCTCAACTGCGCCTCCGCAGAAGTGTCACCACAGGGCACCGATGATCAGGTGTACATACGCTTTGCCCGTCTTGTGGAGATAGCACAGGTCGAAGACCACCGCCTCCTGCTCCACCAAGTAATCACCGTCTTGGTCAATATAGCCGTTGAATTCGGTAAACGGCATCACCGATCCCTCGGTGATCGTGTTCCCCGCGAGCCAATCGATTTCCGGACATCCGTCAGGACCCGGATTGAAGTCCCCATCAGCGTCCGTGTCGCTATCCGAGTCACTATCTGTGTCTGCGTCGGTATCCGAGTCTGCATCTGAATCCGAGTCAGAGTCCGAATCGGCATCCGAGTCCGAGTCTGCGTCACTATCGGCATCGGCATCCGTATCAGCGTCTCCGTCTGAGTCTGAATCCGAATCGGAGTCCGAGTCTGAGTCCGAATCCGAGTCTGAATCCGAGTCTGAATCGGAGTCCGAATCTGAGTCCGCATCCGAATCCGAGTCCGCATCCGAATCCGAGTCCGCATCACCGTCCCCATCCCCGTCTCCATCCCCATCCCCGTCTCCATCCGAATCAGAATCGCTGTCCGCATCACCGCCATTGGTGTCGTCATCATCATCGGCACCGTCGCTACCTTCATTGCACCCGACCATCGGCAGGACCATCGTGAGCACTGCAACCAACCAGAGGTGTTTCATCTATCCAATCTCCTTGTTGAACCAAGCCATTTCTCTTTCGCCCATCGTAGTGGCCGGACAGCGACCAAATGGGTTGGTTTTTCCACAGCACTGCGTCAGATTGTCAATTGCTGTGCCTTTTGGGCAAGACGTTGACAAAATGTCACAATCCGCCACCATCGAGAACCCGAGATAATTACAACGATCTGTTATTATTGCATTAAGATCCTGGTCCGACCTTTGCTATTCAACAATCTCGACCGATTGCTGTGGAGGACTCAATGGTGGAGAATCAACCCGTACTGCTGGTCGTCGAAGACGACAAGAACAATCTCATTTCCCTGGAGAAGATTTTCAAGCGGGAGTCGATGCACGTGCTCACCGCGCTGGACGGCCGGGAGGCGCTCGATGTGGTGCGCAAAAATCGCGTCGATGTGGTGCTCACCGACTTGATGATGCCGGGCATGACCGGGGATGACCTGCTGTTCGCAATCAAGGCCGTCTCGCCGGATACGGAGGTCGTCTTGATGACCGCTTACGGCACTGTGGAAAAAGCCGTGGAGACGATGAAGCGGGGCGCCTACGACTTCGTCGAAAAACCGCTCAAGCGGGCCGCGATCGTCAAGACCGTGCGCAAAGCCCTGGAAAAGCACTCCCTGGTGATGGAGAACCGCACCCTCAAAAAACGGCTGATGAACTTCGAATCGCGCAAGATCATCGGCAATAATCCGGCCTTTCGCCACGCCTGCGAGGTATCGGTTCAAGCGGCTCCCTCGGTTGCTACGGTGCTGATCCTGGGGGAATCGGGCACCGGCAAGGAGCTGCTGGCACGGGCGGTGCACGAGAACTCCCCCCGAGCGGAACAAGCCTTTGTCGCGGTCAACTGCGCGGCCCTGCCGGAAACGATTATGGAGGCAGAGTTGTTCGGTTATGAACGGGGCGCCTTTACCGGGGCGGTCCAGCGCCGGGAGGGACGGTTCAAGACCGCGGACCAGGGTACCATTTTTCTCGACGAGGTGGCCGAGATGAGCCCTGCGGTTCAGGTGAAACTGCTCCGCGTGTTGCAGGAAGGGGAGTTCGAGCCCCTCGGCGGGCAGACGTTGAGCGTGGACACCCGAGTGGTGGCCGCGACCAACCGGGACCTGGAGGAAGAGGTCAAACAGGGCAACTTTCGCGAGGACTTGTTCTACCGCCTCAATGTGATCATCATCACCCTGCCCCCGTTGCGACAACGATTGGACGATGTACCCCTCTTGGCCGAACATTTTCTCGCCCAGTACTCCCTGCGCAACAAAAAGGAGATTCGCGAAATCACCCCCGAAGCGATGGCGCTGTTGACCAGTTACTACTGGCCAGGCAATGTGCGCGAGCTCGAAAACGTGATCGAGCGGGCGGTGGTGTTGACCCGTGACACGGTGATTCGGCCG
This sequence comes from Myxococcota bacterium, assembly GCA_028278265.1. GTDB lineage: Bacteria > Myxococcota_A > Polyangia > JAAYKL01 > JAAYKL01 > JANQET01. The sequence goes on from JANQET010000203.1 coordinate 3,119, forward strand.
GCGGATTTGCCCCAGAGCATCGTCGAGGGGGAGCGGTTCCAGGGGCAGGTCACCTTCTCCATCGGCACCCCGGTGGCCGAGATGGAGCTCAAGATGATTCAGGAGACCTTGCGCTACACCAAGGGGGACAAGAAGCTCGCGGCCCAGCTGCTCGGCATCGCCCCGCGAACGATTTATCGCAAGCTCGAGGCACTGGAACCGTGAGCCCATCAAACTCAACCCCCATGAGGTTCAATTGTCGTTTTGTCATCATCGGCCTGCCGGGGATGCGAAAGGTGACATTTTGTCCGGTGACCCCATCGAATAGATCGAGCCGTCGGCAAAACGCCTTGAAGTTAAAGGCCCGGACAGATGTCTCGACCCGGCATGGCACTTGCAAATGACAACGATTTCAAGTTGCGCTAAAGAGCGTTGTATGACAACACACGCATACTTGAGATTTCGCCCTTGGCAAAATGAGTAGACAAGGGCGTACGCGGCGGGAATCACCGCCAAAAAGAGAGTTGACTAGCCGATGATTACGACAGCTCGAATGAGACAGAGGTTGAATTACTGGGCCTTGCTTGGACTGGGAGTGTGCGTACTGGTCGTTTTTCCCGGTTCTGCTGCTGGCGCCCCTGAGGCCCAGCAACCCAAACTGGCGCGAGACGTCAAGCAGGGCAGGCCTCCGGCGCGGCACCGCCCCCGTGGGGCCGTCCGCAACCGGGACGACATCAAGCGAAGAACCGTCGGTGCGCCCGGTTCGAGCTCCCGCAGCGTTTCCAGCCACGACGGACCGCCGGATTTCAGAAACCGAGGCACCACCGGCGCGGGCTCCTCAAGGGGACTGCGGGGACGCAACACGGGCGCCCAGAACCCGAGGGGAACGGCCGGGGCGGGCACTTCCGGCGAGGAGGCCTGGTCCAACGTCGAGCTCCCACCGGAACTGACAGCGGGGATTGAGTTCAAAAAACCCAAACGGGGTCAGCGGTTCACCTTCAATTTTCAAGACGCGGCCCTGATCGAGCTGATCAAGACCATCAGCAACATCACCGGCAAGAGTTTTATTCTCGGCGGCAAAGTGCCCAACATCAAAGCGTCGATATACGCGCCCACCAAAATCACCGCTCAGGAGGCCTACCGGGTGTTCCTGAGTGTCCTCAGGGTCAACGGACTGACCGTCGTCCCCTCGGGTCGCTACCTGAAGATTCTACCCGTGGCCAATCCGACCAGCCAAAACACCCCCATTTTCAACCGGCGGCGGGCCCCGTCCAGTGATCAAATCGTCACCCGGCTCCACCCCTTGGAGCACGTTTCGGCCGAAGAGATCCTCGACGTGCTGGGCCGGTTCAAATCCACCGAAGGGGATATCACCGTCTACGCGCCGACCAACACATTGATTATCACCGACTACGGTTCGGCAATCCGACGGCTACTCAAGCTGATCGCCATTCTCGACAAGCCGGGTACCGGTGAGCAGATCTGGATCGAACCGATCAACTACGCCGATGCCAATGAGATGGCTGATCGTATTGTCGAAATTTTTGACGTCGCGGCGACTGGTAAACGCCGACCAGGGGCGGCTGCCAAGGCGGGCAAGGCCAAGGGCAGGCGAGGGGCCGCGGCCAAGGGCACAGCGAGTGTCGTCGGCCAAGAGAGCTCCGACACCAAAATCACCAAAATCCTCCCTGACGAGCGCACCAACTCCCTGATCATCGTCGCTTCCGAAAACGCCTACTTGAGAATTTTGGAGTTGATCAAGCGCCTCGATATCCCGATTGCCGGCGAGGGAACACTGCACGTTCACCGTCTGCAGCACGCCGATGCCACCGAGTTGGCCAAGACACTCAACACCTTGTCCCGCGGGGCTCGGCGCGGCGGCGGCACGGGCAAGAAGAAGGGCAAAGGGGCGACCGGCGGCGATCTCAGCGGTCTGTTCGAAGGGGAACTGCAGATCTCTGCAGACAAAGCGACCAATTCACTGGTGGTGGTCTCCTCCCTGCGCGACTACATCCGCCTCAAGGGAGTCATCGAACAACTCGACATGATTCAACGGCAGGTGTTCGTCGAGGCGGTGATCATGGAGGTCAGTCTCGACAAGAACCGGGAGCTGGGTCTGGGATTTCACGCGGGCAACATGGTGGACATGGGCCTGGGCGATGATCAATCCCTGATCTACGGGACCAGTCAACCCACCGATAAGCTCAATTCCCTGTTGCTAAGCGCGGGAACCATGTCCGGCTTGGCCGCAGGCATTCGCGGGCCGGAAATCGAGGGCACCGAGGATCTGCTCGGCGTGGGGATATCCATTCCCGCCTTCGGCGTAGTGCTCCAAGCGTTACAGACCAACTCCGATGTGAACGTGCTCTCCATGCCGCACATTCTGGCCACCGACAACGAGGAGGCCTCGATTTCAGTGGGCGAGAACGTCCCCATTCAACAGGGCTACAACCCGGCCGGGGCGATGTTGGCCAACGCGGCGCGGCAAGCCGGCGGCGGCAACAACACGGGCAATCTCGCCGGGCTGATGGGCGGCTTCGGCGGCTTCGGTGGTTTCGGTGGGATGGGGATGAACATCGGGCGGCAGAACGTGGGCCTGGAGCTCAAGATCACGCCCCATATTAATGATGACGATCAGGTGCGGCTCGAGATCAATCTCAAAGTCGAGGAGATCAAGACAGCCGACTCGTCGTTGAATCCCAACATCTCGAGGCAACACGCCAACACCACCTCGGTGGTGGCCGATCAACAGACCATCGTCATCGGTGGGTTGATCACCGACAACGAGGTGATCACGACCCAAAAAGTACCCGTGCTCGGCGACATTCCGATTATCGGCATGCTGTTCAAGCACAAGAGCAAGCTGCAAAAGAAACGCAACCTGGTGATCTTCCTCACCCCCTACATCATCCGCAGCGCCGACGATTTTCGGGAGATCTACACCCGCAAGATGAACGAACAGCGAGAATTCATCGAGCGCTACACCGCATTCGAATACCACCGGGTCGATCCCCACCTCGATTGGACGAGAACCAACGGTGGTCTGGCCGAGATCAACAACATCATCCGGCGCGCAGAGGAAGATGAGATTCTACGTGCCAAATCCGAGCTGGAGACCACGGTCGAGCACACGCCCAAAGAACCGATTCGTTTCAACCAGAAAAAAGCCGCCCCGGTAGAAACCCCGGCGGGCTCAGGACAACCGGCCGAGACCGACTCAGTGCAGACGATGGAGTTTCAGCTCCAGGAGGGTGATTAGTGGCCCAGCAGTCACGAGATACGTTCATCGGGGAGATCCTGGTTGAAAAGGGTGTCGTCGAGGCGGAGCAGATGAACGAGTTGCTCGCCGAGCGGGCGGAAAAAGGGGGCGCGCTGGTCGAGCACCTGCTCCAATCCGATGTGATCGAGGAGAACAAGCTGTGGTCGGTCGTGGCCGACGAGATGGATCTGGGATTCATCGAGAAAATAGTCGTCGGAGAGATCGAGACCGCGCTGATCGACAATATTCCGATCAGCTTTGCCAAGTCCAATCGCGTCCTGCCGCTGGACGAGACCCCTGAGGGGATTCGGGTGGCCTGTGCCAACCCGTTCGAGTTCGGCGCCCTCGACGCGGTGCAGGCGATCATCGGCCGGCCGGTGGTACCGGTGGTGGTACCGGGAGATGCGATTCTCGACGCGATCAACGAGGTCTACGATCGCCAATCCGGAGATGACGAGCTGGGGGAATCCAAGGGGGCCGAAGAGGAAGAGCTGACCGACCTGATCGATGTCGAGGACGAGGCGCCGATTATTCGCTGGGTCAACTCCCTGTTCTTCGAAGCCGTCAAACGGCGGGCGAGCGATATTCACATCGAAGCGATGGAGCGGGAAGTCGTGGTGCGCTACCGGGTCGACGGGGTGCTCCACGAAGCCAAGCGGGCCCAAAAGGCGTTCATCTCGTCGATTATCTCCCGCGTGAAAATCCTGGCCAAGCTCAACATCGCCGAGAAGCGACTGCCCCAGGACGGCCGCATCGCCCTGAAGATCGCGGGCAAGAGCATCGACGTGCGCGTCTCGACGATTCCCACCAGTCAGGGGGAGCGCGTGGTGATGCGTCTGCTCGACAAACAATCGGTGCTCCACGACGTCTCCGATCTGGGATTCTGGCCGGACCACTACCACCTGTTCCACGGTCTGATCCGCCGTCCCCACGGGATTATCCTCGTCACCGGACCGACCGGCTCGGGCAAGACGACGACCCTTTACGCCGGCCTGCAGCAAATCAACCAACCGGACAAGAATATCCTCACCATCGAGGATCCGGTGGAGTACGACATCGAGGGGATCAGTCAGGTACACGTACAGGCCAAGATCGATTTGACCTTCTCCGCCGGACTGCGGGCCTTCTTGCGACAAGACCCCGACGTGATCATGGTCGGTGAGATCCGCGACCGGGAAACTGCGGAGATCGCCATTCACGCCTCGCTGACCGGTCACCTGGTGCTGTCGACGATTCACACCAACGACGCCCCGGGGGCCCTGACCCGTCTGGTCGAAATGGAGATCGAACCGTTTCTGGTCTCCTCTTCGATCATCGGCATCCAGGCCCAGCGGCTGGTCCGCGTGTTGTGTCCCCATTGCAAGGAGCTCTACGAACCGTCGCGGGATCAGCTCGTCGAGCTGGGTATCACCGCTGCCGATCCCTACCAGCCGCCCCCTGCCCCGAGCAGCACGGTTTACCGCGCCGGCTGGTCCAAGCTCAAACCCATCGACCGACTGCAGCCCCAGAGCATCTCTCTCTTCCGTGCAGTGGGGTGTGATGAGTGCATGGGCACGGGGTATCACGGGCGAACCGGAGTGTACGAGATGGTGATGATCACCGACGAGATTCGCAACAACGTGCTGCGCAACGCCGATTCCAACACAATCAAACGATTGGCCCGACAGGAAGGGATGGTCTCCCTGCGGGAGGATGGGGCGCGAAAGGTGCTCACCGGCGAAACCACCATCGAAGAGGTGTTGCGAGTGACCCACGAAGAAGCGGGCGCAGAGGGGTAGTTAACGGTGCCGATTTACGAATACGAGGGAATTCGACGGGACACCGGCAAGGAGGTCAAGGGACTCAAAGATGCCGACGGGGAGAAGAGCCTGCGCGCCCAACTCAAACGTGAAGGCATCCTGCTCACCGAGCTCTACGAAAAAGGGCAGCGAAAAAAACGCGGCGAAATAGAGCTCAACTTGTTCAACCGCGTCAAGAAAATAGACATCGCGCTGACCACCCGGCAATTGGCGACCCTGACCAAGTCCGGTATCTCCCTGGTCGAATCGCTCACTGCAATTATCGACCAAACCGAAAAGACCGATCTGAAGTCGGCGTTGACCGATGTCCGCGATCAGGTCAATCAGGGGATGAGCCTGTCCGAGGCGTTCGGCCGGTTTCCCAAGTACTTCGATCACCTCTTTTGCAACATGATTCACGCCGGCGAGCAATCGGGCACCCTGGAGCTGGTGCTGGGCCGGCTCGCCGATTTCATCGAGTCACAGAACAAGCTGCGCTCCAAGGTCTTCTCGGCGATGGCGTATCCGGCGTTCATGGTGTTGATGGGGTCGGTGATCATCGCCATCATGATGGTCGTGGTCGTGCCCAAGGTGACGACGATTTTCGAAAACTTCGGCCGCGCACTCCCCTGGTACACCGAAGCGTTGATCGGAATGAGCAACATGATGACCGACTTCTGGTGGCTCATCTTTGCGGTGATCGGCTTGGCTGTCTACGGCTTTCGGCGATGGAAGAACGCGCCCCAGGGCAAGATTAAGTGGCACCGCTTCGTGTTGTCGGCGCCGATCTTCGGGGCATTGGCGATGATGATCGCCATCTCGCGGTTTTCCAAGACCCTGGCCACCCTGCTCTCCTCCGGTGTTCCACTGCTCACGGCGATGGATATCACCAAGGGGGTGCTGGGCAACGTGGTGCTTGAGCAGGTCATCGTCGATGCGAGCTCCTCGATTCGCGAAGGGGAGAGCATCGCCGAGCCGCTCAAGGCATCGGGCCGTTTTCCACCGATTGTGACCCACATGATCGCCGTCGGGGAGCGCTCCGGTCAGCTGGAGGAGATGCTCGAAAACGTCGCCGGCTCGTACGATGCCCTGGTCGAATCGAGAATCGCCACCCTGACCTCGATGCTCGAACCGGCGATCATCGTCTTGATGGGCGCGGGCGCGGGCTCAATTGCGTTCGCTATCCTGATGCCGCTGATCAACATGAACGAGTTTGTCCAATGACATGGCAGCGGACGATCATTCTCGGGGACAAGCGCCGCCACCGTCGCGCCATGGGGGCGTTCGGGCGCAAGCTGCGAAACGTGGCCATCGTCGTCGGCTTGATTTTCTATCTCGTGGCGGCGATCGGCAGTTTGGATACCAAAACAGAGCGCACCCAGGCGCTGGTCGATATTTTTCGCATCGAACACGCGGCACGGCTCTTTCGCGCCGATTTCGGACGGTGCCCCACGGGGATGGACGAGCTGTTTCAGCCCGAAGTGGGCACGCCCTATCTCGAACAGATCACCGATCCCTGGGGTCAACCCTATCAACTAGACTGCCCGGCACGGTTCGATCCCGGAGGCGTGGAAGTGACTTCCGGCGGTCCGGACCGCGAGATGGCCGGACAGGACAACATATCGAGCCTCTGAGAGGCACGTGAGGAAGGAGCAATTCGATGGACACCCGAGCAACCCAGTCGAGAAACCGAATCGCTCGTCGGCTCGCCGCCCAACGCGGTATGACGCTGATCGAGATTATGATCGTGGTGATCATCATGGCGATGATAGCTACCGGCGTGGCCGTGGCGGTGATGCCGCGATTGGAGGACGCCAGGGTCAAATCGGCCAAGTCCGATGTGGCGGCAATTCGCACCGCGGTTCAGCTGTACCTGGCCGAGAATCCCAGCAACTGTCCCTCGATTGAGGACTTGAAAAACGATCGCTACTTGGACAAGGGTCGGCGCACGACCGATCCCTGGGACCAGGAGTTCGTCATTCAATGCCCCGACGGGGACGACCCGGATGTGTACTCCGTAGGACCGGACAAACAAGAGGGCACCGAAGACGATGTTCGAGCCGGTGGCGGGGGCGGAGAGTAGTACGGCGGACCAATGAGGCCCACAGGCGGAATGAAGGCCGGGTATACGCTCATCGAGATGCTGATAGTGGTCGCTATCGCTGCGGTGGCGTTCACCGGCGTGGCCTTGTCTTTGGGCGCCACCTCCCGCGCGAAGCTGAGATCCTCTTGTTGGACGATGGTCGCCGGTATCCGCTACGCCTACTCCAGGGCGGTCACCGCCGGCATGACCACGAGGCTGGTGATGGATTTCGAGAAGAGGAATTTCCGCCTCGAGGAGACCAGTGGGCGAGTGGTGCTCAATCGGGAGGATGAAACCGGCGAGGGCCTACGCCGCCAGGATGTAGAGGACGACGAGGTGCTGGAAGGGGATGCCGGTCCGGCTGCGGAACCCACCGGGCTGTTCGGCGAGCCGGGCTTTTCAACGGGCCTCGGCGGCGGCGGCCAGGGTGGAGCAATGGGCGGTCCGATGGGGATGATGGGCATGATGGGCATGATGGGATCAGGCCAAGGCGCCGAAGGAAACGGATTTGCCGATATGTTTTCCGGCGGTCTACAGGGGAGATTGACCGATCCGTTCCTGGCCTCGATGCAGGACGATTCGCCCCTCGGTGGTCCCGTGGGGTATCGCCGGGCCCGCTTTGCCGCTCTGACCGGCCGGCGGGGTGAACCCCGACAACTCGAGGGGGACACGCAGTTTGTCACTGTTTTCACCCCTCACGAACCCGCGCCGCGCACCGAAGGCCGGGCCTTTGTCTATTTCTTTCCCGGTGGGGTGACCGAGCACTCGATCATCCAGTTGTCGGACGGGGAAGACAAAATCTACTCCATCGAAATTCATCCTTTGACCGGACGGGCCGTCATTCATCTGGAGGAGCGGGAGCCCGACGGGGAGCTCGACGAGCTGCAGGAGTCTGGGGAATGAGCTGTCGTTCCAGAGGACAGGGCGGATTTACGATCATGGAGGTGATGGTCGCCGTGTTGATCCTCGCCGTGTCAATCGTCTCCATTTTCGGCGCCCAGTTCGCCGCGATCGCCACGGTGGACTACGCCCGTTTCACGACCCACGCGACTCAATTGGCGCGCTGCAAGATGAACGAAATTGAGTTGGAGTTCCTCACCGAAGGGGGTTTCGAAGTCGACGACGTGCTCGACAGCGGCGATTGTTGCGAGTTCCTCGACAGTGAGGACGACGTGGCCGATTTTCAGTGCAACTGGGAGATCAAGAGCATCGAGATGCCGGACATTACGGAGATGCTCTCCGGAGGAGCGGACGGCGGCCTGCTCGACGATTTCGACCTCGGCGAGACCACCGGTATGGACGACGAGATGGGGGAAGGGATGATGGCCGCCTTCGGGCCGATGATCTCCGAGATGCTCAAGCAGGCGATTCGTCGGGTCACGGTGACCGTGAGTTGGGAGCAGGGGAGCAAGAAGCGGGAGTACCGCTTGAGCCAGTACGTCGTCCACCCGACCCAGGGGCCGCTGGAGCTGATGCACGAAGCGTCGTCGGTTGACGAGATGATCGAGGAACAGGAAGTGCTCCGGGAAGAGTCGTCGAGTTTGAGAGGACGGGAACCACGCTAGCATGACCAGCGGAACACAGCAGCGGGGTTTTACCCTGATCGAGGTGCTCGTCGCGGTCGCCGTATTGGCGATGGTCTCCCTCTCCATCTGGACGGCGACGAGTCAGACGAGCCGTACCGCTCAAATCGTCGACGCTTCTCACGAGCGTCTACACCAGGTCCGCCTGGCCTTTGATATGATCAGCCGGGACCTGTCGTCGTCCTATCTCTCGATGCATCGGGGACAAGTCGATCCGTCGCACAATGCCGTGTTTATCGGGCAGAACCAAGGGGACGAGGATCGCGTCGACTTCTACAGCTTCAGCCACCAGCGTCGCTATCTGGACGTGAACGAGAGCGATCAGTGCGAGGTGGGGTACTTCATCGACGTTGATCAAGAGGACTCGGAGATCAGGAATCTGATTCGCCGGGAGGATCCCTCCCCGGACTTGGAGCCCCTGGAGGGAGGGCAGTATCTGGTGCTGGTCGAAGACGTGGTCTCCTTTGACATGGAGTATTTTGACCTGCCGATGGACGAGTGGCAGGAGGACTGGGACACCACCGAAGCGACCGGAGAAGGCGCATTTCTGCCCCACCAGGTGCGGGTCCGGCTCGTGGTTCACGATCGCCGCGGCAATGAAGTGGTCTACGGCACCCAGCTAGCGGTACCGATGCGCACGCCGATTTGGCGCAAGCCGTTCATCCCGGGAATGGCGCCGGTGGTGAACAAATGAGTCCTCTTCGAAAGCAATCACCCGGGAGGGAATATCTGTCCCCTGTTCGCCGAAAACGGCAACGGGGCATCGCCCTGTTGATGGTGCTCATCGCCCTGACCATTCTGGGGGCGATGACCGCCGATCTGATGGAGGCCAACGAGGTCTACCTGGCGACCACCGTGAACATGCGGGATGCCACGCAGGCCGAGTACCTGGCGCGCTCGGGCGTCAATCTCAGCCGCCTGCTGCTCTCGTTCCAATCGGCCATGGGGCGCACCCTCAACTTTCCCATTTGGCAGTACGCCGACCTGGTGATCGAGATGTTCGCCGATCCGGAGGGGGGGGGGATGCTCGCCGAGCTTGCCGGCGCCGATCTGTCCGATGTCGAGGGGCTCGGATTGGGTATCCCCGACAGCGATCTGCAGGTGGCGATCATCGATGAAGATTCCAAATTGAACATCAACATGGCCAACACTGCCCGACACGGTGCGCGCCAGCGACGACAGATGATTCAGGGGTTGGCGGCACTGATGGCGCCGATTAAATACGATCAGTTATTTGATCGCAAAGCAGAGGACGGCGACTTTCTCACACGGGACGACGTAATCTGCGAGATTGTCGATTGGAGCGACCCGGACGAGGACCTGTGTAATATGTCCGGTTCGGAGGACCGTTCGGTATACCAGTCCCTCGAGCCGGCGTACGAGCGCAAGAACGCACCGTACGACAGCCTGGAAGAGCTGCACTTCGTGCGCGGGGTCGATGATGACTTTTGGTCGGCGTTTGTCGATCCGGTCCCCGAAGAACCGGAACGGCGCGTGATGACCGTCTGGGGCAAGGGCAAGATCAATGTCAATACGGCCCCGCCCCAGCTTCTCTTCATGGCCGTCTGCATGTTGACCTCGGACGAGGCGGGGGTGGGACCCTGCATGGACCTGCAGCAGCGCATGGCCATTCTGCAGTTGTTGGACGTGATCTGCAGCATTCGCATGTTCATGCCGTTCAGCGGGGTCCGGGATTTTCTCTCCACGTTGCAAAATCCCGAAGAGCGGCTGTTCGGGCTGCCGATCCCCGGCCTGACGATTGTCAACCGCTCGATGGCGCGGCGCATGTTGACCACGCGCAGCACTGTTTTTTCGATCTACGCCGAAGGCACCGTGGGGCGGGTAACCAAGCGCATTCACACTGTCGTCGACATGCAGGGCCGAGACATGCTCGATCCCGCCAAGAGCGTCGCTGCTTCGGGGGGGAGTGTGTTGTATTGGCGGATGGAGTAAAGAGTTAAATGGCGCACACTATCATAGGGTTGGATCTGGGCAGCTGCGTCGTCAAGGCGATCGTCGTTCGCATGGCAATGCGCGGATCCGAAATCATCGGTTTGGAAAGCGAGCCTGTCACCCTCGACGAAAACGGTCGATCCAAACCGTCCGACGTGCTCGAGGCCACCGGCCGGTTGGTCGAGCGGCTGAATCTCGATCAAGTATCAATCTATTGCGCGGTGCCCGGTGAGCTGGCCGCGGTGCGGCAGATTCATCTGCCGACGAGCGCGGCCAAGCGATTGGAGCAGGTCCTCCGGTTCGAGCTCGACGAAACCCTGCCCTTCGACATCGAGGACGCGGTTTTCGACTTCGTCGAGGTCAGTCGCAACAGTGACGAGATTGTCGTGTTGGCCGCCTCTATGCTGCGGGACAATGTTCAGCAAATGATCGACGGGCTAGGGGAGTGTGGCATCGATCCCAATGAGATCGGCGTCTCCCCATTTTCATATCGATCACTGCACGACGCCAAAGCGAGCGCAGAAGACGAACTGGCCGCTTTCGTCGATATCGGGCATTTGCGCACGACCATCTCAGTACTCGACACCCGGGTGCCCACCGGGCGGACCATTTTACGCGGCGGGCGGGACCTCACCGACGCCTTGGCCCAAAAGGGGAAGGTGAGCTTCGAGGAGGCCGAACAGTACAAGCAACAGCACGGGCTCGACGGTCAGGTCGGCGTCATCTTGAATGAAGCGATTCGCCCCTTGATCCGGGAGATCCGTCAAACCCTCAAAGGCCACCTCGCCGCCGGAGGCGGGCGCGTGACCAAGGTGCTGCTCGCCGGAGGCGGGGCCAAGCTCAGCGGACTGGTCGACCTGCTACAGGACGAGCTCGGCGTGCCGGTCGAGCGCTATGGTCTGTCCCTCGGCCAAAGCACGGCCCTCGAGGCGAGCGACCAGCACTTTGAATTCGCTCTGACCCACGCCCTGGCCCGTCAGGAGATTCTGCAACGGTCCCAGCGCATCAACCTGCGACAGGGGGAGCTGTCGTTCCGCGGGGACTACGAGTTCCTGAAACGGCGCATCGCCTGGGCCGCCGGGTGTCTCTTGGCGATACTGCTGGCCTGGATTTTCTCCAGCTATGCCGAATACCGGCTGCTCGCCGACAAGGCCGAGACCCAGCGCAAGGAACTGACTGAGATCACCACGCGCATCTTCAACAAACCGGTGGTCGACCGGCTGGAGATCGAACGGCTGCTCGGCGGTAAGCAGATCAAAAAGGCCCCCATGCCGGAGATCGACGCATTCGATATCATCGTTGAGCTCTCCCGACGCATCCCCACCTCGGTCGTCCACGATGTGGAACGGCTGGAGATCAAGCCCAAGCGGATTACCTTGAAGGGGATCGTCGATGCCCAGCTGGTCGCTGAGGGAGAGCTGACCAGCGAGCAGGGGGACGCCGGGGTGAGCGACGGTGGGGTGGGCAGTGATCTCTCCCCCACCGACCTGATTAAGCAGAAACTCGAAGGGTATGATGAATGTTTCACCGCCATCCGCGTGGGCAAGGTGACGGTCATCGGGGAACGGCGCCGATATCAAATGGATATCGACAGCAAGTGTCCTTAAGGAGTTGAGATGACATCCTTATTTCGCAGCGTAATCGCCGGACTCTCCGAACGGGAGCGGCGATTAGTGATGGGCGCCGGTGTGGTCTTCGTCGTGCTCGTCGTGGCAATGGCGGTATTTTTTGTGCAGACCGCGATCGGTGACTTGGAGATCGAGAACAAAGAGCGGGAGGATCTGCTCCGGCTAATCATCGCCAAAGAGCCCCAATATCTGGAGAACCAACGGAAAACCGCCAAGATGCGGCGCAAAGGGCAGATCAAGCCCACCCCGTTGCGCACCCTGGTCGACAAAATCGGCACCAAGCTGGCAGTGACCGTTCCCGACATCAAGGAGCTGCCCGATCAGAAACACGCCGGCTGGATCGAGCACGGCGTGGAGCTCTCCCTGCGGGAGATCGGCCTGCTCGATCTGACCCGCTTCATGGAAGAGGTCGAGGGCAACCGCACCCGCTTTCCCATCGCGATTACCAAAATCGAGGTGCGCAAACGACGACGGGCTGAAGATCAATTTGATATCAAAATGGTCATCTCGACCTTTGAGCGAGCCGAGGAGACGCCCCCACCGAACAAGCGGACCGGCGGCACGGGACGAAAGGGCGCGCGTTAATGAATACGGCAAAAAAGCGACGATTGCTCAAGCTCGTAGGCTATCCCCTGTTCTTTTCGGTAGTCTTTTTCTTCTTTTTCATGATCAATTTTCCGGTTTCGCGTTTTATTCCGCTACTGGAGAGCCGCCTGACCCAGTACCTCGATCGGGATGTGCGGATCGCCGATTTGTCGATGGGATTGGGGGGCACGCTCACCGCCGTCGGTGTGTCGATCGAAGGTCCGGAGATCGTACCGGAGGTGACTGAACCGGATGACGACGAAGCCGCCGACGAGTCGACCCCTTCGGCCAAGCCTCCTGCCAAACGACTGTCCTATCATTTCGATGAAATCAGTATCGACCTGGGGCTCCTGGCCCTGCTCTCCGATCGACTCGACGTTTCAATCGAGGCCCAGGGGTTGGGCGGTGAGCTCTTCGTCGAGTACCAGGGGCCGATGCTCTCCTCGGACAAAGATCGGAAGATGCCCCGACGTCGCCAACGTCCCCCACGCCGGGCCCGAAAACGACCCAACGATCCCACTGCCGAGGAATCGGCCTCCGAGGACACCCCGGCCGAAGACGAGGACGAAGAGGCGCAGGAGGAAGGGAAGGACGCTCTTTCGCTACGCGTCGAGGCGAAAGACATCGTCTTGTCCCGAATTCACGATCTGCGGGAGACCTTGCCCCTCCCCGTCAAGGGGAATGCCGATTTCACCATTGAATTCTCCTCGGCGACAGGCCAGTTCGGTGAGGCGTCGGGGCAGCTCCAGCTGAGGCTCACCAAGCTGACCCTCGGCGCCAAGGACAAACCCCTCGATTTGGGGGGCATGCCGATGACCGTCGATCCGGTGGATATTGGCTTGTTGAATACTGAAATCACCTTGACCGACGGCAGCGGCGAGGTGGGCGAGTTCAAAATCAAGTCCAAGGACTTCGACGCCAACGTGATGGGGACGATCGAGCTGTCTGATCCACTGAAGCGCAGCCGGGTGGATCTCTATCTCGAATTCATGATCTTACCGGCCTACCAAAACAAGAGTGACCAGGCAAAAATGATCGTGGAAAATCTGGATCAGTTCAGCTCCAAGATGAAGCGGGCTCACCGCGCCGATGGCTACTACGGCTTCAAATACAAGGGGGCGCTCTCCTCCGGTCGCTTCACCCCGGCCAAGAACTACGTGCCGCCGGGCAGGGCCAAGGCCAAGACCGCCGACCGCCGCAAGGGCCGGCGACCGGACAGCCGCCGGGACCGAGCCCGATCGACCTCGCGCCGGGGTAAACCAGGCAATGTTCCGAACACGCTGGGCGCTGCGGCGACTCGCCACGGTGCCCGCACCGCCGGCCATCGCGGCGACGTGCCGGGGCAGCCGCCGCTTCCGGGCAGTGGCTGGACCGGCGCACCGCCCCGATCTGATGACCGCCAACCCCCCGCACCGATTACTCCACCTGAGCCCCCGGGGGGGATTGAGGAGCATCAACCGGGACACCCGCCGGAAGAAGAGCCACCAGAAGCTGTCGAAGAAGAGGTGGTCGAGGAAGCGGTGCCGGAGGAGGAGCCGGAAGTCGAAGATGAGGGTGAGGGAGAGGCCGCTGAGTCCGAGGACGAGGGCAGCCCGGAACAGGATTCGGCAGCGACCGGTGGGAATGCCGATGAGGGGGAGAGCGAGGACGAAGGTGCCGCCGAGGAGAGCGAATATGAATGAGGCCCGGCCGATTCAGTAGCCTATTTGGATTTGGTCCCAGATGGGACTATACTCTTCCTAACAACCCAGCTATCTAGGAGCACAACGTGGAGAAACCGACCTTTTCATCGATCGATCCACCTCCGGTAACTCAGGATTTATCGTTTGAATCGACCTCGAACTACCGGCTGCTGCATCGCCTGGGCCGGGGTGGAATGGGCGAGGTGTGGTTAGCCGAACGGCGCAGCGCTGGTGATCACGTCCAACTCGTCGCGCTGAAGTTCCTCTCCGACACCGGTCCGAGCAGCGCACTGGCCGCCGAGGGACGCCGAATGTCGAGATTGTCCCACGACAACATCGTCCCGTTTGTCGATTCCGGGCACGACTCGGGCGGGCGGTTCTTTGTGGCGATGGCCTATATCGACGGTGTGGATTTGACCGAGCTCAGGGAGATGATCGGTTTCGGTGTCGACGCGGTTCACCGCGCCGAGGCCTCGGTGCGTATTCCGGATTCGATCGTCGGATTCGTCATTTTTATGGTGCTCAGAGCCCTGCACCACGCGCACACCTTTCGATTCGGGGACAATGTGACCGGGCTGGTGCACCGGGATGTGTCACCGGGCAATATCCTGATCGACGAGGCAGCGGGATTCGTCAAGCTCACCGATTTCGGCGTGGCCGTTCGTCAAGGGGATGAAATGGACGACAGTCGCATCGCCGGCAAGGTGCCCTACATGGCCCCCGAGGCGTTGCTCGGAGAGACCGTCGACGGACGAACCGACCTCTATTCGCTGGGCCTGGTGGCCTATGAAATGCTGACCGGTTTCAACCCCAACGTGCTGCCGTCCCAATTGAACAGCGTGATCGGAGCGATCACCAATATCATGCTGGCATTGGAAAAACCGCTGATTCCCCCCCACGAGGTCGTCGAAGGGATCGAGCCGAGGCTCTCCGCCATGGTGATGCGGTTGTTGGCTAAGGATCGGGCCGACCGCTATCCCTCGGCCGAAGAAGCGATCACCGACATCACCGAGTATCTCTACCAACGGGGAATCGGGCCGACCACCGCGGCGTTGTCCTGCTACATGAAAATATTGCGCCATCCGGAGCTCGAGCTGGATGATCCATCCGAAAGGCTGTTGCAGTTCTTACGGGTGACCAACGGCGAAATCGAGACTCACCCCACCTGGCGCCTCAACCCGAGCGCGGCAGCGGCGCTCGCCCGTGGTGACAATCCGGGGCGCGAGTCGTAGCCCAGAACCGTGCCATAGGTTTTCAACAACCTGCGTGACCAGAGGATTTCATGAAACCAACTGTTGTATTGGTCGTATTGTCGCTCTTGCTCAGCGTGATTATCGGGGTGGCCCTGTCCGAGCGCAATGGACCGTCGGTCAAGCCGGCACAGGGGGTCGCTCTGGACGATTCTCCGCTGATCGGTCTGTCGATGGACACCCTCAAGGAGGCCCGCTGGCAGCGGGATCGGGACATCTTTGTCGCCGAGGTGGAAAAACAGGGCGGACGGGTGTTGGTTCAATCCGCGGGCTCGGACGACACGCGCCAGATTAAGGATGTAATCGCGTTGATCGCCAACCGGGTCGATGTGTTGGTGATCATTCCCCACGACGGTGCGGCCATGGCCAAGGCGGTGGCCCTGGCCAACAAGGCGAAGATCCCGGTCATCGCCTACGATCGCCTGATCACCGACAGCGAGTTGAGCCTCTATTTGAGTTTTGACAACGTCAAGGTAGGGGAGATGCAGGCCCGTTACCTGGTGGACAAGCTCGAAGGGGATCGGGGAAAAATCGTGCGCTTGTACGGTGCACCGACCGACAACAACGCGCGCCTGTTCAAACAGGGGCAGGACAACGTGCTCCAACCATTAATCGAACAAGGGAAGATACGCGTGCTGCACGAGGACTGGGTCACCGATTGGGATCCGGCCAACGCCAAGAAAATCATGAATGCCGCGCTGACCAAGCTCGGCGATGGGTTCGACGGGGTGCTCGCCTCAAACGACGGCACCGCCGGTGGCGCCATTCAAGCGCTCAAGGAGGCCGGGCTCGCCGGCAAGGTGATCGTCACCGGACAGGACGCGGACAAGGTGGCCTGCCAGCGCATCGTGCGCGGCACCCAATCGATGACGATTTACAAACCGATCCAACACCTGGCGAGCCGCGGGGCCCAGTTGGCGCTGATGATGGCGCGGGGGGAACCAATCGTGGCCCGCGGCGCCGTACACAACGGCCAGCGGGAGGTTCCCGCGGTGCTGCTCGAAGTGATCCCGGTGAGCAGGGAAAACATGCTCGGAACGGTTATCGCCGACGGTTTTCACGCCCGCGACGAGATTTACCAAGGCTCAAGTGGTACCGATGACTGATGTGCCACCCGCACTTCAGCTCACCGGTGTGACCAAGCGGTTCCCCGGCGTACTGGCCCTGGCCGACGTGGATTTCGAGTTGCGGCCCGGCGAAGTGCACGCCCTGTGCGGTGAAAACGGGGCCGGCAAATCGACCCTGATCAAAATCCTCTCGGGCATCTGGCCCCACGGTTCATACGAAGGCACGGTCCACCTGTGGGGCCGGGAGGCGCGGCTGAAGAACATCGACGACGCTGAGCGGGCCGGCGTAGCGGTGATCCACCAGGAGCTGGCGCTGGTACCGGAGATGACCGTGGCCCAAAACGTGTTCCTGGGGAACGAGCCCACGGTGAACGGGCTCGTCGACTGGCATCGGGTGTACGCACGAACGACTCGCGTCCTCGAGGAGTACGGTCTCGATCTGGATCCTCACGCGCGGGTTTCAGGCTTGAGTGTGGGGCGCCAGCAGCTGGTCGAAATCGTCAAGGCCCTGTCCAAGAATAAGAAAATCCTGCTGCTCGACGAGCCGACCGCCGCCTTGACCGAAGCCGAGGCCGGGGTGCTGCTGGAGATCATCGCCAATCTGCGGCGACACGAGGTAGGTTGCATCTACATCTCGCACAAGCTCGACGAGGTGTTCGCCATCGCCGATCGGATCACGGTCCTGCGCGACGGTCGGGCAGTGGCCACGGTGGAGACCGGCCAATCGAACAAAGCCGCCGTTATCACCCAAATGGTGGGGCGGAGCATTGGGGAGTATTATCCCCGCCGATCGAGCACGGTCGGTGGCGAGTGCCTGACCGTAACAGAGCTGACGGTCACCGTCCCTCAGGCCCCGGCGCCGATTTTGGAGCGGATCGAATTGTCGGTGCACCGAGGGGAGGTGCTCGGGATCGGTGGTCTGATGGGCGCCGGCCGATCAGCGCTGTTGCTCGCCATCTTCGCGGGAATAGGCGAACAACAAAGCGGTGAGGTGCGGCTCGCCGGCCACCCCTATGCCGACCGCTCGCCAGGGGGGTCGATCGCCCGGGGTCTCATCTTGGTCAGCGAGGATCGCCGGCGGTACGGCCTCGTGTTGGAGCAATCCATCGGTTTCAATCTATCCCTCTCTGCCCTCAAGGCGGTCACCGAGCGGGGTTTGGTCAACGGTCACGCGGAGTTCGCCGCCAATCAACAGGCAATCCAATCCCTCGGCATCAAAGCCCCTGGTCAGGAAGCGCCGGTGGCCACACTGTCGGGGGGCAACCAGCAAAAGGTGGTGTTGGGCAAAGCGTTGATGACAGAACCGCAAATTGTCTTTCTGGACGAGCCCACCCGGGGCATCGACGTGGGCGCCAAGGTGGAAGTGTACGAGCTGATCAACCGATTGACCGAGGCGGGAAAGGCGGTCGTCCTCGTTTCATCGGAGCTCCCCGAGCTGATGGGCATGAGCGATCGGATGGTCATCTTGAGCAACGGAAAAATCGGCGGTGAGTTCCACCGGGGGCAGGCCACCCCAGAGGAGATTCTCACCGCGGCGATGGCCCATCACTGAAGGTGGAGTGATGAATACCAAACTATCCTGGCGGGATTTGACGATGGGCATAGCCCTGCTGGCCATCGGCGCCTTCTTTGCCCTGCACCCGTGCGGGGGCCAGTTCTTGAGCCCGCAAAATCTGTCCAATCTGTCAATCGAGCTGGCGGTCACTGCGATCTTGGCCTTGGGCATGCTCATCGTGCTGCTGCCCGGGATGATCGATTTGTCGGTCGGCAGCGGCGTGGGTATGCTCGGTGGAATCGCCGCGGTGTTGATCATTCGCCCCTCCTACCTGCTCGGCATCGAGATGGCAGGGTGGCCGGCGCCGCTGGCCCTGTTGATGACCATGGTTGTCGCCGTGGGGGTGTGGATGCTGATGGGAATGCTCATCGCCCATCACAAAGTCCCCGCGTTCATCATCACCCTCGGGGGCTTGCTCGTTTTTCAAGGGGTCCATTTTGCGGTGATCCGCAACAGCACGATACCGGTCGCACCAGGGGGAACCGACAACCTGTTCTCCCTGCTGACCACGTTCTATTTGAGCGAGTGGGCGAGCTACGGGGTGTTTGTCGCGGTGAGCGCGTTGATGGTCAGGGCGCAGTTGGTCAATCGCCGGCGTCGAAAAGCCTACGGGTTCAAGCTCGAAGATCCCCAGCTAACCTTCCTCAAGACCTTTGTCGCCTGGCAGGGATTGCTGCTCTTTGTCATCGTGATGAACCTGCACAAGGGCATTCCCATCTCGGTGGTGATCCTCGGCGGGGTGGCCTATCTCGTCGAAATGATCACCAAGCACACCCCCTTTGGTCGGTATCTGTACGCTATCGGCGGCAACGAGGAGGCCGCTCGGCTATCGGGCATCCCGGTGAAGAAAGTGCTGATCGGCGCCTACATGGTGATGGGGATCATCGTGGCGATCACCGGGTTCATGCAGACCGCCTACGGGGGGTACACCACGACCACCGTGGGAAAACTGATGGAGCTCGACGCCATCGCCGCCTGCGTGATCGGCGGGACGAGCCTCAAAGGCGGCCGGGGCAGCGTGCTCGGTGTGCTGTTCGGCGCCCTGATCATGGCCACCCTGCTCAACGGAATGACCCTGCTCGCCGTCTCTCCTGAGCTGAAACTGGTCGCCCGGGGCGGGGTTCTCGTGCTGGCGGTGTGGATGGACGTGGTGATTTCGAGGAAACAATCCCGGGTGACAGCCTAAAATTGCTCCACTTCGTACTCTTCCGGTAGATTTCTG
>JANQET010000395.1 GCA_028278265.1 Myxococcota bacterium
CCACCGACGCCTGTCCCACGGGCGTCGGTGGAAATAAACTGATAGGCATAGTAGAAATTGTCGGTCATGGTGAAATCGAGCTGCTTCCACCGCACAGCATTGAAGCTTTGATTCCGCGCCTGGAACTTCTCGGCAGTCGGATCGCTTGAGGGTGTGTGTCCAGTGGTCGAGGGCAGAGCGTGGGTAATCGCCGTGGTGACCACCCCCCGTTCGACGTGCTCTTTGTCGAAGTAGGTGTGCGCGCCCTCCCACATGCGATCGATGCTGAGGGTCGCCTCCGAGGTCTTGGCGCGGCGCATGTAGTTGATGAACGCCGGGATCGCCACGGCGGCGAGGATGCCCAGAATCGCCACGACGATCATCAGCTCGATCAACGTAAAGCCCCTTTTCTTGAGTTTCTTTTTCTCCATTGTGTTTCCTCCTGTTACACAAGGCCAGTCGACAACTGGCTGTCCATGCGTTTCGTCGCGTTTCTTAAGGCGGGCAGAACCCCGCTTTCTCGGTCTCCCCGTCATCGTCCTTTATGGTCACAATGGCCCGATTTCCCGGGTAGATTTCAAATCCGCCGCAGTCGCCGTTGCCATCCACGTCTTGAATGGCTTGCGCCACGAACCAAAAGTCGTCGCCCGTTACGGACGAGAGGTCGGGCAGGCTGACCATGTTGGCATCTGCCGCCGCGACCCCCGGAGCGCCCGCCCGGCAGTAGTAACTGAAGTAGACCGGATCGGAAGGTTTGACCCCCAGTTGGTTCCAGTCCTGATCAGACCCCCAATGGCGAGGCTGATCCCCCGGCGTCTTGTCCGGATACCAGCCACTACCCACCCCGTCGAAAGCATACTGGTGAAACGTGGAGCGGTAGGCCTCCTGTTTGAGGCGAACATCGGCCAGCAGGGCCGTGGCCTCTGAATTGTGCGCACGCTCGACATACTGGCTGTAAGCCATTACCGCCACACTGGCGAGCACCGCGAGGATGGCCACCGTGATCATCAGCTCGATGATCGTGAATCCAGCTTGAGAACTATCTCCCTGTCGCATGGTGTGCCCTTTCCACATTCTGCCGGTGAACGAGTGCGCTGCTTGCAGTAATCGACCGTGAGCCGCTTTTATTAATGAAAAAGTCACGGATTTTTTATTCAGCAAGGAGCGTGCCACCGCAGACCGACCAATTCCAACGGCGATTTTCTCCCTAAAAATAGGTGCGAGTGGATTTCGACGGCAATGTCGCGGCCGGTTGTCCTGGTTGAACTTGCCCAAATTGGTCATCCCTCGAGACAAAAAGCGTCAGTTTGTTTCGTTTTCCGGTTGATCCCATCCGAGTTTTTGCAGGCGGTAGCGCAAGGAGCGGAAGGTGATCCCCAACAGGGCGGCAGCCGCTTTGCGTACACCTCCGGTGCGTTCGAGCGCCTGTTCGATGAGAGACCGTTCGATCAGCTCCAACGTTTGATCCAGGTCAATGCCTTCCTCTGGTAGCCGTTGCGCGTGGCTCGCCGTGGGGCCATCCCGCTGTTGAACCTCCGGCGGCAGGTCCTCCACCGCGATCTGGTCTGTTGTGGCCAGGACACTCGCCCGCTCGATAATATTGGCCAACTCGCGGACATTGCCGGGAAAATCGTGGGCCATCAGAGCGCGGAGGGCTGACGGTGCGATTTTCCTCAACGCCCCGGCCGAACCGACCGCATGCCGCTCCAACAGGTGTTCGACCAACGGCGCGAGATCCTCTCTGCGTTCTCTGAGGGGCGGAACCTTAATTTGAAATACATTCAATCGGTAGAACAGATCCCGGCGGAACTGACCCTGCTCCACCTGTCCTTCCAGCTCTCGATTGGTGGCCGCGATCACCCGCACGTCCACCGGCTGTTCCTCGGCGCACCCGATCGGGCGGACCAGATGGTTCTGCAATACCCGAAGCATCTTGACCTGCAGCGGCATCGGCAGCTCACCGACTTCGTCGAGAAAGATGCTGCCCCCGTCCGCCGCGCGAAACAATCCCTGCTTGTCCTCGGTTGCCCCGGTGAATGCCCCCTTGACGTGTCCGAACAGCTCGGATTCCATCAGCTGCTCGGGGAGGGCACCGCAGTTGATCGCGACGAACGGTTTTTGGGCCCGTTGACCGCCGAAGTGGAGCGCCCGGGCGACGAGCTCTTTACCGGTGCCCGATTCTCCGGAAATCAGCACCGTTGAGGGGGAGTCGGCGACCTTACGACAGAGGGAGATGACCGCTTTCATCGCCGGGGAGCGCCCGATGATGTCGGCAAAGCGGTACTCTCCGCGCACCCGGGCTTTGAGGTCCAAGTTCTCGCGAATGAGTTGTAGCCGCTCAATCGCCTGGCGCACGATGATGAGGAATTCGTCGACGTTGAACGGTTTGGTCACGTAGTCAAAGGCCCCTTTTTTCATCGCTTCGACAGCTGATTCGGCGGTACCGTAGGCGGTGATCAGGATCACTTCGCACTGTAACTGTTGGCTCTTGACCCGGTCCAGCAACTCCAGCCCGCCGCCCCGATCCATCAACAAATCGGTGATGATGAGCTCGAACGCGGTGTCGGCATCGAGAATTTCTGATGCCTGATGGCCAGAATTGGCGGTTACGACCTCATATCCCTGTCGCTTGAGCAGGATCGAGATCATCTCGCGCATGGAAGCTTCGTCGTCGACGACCAGTATACGGGGTGGATGGGTCATTGCCGCCGATCGTACCGCAAACCGATCGCAAGGCCCAAAAAACCGGCAGATGGAAAGGTTATCTAGCCCTTGCGGCAGATGGCAATGAGAAACCCGCCGAATTTGGAAAGGGGCGAGGTCATCACCAGTTTTTCGGCCGCGGGGAGGATTTTGTCCATCAGCGGCAGGTCGAATACCGAGGCGGTCGGGGTGAACACCCGAACCCCTTGCCAGGCGTGGAATGTCAGTTCGGCGGGCAGGTAGCCCAGCACCTGATCCGGGGTGTCCCAGCGGGTGAAGATGTCCGCTTCGGTCCGCTGGTCGGAGATCTTTCCCGGACCGCCGACCCATTTGGCCAATCGGCGCAAACTCAGGGCGTTGTAGAACTCAGCGACGAGAAATCCGCCGGGTTTGAGCACGCGGCTCATTTCGGCCAGGGCTTGCTCGATTTGGGGAATGTGGGCCAGCACCTTGTAGGAGTAAACCAGATCAAAACTCTCATCTTTGAAAGGGATCCGCGTCGCATTGCTCTGCACGACTTCGTGTCCCCGCTCCCGGGCGTGGCGCAACATGCCGGACGAGAGATCGATCCCGCTGATCGAGCGGGCGTGATTTTTCAGGCCCTGCATCAGCAAACCCGTACCACAGCCCACTTCGAGCACTTCTTTGTCTTGGGCCAGCGGTCGCAGCACCTCCAGCTCCAGCTCATCGATCATCGCGTGATAGCCGTGATGGCGCTCTTTTTCGTAGCCCGTTGAAAAGTCGTCGTAATATTCTTTCGCGTCTTTGCTCATCGCCCCAATACCTCATCGTAGATCGCTTCGATTTGCGCGGCCATTCGGCGCGCCGAGAACTCCTCGTCTACCGCTTTTCGGCCGGCTTGTCCAACGGATCGGCGCAGGGCTTCATCGCTCAGCAGATGGATCACCGTGCGGGCCAACGCCTCGGAATTCCTGGGTTGGACCGGCAACCCGGCCTTGGTCGCCAGCAGCTCGTTCAACGGGGGAACATCCGCCAGCACCAACGGCACTCCCTGGGACATCGCCTCGAGCAGGACCAGGGGGATATCCATTTTGGCGTAGAGATTCTCCTGGGGCAGGATGACCACATCGGCCGCCCCGATGAATTCCGGCATGTTGTCGACCGCGTCCAAAAACCGGACGTGATTGCCCCACCCCGCACTTTCCAGCTCCCGTCGCAAATCGTCGCGAATCTGTCGCGACGGTTCCCGCTTGATTCGACAGGCGAACACCACTGTGGCTTCCGGTACGGTGCGGGCGATTTCCGGCACTGCGCCGGCGACCGTGGCCGCAGCCCGGGAGAACTCGAAATCTCCCGGAAAGACCACCAGTGGCTGCCCGGTCAGACCGAACTTCTCGCGAATCGCCGCTCGTTTCTCTGTGTCGGGCGGCGTGAGGGGTTCGATACCGGGGTAGACCAGGCTCAACTGATCGCTTGGCACACCGGCAGCGATTAACCGGATTTTGGTGTCTTTGGACAGCACGATGACCCGATCGGTGAACAACAGCCGTTTGACATTCTCAAACGACGCCGGCACCGAACAGACGGTTTGTACGGTCTTTACCCGAGCCATCGTTCGCTGGACCCGGCCGGCGCGGGAGGTCAGTGCGTTGGGCGCGAAAAAGTAGTGGAATATCGCCGAACCCCGGGGCCGGACGCCGGCCAGCAGCACGCGCATGTTTTCGACCAAGCTGGGACTGTATCGGCCGGTTCCCGTGTACACCGGCTCAGGATGCACCCCCGGGATGGACAGCTTTGTGCCCTTGGGCGTGAGGACGCGATAGGCGTAGCGCTCCCCATGGGCGATTTGATTGAAGACGATGTTTTTTCCCGAATCGTCCCACGGGGGGGCGATCGGTTTGGAAATCATCAGCACAGAGGGACGATCGGTTGGCATGGTGTGGCTCAGGGGTCAACTCCAGAGGGTGATCAGCCGATCCAAAATTCGATCGGCCAGGGCGGTTTTGGAGAGTCTTCCGGTTTGTTCGTCGGTACCCCGGTGGTCGACGATCAACGCCTGATTGTCCTCTCCGCCAAATCCGTCACAGGCCAGATTGGCGACGATGAGGTGTGCCTTTTTCGCCTCCAGCTTGGCGCGCGCGGCTTGGGCCAGGTTTTCGGTTTCGACGGCAAAACCGACCAATATCGGTCCACTCGGCCCGCCGAAGGTGTTGCCCAGCTCGGCGAGAATATCGGGATTGCGAACGAGCTTCAGGGTGCGCTCGGCCTCCTGGTTCTTTTTTTTCAGCTTGTGGTCAGCGACGGATTGCGGTCTGAAATCGGAAACCGCCGCCGCCATGATTACCGCGTCCATCTCCTCGGCCCGTTGGTGCACGTGCTCTCTCATCTCCAGGGCGGAGCGCACGGGCACAGGGGTCACGCCGATCGGTGCGCTCAGCGCTGTGGGGCCGCAGATCAATTGGACATCAGCACCCCGCCGAGCGGCCGCCTCGGCGATGGCGAACCCCATCTTACCCGATGATCGGTTGGAGATGAACCGCACGGGATCGATATCCTCTACTGTCGGACCAGCGGTGACCAGCACCTTGCGGCCGTCCAGGTCGCGGCGCAATAGGCGCTCGGCGGCAGTGAAGATCTCCGGGGGATCGGCCATTCGACCGGTGCCATGCCACCCGCAAGCCAAGTCGCCGATTCCCGGCTGCACCACCTGGTAGTGGTGCTCCTCCTGTAAAGTCCGCAGATTGCGTTGGGTTGCCGGGTTGTTCCACATATTGGTGTTCATCGCCGGGGCGACGAGCACCGAGCCGGTGAAGGCCAGGGTGACGGCGGCGATCAAGTCGTTGGCCCGGCCCTGGGCGGCTCGCGCCAGGAAGTCGGCGGTGGCCGGAGCGACGACAAAGAGCTCAGCGTTGCTCGACAGCTCGATGTGCTCCACATTGGTCTGTCCGCGACCGAACATCTTGACGTGCACGGGGCGATTGGTGAGTGTCTCCAAGGTCAGTGGGGTGATGAACTCACACGCCGCTTCGCTCATCACCACTTGGACCTGAGCCCCTGCTTTGACAAATAATCGGCACAGTTCTGCGCTTTTGTAGGCCGCAATGCCACCGGTGACGCCGAGTAGAATTGATCTATCTTTCATTCATATTTGTCTTTCTTCTCGACATGTTACGCACCTGACCCGTTGGTCCCGACGAGGCGACCGGCCGGTCCGGCCCGGTGAGTATACCCCTGCTTACGGTTCGTCGCTACGGCCAGTTCAAAATTTTGTCATGTAGTTTTTTTGCCTACATTATCCTACCATGCTATAAGGGGGTCACAACATGCGGATCGACCCGCAATGGAGGACGCAATGGACACCCCCGACACTTCGATAAAGGACCAAAAGCCAGTTGAGACCGTTCGTCTCAAAGTCCGCGGTGCCAGCGCGGTGGTGAACACCATCCAGGAGCAGAAAACCGCCAGCGGGCTGTCATTGATCTGCCCGTTCCCGGCGCTGGAAGTGGATATCCCCATTCACTACAATCCGACCAGCTCGAGACGGGACGCCAAGATGTTCGGCGGTACGATACATCGCATCGGTGTAGAGGACGATCCGGTGACGGGCTTGCCCCGGTTGAGGTTGTCGATCCGCACGGATCACCGGTCGACAGTGGTGACCGACACCCCCCATGCCCTGATCGAGCAGACGGAAAAAGGCCACAGCGCACCTCCGGAGCCCGCTTCTGCCGAGCCGATTGTCTGGGCCAAGGTCACCGCCGGCTCGGGAATCGAAGGCGAAGAGGATGAAGAGGAGCTCAAGGACACCACGGATGAGACGCTCAAGGCGGTCGATCGTCCGGCAGCCCCTCGACCGATTCGGCGTCCCGGTGCGGAGGAGGAGCCGTTTGCCCTGAGTCGTCTCGAAGAGGCGGACGACGAAGATCCCGCCTGGGTCGACTGCAGCGACCTGCCCTCGCCGGCACAGATTATGGAGCAGGCCAGATCCGGTCGCAAGAAACGGATCACCCACGCCATCGCCTGGGGATTGGTCATCGGTCTGCTCAGTGCCGGGGGATACGTTCTGTACAAATCCGGGTTGGTCGATACCTCGGCAGTCCGCAACCTGATCGCCGATGTGGCGTCCGGCGGAGAAGCGACGAGCCCGGCGCTACCCGGAGAACAGCCGGCGGAGAACAGCGGAACACCCCTCACCGAAGCGTCGATACGAGAATTGTACGCCCCTACGAGCCCTTCCCCTGAGGTTGTTGAACCCCCGGCGGATGCCCCGGCGACAGAGACGGCCGCTGAAACAGTGCCTGCCCCTGAGGCGGCGTCGGAAGCGCCGGCGGAAGAACCGGCAGATATCGAAGAAAGCGGCGACAAATCCACCGCGGTCGCTGATGGAGAGCTCCCCCAGGCAGCCCCTGAGCCATCGGCCACCCCAGAATTGTCGGTCGAAGACGTGACCTTGATTCTGCCGACCCGTTGGCCGGTCGAATACGCCACTGCCTATCGCCTTCGCGAACCCCAGGGTGTGGTCGTAGACGTGCCCGGTGGATTGGTCAAACGGGAAGGGTGGTTGGACCTCCAACTGCAGCATCCGATGGTGCGCTCCGTCAAAGCGATTCAGCGGGAAACCGGCGCCCGATTCATGGTGCGGATCAACGGAAAGGCACCCCGTTTTATGACCTCCCCCAAAACCGGTGGGGTCGCCCTGCGGTTGTTCCGCGAGCCGGATCCCTCGGCCAAGACGGAGCAGATTGCCTTACTCGATCAGTAGCCCTACCGCTTCAGTTGTTTCTTTAGCCGCCTGCCGACCGATTTTCCCCAGTAACCGACGTTCTCCAACAGGTGGTAAGGACCGTTCAAGGTACTCGATGCGGCGATCAAAAAGCTGCTGCAACCGACGGTGATGGCGACCCACGGCGACAGCCAACTGAGCGCCAACGCCACTCCGACCAGCACCAAGGTGCAGACGGCGATGAGATTGACCCTTGCGCTGCGTTGGGCCCCTTGTGCACTCTTGACGATCCACGGAACAACATTCAGGCGGTTTTGCCGGGCATCGACGCCGGCTTGGGAGGGTTCGGCGCCGCCGATGGCCAACGCCGCCGCTGCGGAGCGCACGTGCTCCTCGAACGCCGGGCCGTGGCCGATTAACAACGCGTTGTCGCCGCAATCGCTGATTTGACGAAGCACTTGTCCCAAGTCGGCTTCAGCGGTCTCGAAACGCACGTTTTCGATGCCCAAGCGGTTGCCCAGGGTCGTGGCGGCGTCCACCTCTGCCGAGGTCAACAAGACCGGCTCCAGGCCCCGGCGGGAGAGAGCCTGAACCATCTCCTTGGCCCCTTCGATCGGTTGCTCCTCCACACCGAACACGGCGACCAGTTCATCATCGAGAGCCACGAAAATGGCCCGTCGACCGGTTCGCTCGGTTTGTCCTGCCTGGGGCTCGAGCACCGCGGTGGAGATGCCGTTTTCGAGGAGTAGTCGCCGCGAACCGCAGCGAATGAGGCCCGCGTCGGTCGCCCCGGACACCCCCTGTCCCTGGTGTACCGTCACCTCGTTGGCTTGCAGTGGAATCAACTCTCGCCGGCGGACGAACTCGGCGAACCCCCGGGCGATCGGCCCGTCGACCTTGGCTTGGACCACTTTCAAGGCGGCGAGAATCTTGTTCTCGTCAGCGCCGTCTACAGTCACCCAATCCACTACGGTGACCGTCTCGGCGACCAGTACGCGCTTTTGCATGAACACCACAGCTCTCACATTGGCCAGGCGGTCGACCACGTGGGCGTCTCGGATGATCACATCCCGATGGGTGGAGGCGATGGCCATGCTCAGGTGAGCATCGCCGGTCACCATTCGCAAGGTGCGCGGAGAGAGGATCAGCAGCACCATTGACGCTCCTAGCAACGCCTGACTCAGGGTCCCCAACTGCCAAAACAGGATTGCCGCGGCTATGGCGATTGCGCCGAGATAGCGGGCCCACTCCAACACTAGGGAAACCCGCCGAAGCACAGCAGCCATCGCTGAATTGTCGCGCCAGGAGCTGGAGAGGGTCGATTGCTCGACCCCTTCGACGGTGGCCAGGACACCGGAGCGGAATCGGCCCAGAAGCTCGAGCAGCCGGAAGAACCGCTCTGCGACCAGCAGCCCCGCCGCGGCTACGACGCCGATGGCCGTTTCGTGGCTGAACCACGTCGACAGCAGCAAGGCTGTCGCAGCGACCGGAACCGCCGCTGCACCGGCCAACCGGACAGCGAGGTTGCCCGGTCCCTGTTCGATATACATCAGCACGAGCAGGGCCAGTGCTTCGAGACCGACGATCGCCATCGGCAGCCAACCGCCCCACAGGGGGGGGATCAGCATTGCCGTCGCACTCACGCCGGCAAAGCACCCCAGTTGTATCAGCTGTCGCTTGAACAGTCTTGATCCGGTCAGCTTGAATGCGGACGGGTGTTGGAACCGTGGGCCGGCGGTGACGGTGGCCGCATCCTGCTGTTGATCGGGGAGGGGCTGCTCCTCAGTTGCCGCTGCCGGCGGCGTCTCGGCTGTATCCGGCGCTCGTTGGGGGACGGCCTGCTTGGGGCGCAGCAGTTTTTCGCGGCATTCCGCTGAGCAGAAATGGGTGATACGTCCGTCAACGACACTCACTGCTCTCGCGCGAAGCGGATCGACCTCTTCACCACATTGGGGACAGTGTCGAACCTCGTCGCTTTGCGTCTGTGCCATGATGACCATCATCCGTGCCCTCGACGGGATACCCGCCACCATCACTCTACGTCAAGTGTCCGAATGTCGCTCGTCTTTTTTTTGAACCTGTTTTTGCCGTTCAAAACCCGTTGTGTTAGAGATGAACAATGCTAGTACTGGCTTTTGATACGTCGACACTCTCCAGTTCAGTCGGATGGTTCGAGGTGGACGCTTCCACCCCGCAGGCGACGGTTACCCGGTTCTCCCAGCGAATTGATCGGGCTCGCCCCGGTCATGCAGAGACCCTGTTGCCCCTGCTCGTCGCGGAGCTGAACAAGGGGGGGTACTCCTGTTCCGATGTCGATCTCATCGTGTTCGGCAAGGGACCGGGGACATTCACCGGACTGCGGATTGGGATGAGCACGGTAAAGGGTCTGTTTTTGGCCCATCAAACCCCGGCGGTGTGCATGTCGTCCCTCGAGGCGCTGGCCATCTCCTGTCAGACCGATGGATTGATCGCTCCGCTGATCGACGCTCGGCGGGGTGAGCTCTACTACGGGCTCTACCGCATTCTCCTCCAAGGGGAGTTGCCGATAGCGACGCCGGTGATCGACGGGCAGGTGGGTCCTGTCGCCGAAGTGTTGGGCCAACTGACCGAGCAACGGGGGGACGCACCGCTCACCTTGACCGGAAACGGCATCGGGGCGCATCACCGCCAGATCGTGGAGACGTTTCCGGACGGCGTCACCCTGCTCGAGGAACGACAAGGCGCACCGGATACCTATTGGATGGCCCGTCTCGGGGCGATTCGTTTCGGGGAGCGTGGTCCCGACGATTTGGAACACGCCGAACCGCTGTACTTGAGAAAACCGGATGCCAAGCTTCCCGGTTCAAAAAGGACCGCTGATTAAATAACCGGGAGTCCATCCACGTCCTTTACGATTTGAGATCATAATGGTAGGTTAAATTGCTTCTCAATAAGGAGAGAATCATGCATACAGCCATTCAAGTCGCGATCGGGCGTCTGGTTCTTTTTACCGCGCTGGCGGCCCTGGCCTGTGCCTGCGGATCCGACGCGGATCAACCGCCACCGCCCCAGGGATACCCCCAACAACAGGGATACCCCCAACAACAGGCTTTTCCCCAACCCGGGCAACCCGTGCAGCAGGTGCCCGGACAGCCCATCCCCGGACAGCCCATCCCCGGACAGCCCGTCCCCGGTCAGCCCGTCCCCGGTCAACCCCAACCGGTCCAGCCGGGACAACCCAATCCCGCGCAAAACCCGATGGCCGGGTTGATGAATGCCCTGGGCCAAGCTGCGCAGGCCGGCCAAGCCCCGGCCGCCGGGCAGGTGGTGATGATTCCCTGGCAATCCCTGTCCAAATCGTTGCCGGTTGGCGCTGCCGGCTGGACGCTGGACGGACAAGTCGAAGGGGAGAGCGCGACGATGATGGGGGTATCGGTCTCCAAGGCCAGCTGCCGCCTCAAGCAGGGGGCGATGACCGCCCGGGTCGAAGTGGTCGACACCTCCATGAGCCCGTTGATGGCGATGCCCTTCAATATGGCGCGTACAGTGCAAGTCGATTCCTCGAAAGAGCGAATCGGGCCGATCAATTTCGGCACCTATCCCGGAACGCAGAAATTCAGAAAAACCAGCAACAAATCCGAAGTGGTCGTCATGGTGGGGAATCGCATCATGGTGACGATCAACGTGAGCAACTCCGGCAGTGAGGCGCCGGCCGTGGCGCTGGCCCAACAAGTGAATTATCCACTGATCGAACAGTTAATCGGGGGTCGATAGGGACTAAATGGACGCTAAAGAATTTACAGCTCGTCTCGAAGAACTGGAGCGTGTGTTTACCGCGCATCAAACCAACATCGATGGTCACAGCCTGCAGAACTGCACCCGCTGCTCACGGTGTGTGTTCTGTCGCAATTGCGATCGTTGCTACCGCTGTTCATATTGCTACGACTGCAGCGGCTCGACGAATTTGACCCACTGCACCCAGTGCGTGGCCTGTCACCACAGCGCGAATTCGTACAACTGCGTTTCGTGTGTCAACTCGGCCTATCTGATCATGTGCCGGGACTGCTCCGAGTGCAACTACTGCTTCGGCTGCGTGGGGTTGTCGCGCAAAGATTTTCACATTCTCAACGAACCCTATTCGCGCAGCGAGTACTTCGCCATTGTCGATCGGCTGCAGAAGCAGCTGCGCATTGCGATTAAATGAGAGCGGTCGTCCAGCGGGTCAGAGAAGCCGCCGTCAGCGTCGACAATCGAGAAATCAGCCGAATCGATCACGGTCTGCTGATCTACCTCGGCATCGGTGAAACCGACACCGGGAAGGACGTGGAATACCTGTCGCAAAAGATCGCCGGGCTGCGGATCTTCGCGGACGAGGCGGGGGCGATGAACCGGCCGGTGACCGACTGTTCCGGCGCGGCGCTGCTGATCAGTCAGTTCACCCTGTACGGCGATGTCCGACGGGGCAAACGACCTTCGTTCATCAAGGCGATGAAACCTGAGGCAGCGGAGCCGTTGTATCGGCAGTTCGCCCAGTCACTCGAGCAACTCGGGGTGCCCTGTCGGTTGGGTCAATTCGGCGCAATGATGCAGATTCACTCGGTCAATGACGGGCCGGTGACGATTCTGCTCGACTCCCACAAGCTATTTTAGCGCGGGTTACGCGTCCTCGTCGATTGTGATTTTGTTCATTTTGATCGGCTCGATGGGGCGATCGTTCTGGGAGGGAGCGGTCTCGATTTTTTGGATGACGTCCATTCCCTCGACGACACGGCCGAACACCGGGTGTTTCGAGGGCCCGGGGGTGAACCAGTCGAGATAGTCGTTGTGTACCGTGTTGATGAAGAATTGCGATCCGCCGCTGTTGGGACGGCCGGTGTTGGCCATCGACAGGGTGCCCGGCTCATTGGAGAACTTGGCGTCATCCGGGTGCTCATCTTCGATGGTACCGTGAGGCGGCCCGCCGGTGCCGGCGAGGGGACTCTGGGGATCCTTGCTGTGGGGGCAGCCGAATTGGCACATGAATCCGCGAATGACACGATGAAAATGCAATCCATCGTAGAACCCGGATTTGGCCAGGGTGATGAAATTTCCCGCGGTGATCGGCATCTTGTCGAGCAGCAGCTCGACTTTGAAATTCCCCAATGTTGTCTCACAGACGGCAGTTGGATTGCTCACGTGGATTCTCCTTTTTTCAAGTGTAAAAAACGACCGTAAACGCATTTGGGGAGCAAGGCAAGAAGGTAGCGCCCCCGGGGGCCTGTCTCAGGCCGGAGCGCAGGGGTAACTCCCGACGGTATTTGGTGTTTTTGAGACAGCCCTCGTTGCTCTCTCGGGCCGGGTGACTCCTGATGGTATTTGGTGTTTTTCGGATAGCCCTGGTACACTTTCGGGCGATGATAAACTTGGTTAACGTGTACCGCTCGTTCGACGGGATCAAGGCGCTCGACGGCCTGACCCTCAGTGTCAAAAAGGGGGGGTTATTGGGTATTCTGGGTCCCGGGGGATCCGGTAAATCCACCTTGTGCAAGGTCGCCTGTGGACTGGTCAAACCCGATGCCGGTGTGGTGTTTGTCGACGACGTGGATCTCATTCGGGCCGATCCAAAGACGGTCCGCCGGATTCAGGCCCGGTGCGGGGTGCAGTTTCAAAACGACGCCTTGTTCGAACATATGTCGGTTTGGGCCAATGTCGCCTATCCCCTGCAGCGATTGACCGATTACAGCCCGGGTGAGATTCGGGCGATGGCCATCGAACGGCTCGCCACGGTGGGCCTGGCCGGATTCGAAAACCAGATGCCCAGCCAGCTCTCCGGTGGACAACGCCGACGGGTGGCCCTGGCCCGGGCCTGTGCCACCGAGCCGGAGATTCTGATCTGCGATGATCCCACCGCCGGTCTGGACCCGGTCACCTCCCGCCATATTCTCGATATGATCGTCGGTATTCGCTACCAGGTGAGAAACACGGTGGTCGTCGTTTCATCCGACACGCTGGGATTGCTGTCGATCGCCGATCGGGTGGCCCTCATCTGGGACGGGAAACTGATTGCCGAAGATACCCCGGCGGTGATTTGGCAGGATCAGCGGCGGGAGGTGAGGCGTTATCTCGACGACGCCAAGCTGCCGATCAGGAGACCGAGTTGGGCCTAGGGGCACCAGCGCGAGGCGTGGGCCGGCTGTTCGTGCTCGCTGCTTACGAAGTGGGCGGTGTGTTTCTGTTACTGATGCAGGTGGTCGGCCGCTTGTTCCGGCTCGATTTCGATCGGCTGGAGTTTCGGCGGTGTCTGCTGCAGATGGGGTATCGATCGGTTTCGATCATTGCCGCGACGGCGTTTGTGATCGGCATCATTCTGGTGATTCAGGCGTTTGTCTTTGTCGACCGCTACGGCCTGCGCTCCCAGTTGGGCTGGGGCTCGGGGTTCGTCACCATTCGGGAGTTGGGTCCGGTGTTGTTCGCGCTGATGTTCTCCGGGCGAGTGGGGGCCTACACGGCCGCCGAGCTGGGAACGATGCAGGTGACGGACCAGGTCGACGGTCTGCGCTGTCTGGCCATCGATCCCATCGCCTATCTCGTGGTGCCGCGATTCGCGGCGATGGTGCTCTCGCTGGTCGCGCTGACCATCATCGGCAACACGATTGCCCTATTCAGCGCTTCGTTGGTCGGGCAGATCATGATGGATGTGGATCAGCACACTTTTTGGGCCTCTCTGCTGGAAATGTTGACGCCGTGGGACTACCTCACCGGTGTGTTCAAGGCGGCGTTCTTCGGCGGAATTATCGCCGTGACCAGCTGCCATTTCGGACTGATCGCCTCTGCCGGAGCACCGGGGGTGGGCCGGGCGGTCAACAGCTCGGTGGTCGCCTCGGCGATCGCCATTTTCGTGGTCGACTTTTTTTCGACATTTGTGCTGGGCTAGAAAACGGGTAAAGCTTGAAAGGGGAGGGTAGGCCGAGACAGTGAACGGGTTGAGCGTCGCAGCGGGAGTCAAGAAGGCGATCGGGGTCGGCTTCGTCGTCATTCAGGACGTGTTGCGCCGGCACAGCCTGACCCTCGCCGCCGGTGCGGTGCTCACCACTTACTTAGGCAAGATCTTCTGGTACATCGATCGGATCTCTCAGCCGGACAGTTTCGAGATGCAGTTCCTGGCTTTCTTTGCCGAGGACCTGCTGTTCTGGGCGGCCTGGATTGCCGCTTTGTGGGGTCTCGAAGCGGCGATAAAGTCCCGGTGGAGCCAATGGTTGACCGTCTCGGTGGCCTTTGTCTTGGCGCTCTTTGCGGTGCTGAACGTCTTCTGGATCAGGGGGACCGGGGGGCAGATCACGTTGTCGGTGATCGAGGTCGGGCTGTTCAGGACTGCCGAGGTCATCCCGATTATCAAAGCCGGCCTGGGCGTCAAGGGAATCATTCTGATCGCTGTCGGCCTGCTTCTGCCCCTGGGGCTCCCCTTTTTGTTCAAGGCAAAGTGGCGCCGGGACAAGCGTTCTGCGGGGAAGCTGTACTTGCCCACTGTGGGATTTCCCGTGCTCCTCGTCTTGGTTGGGTTGCTGGGGTACATCGAGCGGAGAAATCCGGATTCACCGGGTTGGCGCTTGCTCGCGGATAACGCCCATCTCGCCGTACTCGGTGAGCTTTTCAGCCGGCCGACAACGCACCGGCCCCCCCCGGCCGTGATCGACCGGTGCG
>JANQET010000414.1 GCA_028278265.1 Myxococcota bacterium
GGGTCCCTCTCCGGTTCGCTCAAAGCTCCTCTCTCCAACGCCGGTCCTGGCGCTGCGCGCCATGCCCGGCGCACGTAGGGGTAGCCCTCGCGGCTACCCTTGGATGTCGAAGATGGCTACCCCTGGATGTCGAAGAAACCCGGTCGACGAGGTGGCCACAGGGCGCACACAAGGGTCGCGCCCACACCATAACGTTCTTATTTTGGTAATTTGGCGCCGAAGAAGGCCTTGAGTTTAATGAGGTTTTTGGGATCCGCGGAAAAGCTGGGAGCAGTGTACTCCCGGACAAAACTCTGGGCTTCCTGACGAAACTCCTCGAACATCGCCCCGTCATCGACCAGCTCGTCGACGGTTCGTCCCCGGGCGGCCCCCTTGCTCAGGCGACCCACGTAGCGGCCGAATCGCTCGAACAGAGTCTCCTCGAGAAATGTCTCAATCAATTCGCTGCCCTCGGCCAACGGGCCGAGTTTCTCGCTCAATGCCGCGTCCTCTCCCTGGGCCTTGAGGGCCAGCCGGGCCGAAAGGCGCAACACGAACGCATCGTCCAGGTAACCGATGTCATCGATGCCGTCGGGAATCAAATCGAGTGACTTGAACAGGTAGTTGATCCCGCCGAGCACACACCGCTTGGCTTCGGCGTTGCATTGATCGGCCGTCACCGTGTCGAGGAGGGTTTGCACGTCCTCTCCCAGGGAGCCCAACCAGGTGGGGAAGATCTCCAAACATTTTTGCTCAATATCACTCATCTTGTTCACCTCTAATTGTTGGTTCGCGATCGAAATTGTCGTCTGTCTCTTCTTTTTACACTGAAAATCGGGATGGTGAAAACCGTCAAAAAAAATGATCTTCCCGGCCTACAGCTGCGCCTCAAAAAATCGGGTCACCCGAGTGAACACGTCCGACCGGGCCTGGCCCCCGCGAATACCATGGGATTTACCGGGATAGATCATCACCTCGAACTGCTTTGACGAATTGACGAACGCGTCGACCATCAGCGCGGCATTGGCAAAATGAACGTTGTTGTCGGCCATCCCGTGAATCAGCAGCAAGGGTCGGCGCAGTTGATCGGCCACCGTGAGCAACGAGGTCGCCTCATAGCCCTCGGCATTGTCTTCGGGGCGCTGCATGTACCGTTCGGTGTAGGGGGCATCGTACTCCCGCCAGTCAGTGACCGGGGCCACCGAGACCCCTGCGCGAAACACATCCCCGGTCCGCAACAGGGCGTTGAGCACCATCGTCCCCCCGTAGGACCAGCCAAAGATACCGATACGCCCAGGATCGACAAAAGGCAATGATTTCAAATAGTTCACTCCGGATAGTTGATCCTGGAGCTCCACCTCGCCCAGACGACGGTGAATCGGACACTCAAACTCGTGTCCCCGCCCGGCACTGCCCCGGCCGTCGATGGTGAAGACGAGAATGCCTCTGCGCGCCAGCAGGTCGCGCCAAGGATGGTGGGTCGCACGAAAGCCGTCCCGCACCATCTGGGCGTGGGGCCCCCCATAGACGTAGACCAGCACGGGATAGCGCTTTTGGGGTTCCAGGGCCAGCGGACGGGTGAGCATCGCCATCAGCGACAAGCCCTGGTCGATGTTGACCGGAAAAATCTCGGTGATCACATCGGACGCCTGGTACGGCTGAAGATCCTGTTTGGCGACGGTGGCGATGCGCTTCCCGGAATTCTCGAACAGCTCGGCTCGAGGGGGCTGGCTCAGTGCAGAGTGGGTGTCCAAAAAGTGGGATGCATCAGGTGAAAACAGGGCGCGGTGATCCCCGTCGGGCGCCGAGACCGGGGTCATTGTACCGTCGTTGAGCGACGCCCGGTACACCTCGTGGGCGATAACCTTTTGGGGATTGGCCGTGAAGTACACGCTGTTGGTCTGTTCGTCGAACGCATCGATCGAGCGGACCACCCAGTTGCCCTGGGTCACGCGCTTGATCGGGGAACCGTCGCTGGCGTACTGATAGATGTGGGCAAATCCATCCCGCTCGGAGAGCCAGAGAAACTGGCGGCCGCTGTGGATGAACAGGGGGTCGCCGAGCAAATTGACCCAGCGGGGATCCCGTTCCACCAGCACTTCTGAGCAGTCGCCGCTCCGGGCGTCACAGCGCAGCAAGGACAAGGTGGTCTGTAGCCGATCGAGGGTGGTGACGAATAGCTGTTTTCCCTCGGGATGCCAGAACACCCGCGGGATGTAGGTATCGAACCGTCCGCTGACATCAATCCAGACCGGCTGGGGCGCCTCTCCGCCAGCGGATGGCACCTCCACCACCCCTACCGACAGTAGCGGCAGTGTCTCTCCGGGGCGGGGATAGGCCTGTAGTCGCGTCTTGCCCGTGGCGTCTTCGACAATGGTTCGATGGGGGGTTTGGGTCTCATCGGTGCGGTAGAACCACATTTTCTTGCTGTCCTTGGACCAACCGAATCCAGCGCTGGTGCCGAACTCCTCCTCATAGATCCAGGTGACTTCGCCGAAATGGTGTCGGGCGATTCCGGTTGTGGTCAGTTGGAATTCCACCCCGCTGTCAATCTCGAGCACAAATAGGTTGTGATCGCGGACAAAGGCGACCTTGGCGTTGTCCGGTGACGGTAGGGCGCTCTGTTCACGCGCCTCGGTCTCGGTGAGCCGTCGGACAGTGCCCCCCAGATCCACCGTGTACAGATCCCCCTCGGCGTCAAAAATGATCCGCGAGGCACTCGACCAGTGGTAGCTCCCCACTGGGAGTTTCTTGTCCGTGACCAGTGGTTTTTCGTCCCCGCCCGCTGCCTGATGCAACCACAGCTCCACGCGGGGTTTGCCCTGGGCCGCCGGGAGATGACGGGTAAAAGCCAGATACTCGCCGTCCGGAGACCACCGCGTCTGCTTGGGCAGGCGACCGGTGATCGGCGGATCACCGAACAACCGGTCAATCTCCGGATCCGTATCGGCTGGATTGATAATCGCCTGGGAGGGCCTGAGCGGTTGAATCACCGTCGGGCAATCGGGAGTCGATCCACAGGCCGTCCCCAACAGGGTGACGACTACTAATAATTGCCGGCTTCTTGCTGTTTTCATGGAGGCTACGTTAGTCGATGTGGGAGGGATAGGAAAGGTTTTTTGGTGGAGCCGATGGGACTTGAACCCACGACCTCCGCGTTGCGAACGCGGCGCTCTCCCAGTTGAGCTACGGCCCCGTCTTCACCTCGCCACACGGGCGAGCAGGCCGGGATTATAGTCATTGAGAGAATTCGAACAAGCATTTTTTTGCCGGCCCGCTAACGGCTCGCTCCTTGCCATCCCCGCCGAATCGGGCTAACTAACCGGAAAACAGACTGTTTAGACCCCAGCAGACAATCAGGAGGACCCCATGGCCCGACGAGATCCCCATTCATATACCGACCTCGACCAGGGAGAGGTGACCCACTTGAACCTCGATGTCCTGGTCGACTTCGAACACCACTGTTTGGCCGGCACTGCGACCCTCACACTCAAGAGTCCGGTGAGCGGCCCTATCGATCTGGACACGCGCGATTTGACCATCGACCGCATCGCCACAGCCGACGATCAGGAGGTGGCCTGGACCCTCGCGCCGACGGAGTCGTTCATGGGCGCCAAACTGACCGTGGAGTTGCCCCCTGGCACGGATCGCTTCTCGATCCACT
Source organism: Myxococcota bacterium (assembly GCA_028278265.1). Lineage (GTDB taxonomy): Bacteria > Myxococcota_A > Polyangia > JAAYKL01 > JAAYKL01 > JANQET01. The sequence goes on from JANQET010000414.1 coordinate 3,644, forward strand.
ACCGCACCGCCCGAGAGGCCTCGGCCCTCCAATGGCTCGAGCCAGCTCAAACGGCCGGCAAAACCCATCCCTATCTGTTCAGTCAGTGTCAGCCGATCCACGCCCGCTCGATGGTGCCGATTCAAGACAGCCCCCGGGTGCGCTTCGGCTATGACGCCCGAATCACGGTGCCCGCCCCATTGACCGCGGTGATGTCCGCAGCGCCGGGGGACCGCCGGGCCGCTCCCAAGCCCGACCAGGCCGTCTTCCAGTTCAGTATGCCCCAACCAATCCCGGCCTATCTGCTCGCCCTGGCGGTGGGAAACCTGGAGGCCCGTGAGCTGGGGCCCCGCTCGCGGGTTTACGCCGAACCGGAGATGATCGAGAGCGCGGCCTGGGAGTTCGCCGACGTCGACAAAATGCTGCTCGCCGCTGAGGAGCTGTTCAGCCCGTACCGTTGGGAGCGCTTCGACTTTCTCGTCATGCCCCCCTCCTTCCCTTACGGGGGCATGGAGAACCCGCGCTTGACCTTTCTGACCCCCACCCTGCTCGCCGGGGATCGCTCACTGGTCAACGTCTTGGCCCACGAACTGGCCCACTCCTGGACCGGCAACTTGGTGACCAACGCCACAATGAACGACTTTTGGCTCAACGAAGGCTTCACCGTCTGGGCCGAGCGCCGCATACTGGAGCGCCTGGCAGATGAGGAGGCGGTCGCCCTGGCCTCGGCCATTGGCTACAACGGATTGCTCGGCGAGATCGAGCGGTTCGGCGAGGACTCGCCGTTGACCCACCTCAAAACCGATCTCAGTGGCCAGGATCCGGACGAGGTCTACTCGGTGGTGCCCTACGAGAAGGGATATCTGTTTGTCGCGCTCTTGGAGCAAACCGTGGGCCGGGAGCGCTTTGCCCAGTTTATTCGCGACTATATCGAGCGGTTCGGTTTCACCTCGATCACAACCGAGGAGTTCGAGGCATTTGTCGAGCAGAACCTGCCGGGAACGCTCCAGAAGGTGGGCGCCGAGCAGTGGATTCGCGCTCCGGGCATCCCCTCGAACAGCCCCCGATTCGAAAGCAGCGCGCTGAACCAGACTCAGACCCTCGCCGCCGACTGGTCCACCGGCGCCCGTCCAGAGGCTGCCGTGGCGCAAAAGTGGAGCCCGGAACTGTGGCAAATCTACCTTCAGGGGTTGCCCAAACAAATAGCCGTCGAGGATTGCGCCCTGTTGGACGAGACGTTCCACCTGAGCGGATCGAAAAACGCGGAGATCCTCAGCTGCTGGCTCAAAATCGCCGCAGCGTCGGCATATGAACCGACTTTTGATCGCATTGATAAGTTCCTCGGTTCAATGGGGCGGATGAAGTTCGTCAAACCCCTGTTCAAAACCCTGCAGGGAGGTGCGACGACACAGGCGCTGGCCCGGCGAATCTTCGCCAAGTACGCCGATTCGTACCACCCGATCGCGCGCAAGGGGTTGGAGCAGATTCTCGGTTTGTAGGTTTTCGGTCATTTCGATCGCCGGTCGACGCTTTTGTATGAGCCCCCACCCTCGCCCTAGGGCCGGGGTGGGGGCTGGGCCGATTCTACTTGGCAGGCTTAATCTTCTTGGTCGCCGTGGTGGGACCCTGTACGGTCAGGTAGGGGCGCATCACTTTGAAGCTCTTGCGGCCGATACCCTTGACCCGCATGATCTCCTCGACTTTTTTGAACGGCCGTTTCTGCCGGTGCTGCACAATCGCCTTGGCCTTGGATGCTCCGATTCCCGGCAGGTAGCTGAGCTCGGCGGTGGTCGCCGTGTTGATGTTGACCGCTGTGTCTTGTGGCGCGGCGGCCTGGGCCTGTTGAGCAACGGCGATGAGTGCAAAAAGGGTGACGGTGATAATGGCTTTGTGTAGGTTTTTCATCTTTCATTCTCCTCTGTACCGCCCGTTGGGCGCATTTGAGCTTCCGCCGGTTTGGCGTCGCTCTGAGTTTCGGGGCACGAATTCGCGCAACTGAATGGACCCGTTTACCGGAAGCGCGTTGAGTCTTCCGCCCAGGGAACCGTCGCGGTTGACACTGGCGATACCGATCTCCAGCCAGTAGTCCTTCTGCCCCTCTGGTTTCTCGATGATGGTGTAAATCTTGTACAACTGTCCGTGTTCTCGTTTTTGTGTGTGCTGCATGCTTCGACCTCCTTTTCAATGTCAGCTGACGGTCAGGTTGTGTTGTCCGAACGCTCCGGTCCTTCTGCAGCAGCTGTGCCAGTCATGGCGAGCACCTCCAACGGACAGGATTTTGGCAATTTTTTTGGCATGTTGGAGCGCATACACAACGGCAAACGGACAGGTCATTGTACGGCGATCCCGGCGGCGAACGGCAATCCGAACGCCAACGAGACCTCATTTCGCCGCACCTTTGGTGAGAAGGGGCAAAAATTGACAATCCACATCCTGCCGGGCACCCTCAATGATCAGGGCACACTTTCGTCCAGACAGGAAATCAACCATGAAGGTCAATTGGACACCGAAGCTTCTTCAACACCTCCGGACAGATGTGGTGGCCATTCCGTTCGTCCAAAAAGGGGTCAATCCCGCCTTCGACGTGCTGAACGGATTGGTCAGCGGCGGTCTGAAAGTCGCTGCCGAGCAGGAGACGTTCAAGGGACAAAAGGGAAGAACCCTCACCTGGCAGGGTCAGCTCAACGGTGGCCACAAGTACATCTGTGTCTTTGGCTTGGGGGAACCGCCCATCCTCCCCACCACGTGGCGCAACGCCATCGGCCGGGCCCAACGGTTCGCCTCCCGCCACCGGCAGAATTCACTCGGCATCTTTACCGACAGCAGGGACCGGGACGACCAGATCGAACAGGTTCGCCTTACCGCCGAAGCGCTTCAGCTGGCTGACTACCGCTTTGATCAATATCTGGCCAAACCGTCGCCAAAATTTCCCAAGGAGGGCAAAATCGGCATCTTCCCCAAGGCGGCTGATCTCAACGCTTGTCGTACGGCGATCAAGGAGGGCAACGCAATCGCCAAAGGGGTTATCCTGGCCCGGGACCTGGTCAACGAGCCGGCCAACCAGCTTTCCCCGCTGGCACTGGCCGACAGAGCCCGGAAAATGGCTGTTGAACAGGGGTTGGAGTGTTCGATTCTGGACAAGAACAAACTGCAACGGCAACGGATGAACCTATTGCTCGCCGTGGCCGCCGGATCAACCCGCAAGCCCTGCCTGATCCACCTGGTCTATCGACCCGCTGAGAAAAACGCCAAGAAAATTGTCCTGGTCGGCAAGGGATTGACCTTCGATGCGGGGGGCCTGTGCCTCAAACCGGCTAAATCGATGACGGACATGAAAACCGACATGGCCGGCGCGGCCACGGTGATCGGCGCCATGGCCGCATTGCCCGTGCTCAGACCCCAGGTGGAGGTGCACGGCATCATTCCGGCGACCGACAACACGATCACCGGGGATGCGATGCGCCCAGGGGATATCCTTCAATCAGCGGCCAATATCAGTGTCGAAATCATCAACACCGATGCCGAGGGACGGTTGATTCTCGCCGACGCGCTGACCTATGCCCAGAAGCTCAATCCCCAGTTGATCATCGATCACGCCACACTGACGGGGGCTTGCGTGGTCGCCCTGGGGCAATACACCGCCGGTCTGTTCACCAATAACGAACCGGTCGCGCGGGCCTACCTGGCAGCAGCCGAACGGGCCGGAGAGTCGTTTTGGCCCCTGCCGCTGACCGATGAGCTCAACGCCAGCATCCGCAGTGATGTGGCCGACGTCAAGAATACCGGTGGGCGCTATGGCGGTGCGATCACCGCGGCATTGTTCCTCAAGCGCTTCATCAACAAGAACAAATGGGTTCACATCGACCTCGCCGGGCCGGGCCGTTCAGAGAAGAACACACCCCTTTGCCCCCGCGGAGGCAGCGGGTTCGGCGTGCTCACCGCCTGCGAATATCTCAAGAACTGCTAGACTGCACCATAGGCGGGGCGGGCTACAGTTTGAACGGGTACTTGACCTTGAGGTTGGGTCCGTCAAATTTGGGGAAGCGGGCTTTTCGCGCTGCGCGGGCGGCGCACAGTCCGACCGGGGTTCCGGCGTGTGCACCGGTGGCGTTGGCGCTGATCACGCGACCGGTCTTGGCGATGGTCACGCTCATCGTAATCGTTCCACCAGCCCCTTGACCACAGCGTTTGATCGCTCCGGCAGCGGACTTCATGCCGGCCTGCACTTGACTGCGATTGAGGTTCTTGGGCAGCGGGGCGCCTCCACCGGACGAACCGGAGCTGGACGGTTTGGGCTTGGGCTTGCTTCTCGACCCGGACCCGGGTCCGAGGAGATCATCTAGCTCACTCGAGGCGCTGCTCTTTCTGGGTTTGGGTGCGGGCTCCTTGGTCTTGAGCAGATCCGACGAAGATTTGGAGCGGGAGCTCGAGGAGTTGCCGGAGCGCGTGTCTCTGCTCGAACGGTCATCACGGCTCGGTTTGGAACGCCGGCTGGATGAACTGGATCGATCGCTACTCGACCGCTTTGGTTCGCGGCTCGTGCTCGAAGAGGTGCTTTTTTTGCCGTGGTCACCGGAAGAGGGGGTTCCACCGATCGCCGGTTGGGTGCTGGCTATTGCCGGGGACTTCTCTTTCTCGGCAGCGATGCGTTTTTCGAGCGCCTGAATCTTGTCCGCATTGCCCTGCCCGGGATCATTGCGCATCTCCAGCAGTTTCTTTTCGAGCAGGGCGATTTGCCGCTGCTGTTGTTGCTGAAGATCGTCCTCTTTGTCTTGAAACAGGAAAACCCCGATGACGACAATCAGGCCGAGCAACAGGACACCGCCAGCGACGATGGCCAATTTGACGACCAGGCTCATGCTCTCCTGCTGCGCGGCGAGCACCGGGGCGCCGAGAGACGGGGTAAACCCACCTCCGCCCAGGGAAATGAGGTCGTCGACATTGCTCTCCTGCTCTGCGGTGAGGGAGCTGGCCAGTGCTCTGATGTCGATCAACCCGGAGGCTTCTTCGGTGGTCGAAGGCGCTGCTGCGGGAGCCGAGGGGAAACCGAGATCAGGTCCGCCGCCGCCCATCGCGGGACCGCCGGCAGCCGGTCCGGCAGCCAGTGCCTGCAGATTGGTCAGGGAGAACAACACAGAGTTCTCGTTGCGCTGACCGGTCATCATGATGTTCTCAGCATCGACCCGGGGGTCAGCGGCTTGCTGGTCGGTGGAGGCGAAAATGCCGCCCCCACTGCCATCATCGCCCGCATTGCTGAACAGGTCGGCCCCGCCGGTGGCGCTTGCCCCGGAAAACAACCCATCGGATGTGCCGCCGGCAGATTCGGCATCGAACAGTCCCCCGGTCGGGGCCGGGCCACTGGGTGTGGAAGAAAACACGTCCTCTGATGGAGCGGGCTCTTGGGGAGCTTCCTCAGATTCCCCGAAGAGTCCTCCACCTCCGGAATCAAACGGAGAGGCGGATTCTGGTTCAGGGGCGGTAAACAGGCCACCGCCCTCTTCGGCACCGGCCTGTTCGAACAGACCTCCGCCCCCATCAAATGTGGTTGGCGGTTCATCGAACAGCTCGCCGGACGATGGAGCGGCAAACCCGCCCTCGTCGGGCTGCTCCATCGGTGAGGCCGATTCGGTGCCCATCAGCTCGGGCGAATCTTTCATCGGGATCCAGTCGTCATACCCTTCGCGCCAGACAAATGTTTCGGCGTCGAGGCTTCCCGCTTCGAGATACTCCAGGAGTTGTGATCGGGTGTAGGGGCCCTGCTGCTGTCCGTCGACGACGATATGCCAGACGGCTACATCGCCCTCGCGATCCCGAAATCCCGAATAGTCGAAGACTTTGGTAGCGATCTCGCTCTCTTCGTCTGCTTCGGGCGGTTGCGGGGCCGCCACGGGGGGTTGGATCTCGGGCTTTTCAAGAGATGCGGCCGATTTATGCGCGTCCCCACGGACCACAATCGATTCACCACACTTCTTGCAGCGAATCTTAAAGACCTTTCCCTTTACTTTTTCGTCGGAAATCGAGTACTTAGCGTTACAATTTTCACAAACAATTTTCATCTCAGATATCCTCGAATCGCCCTAGTCGCAGACTCTACAACCTGTGACAATCCTCTTGCGCAAACTCGGGTCCCTTTCCATCGAACACCGTGGAAAGAAAGGCTTGATTTTAGAAAAGCACCTCTTTTAAATCAAGGTGTTCGATCTCAAAACACAAATTATAATTCATAAAAAACGATCCCAAAATCGTTTTTCGATCCGAAGTCACTCTAAAAAAGCTACTTCAAATCTGCGTCTATTACAAATACGCACAAAACATTTAATGGATCTCAATTTTTTTAAAACCTATTTTGTGACCACACTGACATTTTTTTTTCGCCACTCCTCGTAGGGCACCAGCCCTTGGGAGTCGTGCGGGCAGAACCGCGCGTCCGATTTGTAGCCACGATGGCACTTGGGGCAAATCATGCCGGATATTTCACTTTTGCTATTTGTGTCGAGTGAGTGCTGGTCCTGTTTGGCGGGAACGAGGGCCACCCCGTGAAACGGGCAAAACAACGCACCGGACGGAAATGATCGATGGCATGTAGGACAGGTCACTTCGACGCCGCGCTCTACGTCGTCGTCGTCCCCCTCGGCGTCACCGAACCACGCTCGGTCGTCATCCACATCCAGCTGTTGAGCGGCGCGCCGCCGCATCACGACTATCGTCGCGACAATGCCCCCCACCAACACCAAGCCCACGATAATTCCCCAGAGGAGCACCCCGGAGGAGCCGGTCTCACCCTCGGAGGGGGCGGTTTTCACTGCCGGAGCAGGGGACGGAGGAGCGGCGGACTCGGTTTCTCGCGCGGATTTTTCCGCGGTCGGCATCTTTCCGGTCGCGGGCTTGGTCGGAGGGCTCCCGGCATCCGCCGGGGAGGTCATCAACTCCTCGGAGGCGCGCAATTGAGCCGACAACAATTCACTGAGATCGGGAAAGACGACCTGCACCTCGGCCAGCGCTCGCTTGCCCTCGGCTCGCGCGGCGATCACATATACCCCTTCGGAATCGGCCGCCGTATCCCCGGCGCTGAAACAACCGGTAGGGGAAAGCAGCCCCTGGACGTCGCGTCCCTCCTGGGTCAGGCGGAACACCGCTTCGACCGGAAACCGGCACCCCTGCGCATCGTGGCCCATCGCCCGAAAACAGATGCGATCCCCCGGACCGATGCGCACGCGGCGTGGCTGCAGACTGAGGCGATTCAGCGGACCGGGACTCTTGCACTGTTCCGGTCTCGGTTCGGTAGCATCCCGGGGTTTGTCCTCGTCTCTCGGGGGTTTGAGCCGATCGTCCAGCTTCACATTGGCGCGCAGATAGACGCGCTTCTCCCGCAACAGGGCGACGCAGTGGTCGCCTTTCAAGCGCCAGTCGACCTTGGAGACCGCCAGATAGTCGAGTCGATCCGTCCCTTTGGCGCTCAGGGTGTAATTGCCCTCTTCAAATCTCGGATCATCGGGCGGGGTTTTGCAGGTTCGTTTCCACTTTCCACCGCCGATGCTCTTGGCGGTACTCCGAATGCGGGGATTGGGGGACCAACACCGGTCCGTGCGCACACCCCCTCTGGAAAACACCAAGTGATCCCCCCGGGCGATAATGATCACCTCGCGGATTTTATTGTTGGCGTAGGATTGGGGTTTGGGACCGCAGTTTTGGCCCCAACTCTTCAGGGTCACCTGCAGATTCGATTTGATGATCTTCCACTCGCCGGCATACTTTTGCGCACCCTGTGCAAACGCCTGGGCTGTACCGAGGAGCAGTATCAAAAGCGTCGTGAAAAATCGAAGCATTCTTTGGTGTGATTAAACCACGTTCTGTCTGTTCAGATCAACTTAGCGCTCACCCCACTGTCCCCAATCCGCTGCTCCCGACCCGCGCTTCCTCACCGCACGTTCTCTATAAGTTTAAGGCCAAGTAATCGAGATGCACGATCTACGGTTAACGGGACCACTTGATCGTGTCGGCGTTGCCCTTGATCACCAGATTTTGGTTGAGCCCCTCGGGGTTGGAGATGAAGATTCCGCCCCGCGACGAGTGAAACGCCACCGCACGGCAATCCGGCGCAAAGGCCGGATCCATATTGCGTCCCTGATGTTGCGTGAGCCGCCGAATCTGACCGGAATTCGCGTCGACCGTAAACACGTCGTAGGTGCCCCCATCTCGACCGGTAAAGGCGATCAGGTTGGATCCCGGCCGCGGACACCAGCAGGGGGTCTGGTTGTAGGCGCCTTTGAAGGTCACGCGTTTGGCGCCGCCCCCACCGGCCCCCATCACGAAAATCTGTGGCGAGCCATGGCGATTCGACACAAAGGCAATCTTGGATCCGTCGGAGCTCCAGGTGGGTGAGACATCGATTGCCCCGCTGTTGGTCAACCGCCGCAATCCGGTACCGTTCGCGTTGCCCACATAGATCTCCGGATTGCCGTCCTTGGAGAGGACCACCGCCATGCGACCACCGTGAAACGCAGCCCCCATGTTCAGCCCCTGCTGGGAGAGCACCGGTTTGCGCTGCCCGGTGCGATAGAGGTAGGGAAATCCTTCGACAAACGAAGTGTAGTAAATCGATCCCCCCGGCCCCCAAGCGGGGAGCAGGTTAATCGAATTGTTTCGCGTCACCCGACCCACATCCCCACCGGCCCAATCCGCAGTGTAGATGTGCTTGGAGCCCGGTCCGATCCGCCGGGAGAAGAGCAAGCGAGTGCCGAACACGCCCGGCTCACCGGTGTAGTATCCGATGACCTGGTTGATCCATTTGTGCACCATGCTCTTGACCCCGTCTTTCGACCCACTGAACGACTTGGAGAGCACCGCCTTGCCCCCGCGCGCCACCTCGAACAGCTTGAAATCGAGTTTCAGCCGATTGCCGGCCTTGGTGATCCGGCACTTGGACACCCCTTGGGCGCCGACTTGAACCCAGGGATCCTTGTCGATGGACATCCCTTCGGCTGCCAGGTCGGCGAGGTAGGATTTGGGGGAGATCACTTCGAAGAGGCTGGACAGCTTGAAGTCGGTGATCTGGGTCTGCTGAACCTCCCGGGCGGTGGCCTCCTGGCCCAGAGGCAACGGCGCGGCGATTTTGTAGAGGTCCCGAATGCCACCCCACAGCTCGATCTCCAACGGCGCATTCTCTTTTAGCGTGGGTAGGGGTTCCTCGGCCGCCTCGTCGTTTTCGTCATTGGAGACGGCGTTCCGCGGCAGCATGCCGATCGAACAGATGAGAATCCCCATGCAGACCAGAAGGCTCAGTGCGCCTTTCATGTTTCACCTCGTTTCCGCTGGCTCGTTTCACCACAATTTCTTTATAACGTAAAGGGCGGCGGAAAAAATCCCAACTCGATCAGACGCCCCAAATTCCACTCCCGCCCCTTGGGGGCAAAGGAGCGAGTGGATTACTCGTAGCTCGCCTCGCGGCCGTTGAAGGTGATGTTGATTCCACCACCAAACACGTTCGAGGCAATGGCTTCGGGCGGTGGGGGTAGCGACCGCACCTTGGCCCGAACCTGATCGATCGCGTTTTGTACCGAATCGTCGAACATCCGGTTGCCGGACTTTTTGGTAAACTTCGCCGAAACGATTACCATGTTGATATCAAACTTGAAATTCACCTTCGCTCTCAGCTTCTTGAGTTGAGCCTCGGAGAGAAGTGTCGGCACCACCCAGTGCTCCACAAACACCCGCTTGATGCGATGGCCGTAAGTCGCTCCGATGGAGGCCAGTTTGGGATCGGTGACATCCCCGTCCGGGACCCCGTCCGGATGGCCCTCGGGCACATAGTCGTCTTGAATCTCGGCAAAGGCCCGCGCCTTGTCGAACACTTGACGCAGTTTGCTGTCGGTCACGGCCTGGGCCTGCCGCTTCGGCTTCTTGGCCACCGGTTTGGGCGGCGGGGGCTTGTTCTCCTTGCGGTCGAGGGGCAGCACCTCCTCGGGGGCCGTGGGCAGCGCCGGCACGATGCGATCGGGCAGGGCCTCCTTGTCCTTCTCTTCGCCGAACTTGAGCAATCGTGCTTCGATGTATTCAAACGGCGGGACGTCGGATTCATCGACCTCGACCAACGCCCTGCTGGCCGCGGCGATAATCGGCAAAAAAACGAACAACAACGCGATGCCCACCGTGCTGGTCAATCCGCCGACAACGGCAATCGGATCGGCCCGGCGGGTATGAACATACCTTTCGGACGGTTTTTCCTCCGGTGCCTCGCCGTTGGTCTCGATGTCGGTATCCGTGTCCATAGTGAACATTCTCCATGAGCCTGGCCGGTTGATCAAGTCGCCACCCCAAAAATGAAGAAATCGGCAGCCCATCCAGTCCAACCGATCAACTGTGATGTACCCCTGGTGATGACGCACGACCATGAAAAAGGAGCTAATATGTTGAAAATCACTCCCCTCGCCATTTTATCGGCGATCGCATTTCAATGGCTTGCCCCGAGCGCTCATGCGTCCGATGACCCCGCCCGAATCGCCGACGGGATGATCGGCGAGGACATGGGAAAGCTGACCGACGCCCAGAAAAAACGGGTATTCGCCACCTTGCATCGGTTGAAAAACACCAAGGGCTGCGCTGGCACCCTGGCCCACTGCATGGCCCAAGGGGATGTCACCGCTCGGCGCCATGCGGGCTATGTGGTCAGAATGATTAGAAAAAACAAGACAGACAAGTTCATTTCCGCGGGGATCACCCTGCGCCACCAATCGGCCTTTCCCGAGGAGGTGCAGCGGATCGAGTCAACCGGGCACCCCACCAAAGGCCCAGCCACCGCCCCGGTGGTGATCACCGAATTCGCCTGTTTCCAGTGTCCCTTCTGCGCCCACTTGGCCCCCCAGCTCAAGGGGCTGCACTCCCGCTTCAAGGGGAAGATATCCCATACGTTCAAGTTCTATCCGGTGAGAAGCCATGCCCGCGGCGTGGCCTCGTCTCTGGCCGGATTGGCCGCGCACCGGCAGGGCAAATTCTGGCCGATGCATGATTTGATGTTCGAGCATCGCGCCGACCTGTCGGACGAGGACCTCGCCGATTACGCCAAACGGATCGGATTGGACGTGACCCGGTTTAAGGCCGCTCTCGCCGATCCCACTGCGATGCGTTTTATCGAACGGGACAAACTCGAGGGCATGCGCTTGGGCGTGGAGGGCACCCCCACCTTTTTCATCAACGGCAAACTCTATCAAGGGGCCAACGACTTTGCCGAGATCGCGGATCGCATCGCCGAAGAAATCGACATCGTCGAAGGGCGGATCAAATAGCGCGATTTACCTTTCAGCGCAGCAGTCGACGACATTCATTGACGTAAATTCGCGGTCCGGTGGCCTTGGCGCACTTTTGATAGGCATCCTGCGCCTCTTTGGCTTTACCCCGTTGCTGCTTGTAGTACCCGAGCATGAACCAGGCCATCGCGTTGTCTTCGTTGATCCGGGAGGCCTTGCTCGCCAAGTCGAACGCCTCTTTGCTGGTCTCGTTGTGCTCCATCAACGCGGCGGCCAATTCGGTCATCGCTTCGTCCCCCTTGGGATTGACGGCAACCGCTCGTCGCAGCAGTGCTATTTTGGCTTGCCGACTGGCCTTGCGCGACCGGTTGAGCAATTCGGTGTAATTTGCGCTCTGTTCCGGGGTCAACGACGGGGTGTTCGTTCCCGCGGGGGGATCGTCACCGGTCTGATTTGCTACAGAGGGATTATCCGGTGGTGTTTCGGTCGCCGGCGCCTTGCTGTCCGCTGAATTGGCTTGTCCTGCTGGATTCGCAGATTCGGCGGCCGGCTGTTTGCCCTGTGCCGTGGAATCGACTGCGGTTGATTCGACCGTCTTTGCGCCGACCGCTTGGCGCTGGCTGGAGAGTGCCGAGTGATAGGTTCCCTTTTCCGCGTCGGGATTGAGAATCGGCGCCGAGTCGAAATCCTTGGTACCCTCGCCGCGAAACCGAAGAAAAATAAAGGTGCCCACAGTGGCAACGACGAGAAACACGGCCAGAATCGCAATCGCCCTCCGGACCTGCCCCATGGTCGGCCGGGCCGGCTCCCAGCCGTCCTCGTCCTCATCGGCGATCTCCTTCTCGTCCAACTCGTCCTCGTCTTCATCTTCTTCATGCTCTTCATCCGCGTCACCGGGCAAGGGCGGCGGTTCGCTGGACATGGGCGGCTCCGATTCCACAGCTGCCGGCTGCTCTGAGCTTGATACCTCCGGGGCGTCTGCCGTCCCGTCCGGGCCATCTTCCGGCTCCTCCAGG
>JANQET010000420.1 GCA_028278265.1 Myxococcota bacterium
ACGATCACGGCCCGGGGCGGATGGGTATCCAGCTCGACGGTGAGCGGGTTCGACGGGTCGCTGGTGTTCCCCGCTTCGTCCATCGCCTGGAGGTAGTACTCGAACGCCCCGTCGGGCAGCCCCTGGTCGTCGTAGGCCGTGTCGACAATCAGATAGGGAAACAGATCGCCGACGACCGTTCCGGACACATTGGCCAATTGGTCATTTCGATAGAGCAGATAGCCAGCCAAATCCGGATCGCCGGTGCTCTGCCAGGTGAGGGCCACATCCGAGTCCACCGGTGTCGCGGTCAGCAACACAGGGGCCGCAGGGGGGGTATTGTCGATCGTCACGGCTATCCGATGTTCACTAATGTTGGCGGCAATGTCCTCGGCCTCCAATTTCAGGGTGTACACCGCCTCTTCGTAAAACAGGGTGTCCCACTGCCCCAGCGTGCCGTACCCGGTCGGCACCGGGCTCGTTCGGAGCACCGTCCAGGACACGGGATCGGCCCCGTGGCCTACGGACAGCCGATACTCCTTGAAGTCCTCCTCGGCATAGGCGATCCCCTTGATGTCGACCAAGTCACTCACGTAGGCGCCCTCGCCGGGCGCGATCAGTCTGGCGTCAGGTGGCGTGGTGTCAATGCGCAGGGCGACCCGATTGGAAGGCTCGCTGATCAAGCTTGCCCGGTCGATCGCCTGGACCATGTAGGAATAGGTGCCTTCCTGGAGCAGCTCGTCGATAAACGCGGTGCCGGTCAACAGCTCTGGGGTGACGATCTCTTCGTCTCTGAACAACCGATACCCGGCCACATCCGACGCGGTGCTGGCGGTCCACTCCAGTCGGGCGGAGGTCTTGTGCTGCACGGTTCCACTCAACGTCGGTGCATCAGGGGTGGTGGTGTCGACAGTGAAATCCAGCTGTTGCTGAGCGCTGTTCCCGGCCCGATCAGTGGCCGCGATCCGCAGACAGTAGGGACCATCGTCAGGCAGCTCCCCCAGGCTGGCCAACAGACCCTGCTCAACCGGTTTACTCGACTGGTGAATCCGATTCCAGCGAGCCGCGCTTGTGCACTCCCCCGGTGATAGATCAACGGTGAACTCCTGAAAATTGGCATCGGTCGCCGAACCGACAAGCCCGGTCGGTTCGCTGACATACCCCCCTTGGACAGGAGCGGTGATCGCCACGACAGGAGGAGTGGTGTCGATCGTCGACCGGGTGACGGCTTCGGCTTTCCAGCCCGCCTTGTCGGTCGCCAGCAGCGAGATATCGTAAACCCCGTCCTCGATCCCACTGCCCGGTCCGACAGGGAGCTGCGCCAGCGTCTGCCCGGTAGGGAGGGCATCCCCTTGAATGATGTCAGTCCACTGATCGGGATGTGCCGCATTTCGGTAGCGCAGGCGCCACAGGTCGAGGTGAAGCTCCTCGACAGTACCCTCGATGGGGATCGTCGTGGTCTCCGCCCCAAAGAATGTCCCCTGTTCAGGGGCGCTGAGGGTCAACAGGGGCGGGGTCCGATCGACGGTAAAGCCAATCGTTCGCCGGGTCGTGGACAACCCCTGATCCGTCGCCGTGATCTCGAGACTGAACTGGCCTTCGGCCAGGTCGTCCAGGGTGGCAAAGGCGTGGTCCCTGCGACTCTGGTTCTCCTCGATGACCGTCTCGGAGAGATTCTCTCCCACGAGCCGGATGTCATACGTTGACAGGTTCTGATCGAAAATAGAGCCGAAAACCAAGACCACGTCCTTGAAATAACGCTGCTCGGCCGGCGAGATCAAGGCCACTGTCGGCGCGGTTTGATCCACCACGGCGTGCAATTTTTCGGTTTGCCTGATCCCCGGATCAGAAGAGAGTGCCGCGGTGATCATCAGCTCGTATACGCCGTCAGGAACGGTATCCTCTCCGGGAATATCGCTCTCTCCCAACCACGCGTGTTGGTGGAGATCCGGTGTCACGGCGATGGCTGAAAAACTCTTCTTCAATTGGCTATCGAGGTAAATCTCGATGACGATGTCGAAGCTCTCCCCGAGATCCTCGTTGAGCAGGTAGCTCAGCGTTGTCTCTTCCAACTGCCCGTCGCCATTGGGGGAGAAGAGCCGGGGGTGGACGAAGAACTCCTTGATCAGATGGGTGCGATCCCCCAGATCGATCGTGACCCATTGCTCGGCGATATTCCCCGCGCGATCCCCGGCGGTCAGCCTCAGATCCCGCGTACCCTCCAGGCCAAAGGTGTTCCAGGTGCCCAGGACCTGATTCACGATCGGGTTTGATCCCTGTCCCAAGGGGATTTCGGTGCCCAGGGGATCTACTGCTGCCAGCAGGTAGGTGGCAAAATTCTTATCGCTGACCGATCCCCGCACATCGACGACAACGCCGATCTCATCGCCGGGTTCAGGCGCGTCGATGACCGCCACCGGGGGGGTGTTGTCCAACTCGACATTCTCGGTGAGTGTCGCTGCGGATAGCCCGCAACCGTCTGTCGCAGCCACCTCGGCTTTGTAGATGCCATCGGGGACAATCCCGTTGCCGAAATCCTCACCGGCCCAGTTGGCCATCCCATCGCCGGGCAAGTGCCATTGATTCACGATCAGGGTATTGACCAGGGTCAATTGCTCCTCGCCCCCTTGAGTCTGATCGACATCCACGCGATAGATATTGACGTCGGTGTAGGCGTGCTCTTCGATGGTGTAGGCGATATCCACATCATCCAACACGCCGTCCCCATTGGGCGAAAAGAGGGTCGGGTTGCGCGCGGCCCAGACGTTCACCCCGAGATCGGCGACAAAGTTGGTGACAAAACAGCTGTTGTTGCCCGCATCATCGCTGACCTCCAGTTTGAGCGATACGAGCTCGGCGGTCAGCTCGCTGATGTCCCATCGGCCCAGCCGGCCCTCAATCGGTTTTTTCGCCGCGATCGGTACATTGACGATCTTCCCGCCGACGCGTTTCCGCTGGATCGCCCGGTGCCATTGCGCCGCATCCCCTGTGGATTGGTAATACAGCGACCAACCGTTGACCCGCTGATTGTCCACCGCAACGCCCTCGACAGTGATCCCGAAATAGGAATCACCGTTTTCATCCACGATCGGTTGCGGACAGATCCTGGTCCCCTCTGAGGGGGTGGTGATCCCGGCCTCGGGCAAGGTGTGATCGATCAGCACCTGCTCGATGACATCGACCGTGCCGATTTGCCCCTCGTAGGCGATCGTCGCCTCGGCCCTGGCGTAGGTTCGGCCCTCGGGGAGTCCGCTGATATCCACCTCGACGGGAGCGTGTCCGCTGACGGTTCCCACTGCCCGGTATCCCTGGGTATCCCTGATGAAGTAGTCGGTTTGAAGAATTTGATAGTACCTGCCCGTCAGGTCCAGCAGGATTTTCCCGGACACTTCGTTGCAGGGCGCCGGGGGATATTCTTGTGACAGGGTGAAGTGGTTGTTGCAGTACCTCAACCGGGAGGGAATGGTCAGGGGATACAAATCCTCCCCATATTTTTCGTAGCTGTTCAACTCGGAGATGAAACCGCTATTGGAATACGCGACAATCCTCAGGCTGTACAAAAACCCGTCCCGCAGGGAGTGGGGTGCGGGAATCGCCCCTCGAAGGTAAATCTCGTCCCCTTGCGACTGATCCCAGGCCACATACTCGGTCCACTCGGCGTAGTCTTGATCTCCGTCGCTGCGCACTTGAAAGGAGAGCTTGTACACATCGTCCGCGTCCAACGAGAAGCAATACTGCATGGCGCATAAATCGATGTCGATATCGCAGGTGCTACTGTCATCGTCATCGGGAATCACCACCGGCGCTTTGGGCTTGACCACGTTGGAGGTGAAGACGGTTTGCGCCTCGTCAATCCCGATGAGTCTGAAGGCGTCGATATCCTCAATCGGCGTACCCTTGACCGCCCAGTCGATCGCGAGAGGACCGGAGGCCGGCTGGTCGAAGACCTGGGAGTCGTGCCAGCTCAGGTCTTTGGTGCGATACTGTACGGTGATCGTTTCCAAGGGCAGTCTGACGGTTTCGAGTCCGACTATCCGATCCGGCTGTTCTGCGGACAACAGGGAGTTGGCGGTCGCTTCGTTCAACCCGCCCCCAGGGGTTTTCACCAATGGGACGAGATGGCCGTTCAACCCGGTGATCAGCAATTTCTCTTCGAGATAATCGGTGATCCCGGTCGTCGAATTGCCCGCATGGTCTTCTGCGGTTGCGCGAATCTTGTGTCCCACAAAGCGCTCGAACTGGTCGCTCTCGATCGCCGCCAGCTGAGTCGGCAACGGCTGGTTCTGCTCATCGAAGACGAGCTCCCCGTCCTCTCGCAGGGCGGCGTTCCTCTTGTCGATCTTGAACAATTGCCAGGACTGGGGATTAGCCCCTTCGCCGCTCTCCATGCGCCACTCTTTGAGATGCTCATCGTACAGGAGGCCCTCAACCGGCGCGTACACCCGATAGAAACACGAACCACCGGGCCGGCAGACCAACTCAAAGTCCATCGGCCGAATGACCGCTTGCGCCAACGGCTTGGTATTGTCCACCTGGAAGAAGAACTCATGGTCAAAAATGCGCAGGGTGTAGCGGCCGTCAGGCACGACGACTCCGCGATCATCGGTGCCGTCCCATTCCAGATAGTCCTCCCCGTTTTGTGGCGGGATCGTGTCGTGGTCCTTGGTGATCCGTCTGATGATCCGATCGTTCGAGTTGAGGATTTCAACCACCAGGTTGACCGGCTCCAACACCCGATAGTGCAGGCTGACCGTGTCGTTTATCCCGTCTTCGTTGGGGGAGAAATGCTCCCGATCTGTGTACAATCCGGTAAGGCTCGACAACACCCCCCAGGAGATTCGTTTGCGATCCGTCGCGCGGTTTCCCGCCCGGTCTGAAGCGGTGAGCCGCACATAGTAGGTCCCCTTGCGAGGGGGAACCCAACTGGTGAACTGACCGTTGACCACCGGCAACTCCGCCGGCGGGGTCAGCAAGTGCCATTGGTCGGGCTGGTCTGCTTCGGCGTACTCCAGCGTGTAGTGCGAAAAGTGCTTGTCCGCGGCGATGCCCTTGATTCGGATCGCCGATTTCTTTCTCGACAGTCTCAGATCGGCCGTGAGATTGAGCAGGGAGCTCAAGGCCCAGGTATCCCGGTGACCGTAATCGTAGCAGACGCTGCTGCTGTCGACGTACTCCACATACGTGATGTACCGGCCCAGCGGGGATTCATAAGCGACGGGCCGATCGTGCTCTTCGATAATCCGGCGTGGGTCCACCGGGAAGTAGGTTTTTTCAGCTTCCGTGGGGGTGACTGCAAACAGGCCGTGGGTGTCGAACCCGATCAGCGAAACGTTGTCCGAAAGCCAGCGCAACGACTCCCTTCTGAAATGGAACCACTCCTCCTCTTCCCGATCGTAGAATGTGCTCAACGCTGCGGCGTGCTCCAATTCGCTGGCGTGCATCAGGAGGCGGAATTCAGTGCCGGCCGGCACGTCGCGCCAGGTCACGTCAACGGTCCGCTGATGGGCATCGACAGCCGAATCGTCCCGCATGGTGAGGGCCTCGAGGACGCTGTCCCCGGTGGCCGGATCAATCGCGCTCACCGGGCTGTGCGCCACACCGTCCACATCGAGGGCCAGGTAGTCGATATGGGCCTCGTCCATACCGCGCTGCTCGATGCGCAGGGTGATTGAGGTCTGCGCATTTTGCGGGTCAGGCGTGAGGAGCACTGACTGGGTCTCGAGGGTCTCGGTAAAGTGCAGTACGCCGCTTTTCTCCCAACCATCGCCCTGCTGCTGATAGAGGTGGAAGGAGGACGGGATGTTGCACATGTCATAGCTCGACACATAGGTCCGGTGGATCGTCGCCTCGACCGCGTCGTAAACAACTACATCGATGGGGCCCATGCAGGGATCGTCCTCGAACGGATCCCCACCGGCCCGCGAGCCGGCCGCCCGCGAAGATGGCTCGCCCGACCACTCCCCTTCCCCGTCACCTCCTCCTGGTGACCACTCATCAGCATCCTCCAAAAAGGTCAGCTTCCTTCCGTTTTTGGACCAGATGGGCCTGTCGAGGCGAGCGCTGTGCTCTGCGTGATAAATGACCTCAGCGTTGCCGAACTCATCGCCGACAAAGATGCTGGGCTGACCATTGCGCTGCCCGACAAACCCTACGGCTCGTCCCTTCCTGTTCACCGCGATATCGACCCACCGTTCGGCCTCGGCGTCATAGGGGAAGATTTCGATGTCCACTGCCGACAGGTCGACAACCGAGACCGTCGACTGGTTGGCCTGGTAGCTATGGTGCTTGAACACCAGCTTGTCATCGGTCAGCCAATGGGGTCCGTCCATCGCGTAAAAGTTGTATTGGTCCGCCGGCAGCACCGATCGCTTGACGCCCGATGTGTCCACCACGAACAGGGCGCTGGAATCGGAATAGTAGAGGCTGTCCCCGGAAGGTGACCAACAGTTGATAGTGCTGTCCCTGGTGCCGGATTGGCAAAGCCTGATCTGCGTGCCCGCCTCGATCTCTATTTTTTCCACGCCGTCCGTGGGAACCAAGTACAATCTCTCGTCACTGCCGGTCGGTCTCGTGTGGACCGCGAGGTGACGGCTGTCGGTAGACCAGGAAAAGGCGATGATCCGCGCCTCCTCTTCGAGCAGGGTCAGTGTTTCGCCCCAGCGATCCGCGCGCCACAGCTGATAGTGATTCTGGTAGTTCTCCCGCCAGTATCTGACAAACGCTACCATCTCCCCATCCGGGGAGAGGCTCATCGGGCCGATGCTCGAACCGATGCTCCACTCCCACGGGGTAATCCGGGTGACCCCCTCTCCATCGGGGGCGATGGTGTACAGTCCGGTGGGATAGGCCGCGTCATCCGACTGATCATCCACATCGAGGAGCAAGCCGCTGTCATGGGGGAACCAAGCGGTATCTCCGATGTAGGTCAGCAGACAGGTCAGGTTGTTTTGCAGCAGGTGCTCGGTTCCAATCGCTTGGGTCATCGGCAATCGATTGGTATCCACCACCACGGGCAGACTGCTCAACACGGTGTTATCGAAATCGACCCGCTGAATGTGGTACTCCCCGTCCGGCACGAGCCGCCCCT
This sequence comes from Myxococcota bacterium, assembly GCA_028278265.1. Lineage (GTDB taxonomy): Bacteria > Myxococcota_A > Polyangia > JAAYKL01 > JAAYKL01 > JANQET01. Next base: position 7,067 of record JANQET010000420.1, read on the forward strand.
GATCGTCGAGTCCCTTCCAGATGATCCGACCGCCGTCAGCACCGTCAAATTCGGAACCAGTGTAGGTTCGCACTGTCTCGTTTTCGATGTTCACGACCCGTACGTCAAACGACTGGGGGACGTCCAGGCGGAAAGAGAACTCGGTTTGATCCTGCACCCCGTCTCCGTCGGGTGAGATATGGGTTTCGGTCAGCCAGAGATCGCTGTCCTGCACGGAGAGGGTCTTGCTCCCCGTATTGTTACCGTCATTTTGTTCCACCACATCATTGGACGGATCAACCCTGACAGTGATCGGAATCCCGCCCTGGTACCCGGTGGTATCGAAAACAAAAGCGGCGGTGGCCTCTTTGTTCCCGTCAATCCGCGGCAGCATCACCGTGCCGATCCCCTCCCCCTGAGCGAGGGCAATGACCTCGACGTTCTCCACGGCCTGCTCCCCCGCGTTTTGGACAATGGCAGTAATGTTGACCAGATCCCCTTCTTTGGGGATCTGCGGTGCGAATGAAATGGCCCCGGTGGCGAGTATCAAATCCGGCAGACTGAGAATGGTCAGGGGGACAAAGGCGACGTTGTCGGTCTCTTTGACTTCGAGCACCGCGTCGTCCGGATCCACCGCGACCGTGATCAGGGTATCTCCGGCGTGGTCGATGGACTGCCAGTCCAGCTGGGCTACCGCCTCTTCGCCCGGGTTCAGCTCAGCAATGACCACCCGGCCGATCCGCTGCCCGGTGGCAACGGTCCCCTCAAAAAAATCGACGGCCACATCGGTGGCGGCGGCATAGCCGTTGTTTCTGATCGTCGCTTCGATGGTGGCGTCCCCTGCTTGAAGGGCCGGCAGGGGATCGATGATGATCTCCTCGAAGGAGACATTGAGGTTCGGCTGGGTCGGCTGGATCACGGTCAGCAGGGTCGATCCCCCGTTGTTTGTTTCGTCGATCTCGAGGGTGGCGTCTTCCGGATCCACTTCGACCCCCAGCACGATGTTTTCTCCGATGCGATCCGCCTCCCAGAGCAGGGTTTTCTGGACGCTCTCTCCCGCGGGAATGTCTGCGGTGAGCTCGGCGATGACCAGGGTTTCGACCGATGTTTCGATGGTGAACCGCAGGGGGATGTTGTACCCGTTTTGGGTGCCCCGATTGGCCACGTTGACATGGATCTCGACCGTCTCGAGGGCGTTGACCTCGTCGGGGGACACCGCAATATCCCCGGAGGTGAGCTCAAATTCGTACGTCGGCTCCGGATAGAGCATCTTGAGGGCGACATTGTTTCGCTCATTGGATTCGTCGACTTCGTCCTGGGTGTCCAGGGCCAGGTAGAAGCGATGGGCATCTCCATCGGCAATGGTCACGCCCCCGAAGGTGACAACGAGCGATGTTTGACCGGCAACAGCTAGCCGCTGTTCCCCGATTTTGGCCTCATCGGCGAGGCTTCCGTCGTAAAGGGCGACGGTCGATTCGACCGCGTCGGTGAACCCGTGGTTGGTGATCTGGGCTTCCACTGTCAGCTCGGTGGGCAAGACGGTGACTGCTGACGGGATGAATTGAATCCCCGCCGTTCCCACCGCCAGATCGGGCTCCACCGAAACGGTCCACACCGCCGAAACAGCCAGCGCGGTTTGGTAGGCACTGTCGAACCAACTGCCGTTCTTCTGCTGAAATCCCAACAGATAATTGGCGGCGATGAGCAGCGTCTCTTGGTCGACTGCAAATTGTTTGAGCGCCATCGCGGCTTGGGCCGTGTCGTAAATTGTGCTCGGGCTGTTGCCGAACCCGCCGTCACTGTTTTGCTTGCTCAAGAGCCAGGCAATCCCCTGTTGAAGGAGTTGTTCCAGCTGATAGTCTTCGACAAAGGGGACCAGAGCTTGCAGCACATGGGCGGTGCATTGGATGGTGGCAAACAGATCATCGTTGCCGAATCCCCCATCTGCGAATTGACGGGCCTTGAGGAACGCAATCGCCGGCGCGATGACGTTCACCTCGGCCACGTTGGCCTGCCACAGGGCAGTCAGGGCCATGGCCGTGTCGAGGGGGGCGCTGCTGTAGCCTCGGGCACTGCCCCAGCCGCCGTCCACGTTCTGCCAGCTGAGCAGCTCGGCGACCAGTTCGTCCACAGCTTGGTCTTGCCCGAGCACGGCGTTGATTTTTCGAGCGAGATAGTCGGTTGTGCCGGTGTCGTCGCTGAGCAGCCAACCCAAGCCCGCGGGAATGGTCGGGTCGGCGGGTTCCAACGTGCTGAGGGTGCTGATCGCCTGAGCGGTGTCCCGCGTTCCTGTCTCCGGCGCATCCTGCCAACTGCCGTCCGCGAGCTGGCGGTCGCTCAACCAGGCCACGCCCTCGCTAATTTCCGGGGGAGTGTCCCGGGGATCGAACACCGGATCGTCGACGCCGGGATTGTGCGGGACGTCGACCTGCGCCGGGGAATCGATCGTCACTTGGCCGCGGCCGTCGGTCAATGCAGAGAACCACAAGACAAAATTGTTCATGATGGCGCGGATACCGACGAGGTCCGCTTCATCGTAGGTTCCCGGTCGGGTCAGGAACACCGTGGCCAGCTTGAACGATTTCTGCGACTGGTGAACATCGGGCACCCGTTCCCCTTCAGCGGCGATAATGCTCTCGATGGTGACGGTCCGGGCAGCCCCTTCGATAGTGAGATTGGCTTGGGGAAATCCCCCGGGATCGACGGCCGGATTTTCGATGAGCAGCATCGGCTCGACTTCGGTCTTGTCGGCCAGCCCCATCAAATACAGATCGAGGGGACTGTAGTAGCGTTGGCCGGCAAGGCTGGTGAAGGTGCCGTTCGGATTGACCGTCCAATCGTTGCCGTAGAGCAACGAGCCGCCGGTGTCGAACAGGAAGGACCAGTGGCTCTGACGACGGCCGATCAGCGCGTTGCTCAGGGTGCCGTCCTCTTGTTGATAGTGAATGTACGCAGCCCAGCGGTGGAGCAGCTCGTGGGCCAGGGTTCCCATGGTGACGTCGAACGCCCTGTCGAACGGATCGGAAGCCATGGCGCCGAGGTCTCCCATGTCGATGAATCCCTGGAGGGTTCCCTGACTGCCGAACTGTTCGGCGGTGTTGAACAGGGGCTGGCCCACACCCTGGGTGTCGTTTTTTACGGCGAGGTACGACGCGGAAACTTCGGGCTCGATGAAGCGAAACGCAAAATTTGTAAAAACAACCAGAAAATCATAGCGGTCCGCGTGGGCGCTGAAAAACGCCTTGGCGATCAGCTGGCGCGGCAAGATCGTGGTGGCCATACCGAGGTCTTCGTCATAGACCCCTTCGGCCTGCATCACCGTGACATCCGGATGGATCTCAATTGTCTCGACGTTGAACTCCTGTGCGTGCCCGACCGGCGTCAACAACAGGAACACCGTCGCCAAAGCGGCGGCGTTGGAGATGATCCTCGATACGGCACCTGTGCCAACCCACATCATTGCCCTCAATTCCTTCATGATGAAGCACCCCTTGCGCGATGGATTCCGTTCTTTGATCCGATACCAGCAACCGCGGATTTGCGGATTTTTGGACCTTCAGACGGTGATCAATAAATCTTCGTTGCACAGCGCGGTCAATACCTTTCCTTCATTTTTACAGTTCTGTTTTATCCGGCATGCTGAATATTTAGGCACTCAGGGGCCACCGTCCGTGGGTCGGTGCACGCCCGCTACCATGTGTACGAGAACGATGGATAACACGACCAACCGAACGTCCTGTATAAGGTTTCTATTAATGGTCAAATATCGAGGGCCAGCGGCCGCAACAGCAGATAGGCGGTCCAAGACAGCGTCAACATATTCAATTCCATGGATTCCGATAACTCTACACAGAACCGTGGGAGTGCCACAAAATTAAGTGCCGTAGATCGAAGAAGAAACTGATAAAGTGTGCGGATGCGATACACGCTGCTGAATTGGGGATTTGCGGACAAAAACTTTGGTGTTGGTTGGCGGTGAGCGAGAAACGGAACAAAATTATGCGCGATAAATACTTCTATTTGGAGTTTTCAGTACACTCACCAAAAAGGTTTGAAGCACTTCGCCGCCTGTTTTCAGCTCTCAAAGAAGAGAAGAATCGCATTGTCCGATCTTGGGACTCCAACGACGAGGAGGACCGGTATGATCCAACAGACGAACCGAATTGGCACGTTTTGCTGGACGAGCAGGCCGTTGAATGGTTCGCCGACAATTTTGACAATGACGCACCGAGAGCGACGGTATCACCACTGATGTGGAAAAGGAAAAGAAATGAAATATCGGAATATTGAAATCGATGAGAGCGAAATCTCCCCTGCAGGTGAAAGTCAAATTGAAAAGCTTCGCTCACTTGTCGGAAGAGCGCTTCCGGCTTCGTTTGAAGAATTCATGTTAAAAGCTGGTGGCCGAACAATTGAAAGCTATGGTTTTAAAATAGATCCATTTGAAGGAACATTTGCGTTTCCAATTATATATTCGCTTTATGAGAATTTTGGTCAATTCTTCCTTATTGATAAAATACTCCAAGCGAGAAAAGAAAAACAACTCCCCAAGGAAGTAGTGCCGTTTGCCTGTACGCTAAATGGCGCTGATGATGGGGAAATGTACTTGGATTTGACAGATGATGGAGGCGGCCGCGTGTTGGTTTTTGCGTCGGGCAAGCCCGAGTGGACCGGTCGTAACACAGAAGACGACTGGTTAGATGTTGCCAGCAGCTTCAACGCATACTTAAAATTGCTGTTTAAGGAGTAAAACCAGTAGTGTCCAAGACAAATTGACCCCAAGAGCGGAAAGTCGTGTCATTCTCGCGCAGGCGGGAATCTATCTCAGTAGGGGTCTGGATCCCCGCCTGCGCGGGGATGACCTTTTTATTCAATGATTTCAAAGCAAATATCTCAAGCCTGAAGCTACTTGCGCAGCGCGGCGCGGATGCTGGCGGCACATTCCTGCTCTTTATCGGCAATGTTGTGTTCCCACATGCAGGCAAATTTTCCAAATGATAGTTGATTGCATTTGGCCAGTTCCTCATCCGATGGATCCGGCCCTTCTGCCATGGAGAAGAGTCGGTAGCAGAGATAGGTTCGAGGGTAGGTTTCAATGATGGCTCGACGTTTGGATCCGTCGTTCAGCTGCTTGTGCAGCCAGTCACGAGATTCCGCCATGCCAAAGCCAAAGTAGCTCTGAAATTCAATCCGGGCGCCGTGCTCCTGAATCATCTTTTTAACCCGACCAGCATCGCTGACACCGGAGATATACAAGATGAAGGTTTGTTGGGGACAAGTCTCGAGCACAAAGCCCTGAACTCCGAACTTGGCGATCAACCCACGCATTTTTTCTATTTCCTCATCCGATCCCTTCCCCACCCAAGCCATACCGCCACCACCGATGGGTAGTGCCATCCCGAATCGACGAAATAGATCAGACTCCTCAGAGACGACAGCCTCACACACGCGAGTATGTCGGGCCCGCTCAATTTCAGCATCAGTGCGTGTTGGCGCGACCTCGACGACTTTTTGCAGTTCTTTGCGTTCATCTTCTGAGGGAGATTGCTCCTCGGCAGCGCCGGTGCGCGTCAATTGACACCCCAAAATGAGGGACGTGAAGAGCAACAGCCATGAAAATGAATCGTGAGAAAAAAGAACCTGGTAGATTTTCATTACAACACCTCTCTTAGAACAGTTCGCCTATCGGACACGGCATGATCTGAACGACCCGATACTACGGGATGTGACGCTTGTCCAGATGGGTTCTCGACACCCGTCCATGGATGAGCTCCTCCGTTTCGATGGGGCTTATTCGATCATCGCGGATGATCGGCGGATCTGCACACAAGCCGATGAGGAATAACTGTTCTCTGGTTGCCGGCGAAGAGAACACCGATTCGGTCCCATCGACGAGGCGCAATTGGGCCGTACCAAACAACTTGGAGATCAGGACCGCGCTTCCATCCGAGTTTGGGATGATGCCCGCGTGTTGTACCGGTGCAGCAGAAGTCTCGATGGTCAATCTCCCGGCACGGTCAAACGATCCGTCTGGTTTGAATCGCGCTACATATCCGGTGCTTTCCCCGTTGCTGTCCAAAATGGCCTCGCCCGGTTGCCCCTGACCGAAGAGCACTTCACCATGCGCGACACCGACCAGAAAGAGATTGTATTCCGAATCGAGTGCAATTCCGTTGACACCGATCTCTTCTCGATTCTTTGCGTTGTCGGACGCGCCGGCAAAGGCCCAATCGATCTCTCCTATCGGCGTGTAACGAGTGAGCAGGTAGTTGGCAAAATAGTATGAATCGAATTGGTGGGAGCCAGGGTAGACCGCCGCATCGAACCGGTGATGCGACCCGTAAGGATCATAGAGGTGAATCCGCTCATCAAAGTGACCGGCGAGGAAGACCGAATTTGCCGGTCCTTTAAACAGCTGCAACCGATAGTTGTTGGACGCGTAAGCCGCCTTGAACAGACTGAACTGGGATCCCTTTTGATCCAACTTGACCGCGTGAGCGCCATAATCCACATTGTCAATTTTCAGAGCACCGACAATCAGGATTGTGCCGTCTGGCCGTAAGAGCAGATCGTGGGGTTCGATCGCCGTATCGAGCACATAGGCATTGAGCGCGTTTCCATCAGGATCAAAGAAGGCCAGATATCCGGTCACCCCATTGCGGTCGGATTGAAGAACTTTCGATCTATTTTTGCCGAGGAACAAGCGATTTGTAAAGGAACCCGCCACCGCAATCGTGTGGGGAGGTATTAGCGTCACCCGCCCCCCGGGAATCGGGGTGCTCCACAGATGTCGACCGTACTCGTCAAAGCGGTGCAATTCCTGTTGCGGTTTCGATTCTGTGGGCATTGATGAATCGGGAATTCGCCCCCCCAAGGTGACCAGTGCCCCATCGGCATGGGGCAGAATCGCCGAAGGGTACCCGCCGTCCGGCGCAAAGGGCGTTTTCCACACTTGTTCCCCGGTTGACCGATACAGGGCGATCGATTCCGGGGTGGCGATGAATATCGAACCGTCGTCCCGTTTGGCAAATTGGACCTGTGTCGTTTTCGCAAAAAAGCGCCAATTGTCCGACGGGTCCGTGCCCTTTGCCGAGTCGAGCACCTGACCGGGTTGCACCCAACAGATCCGCGCTTCGTCGACGGTTCCGGCTGTTTCGATCTCATCTTCGGGCGGGAAATCAGATTCTGTGTCCTCCCCATCCGTGCCAACATCAAACTGACCCAACACTACGGTTTCCCGGCAGCTCGCTGCAACGACCAAGACAACTGCCAAGAGACAGCGTGACACCGCGTTGCGACCAACAGTATTGAGCGTCTTCGTCATTGCCCACCTCAAAATCCCATTTGCTTTCATCTTAGAAAATGTCCATGTCCAGACCCATCAATCCACGGGGGCTCACCAGCCATGGGTTAAGGACCGTTTGCAGCCCCTCATCTACCCGCACTGCATACACCGGCCGCTTGATGAACAGATCAGCTCCCGCGGAAAGGAAGACGCCGAAGCGGTGGACCAAGCGGATTCGAAGACCGAGTGCGAGGACTGCAGCGACCTGTACTGAAGCGCCGTCTTTCACAAGTTCAACGTTGCTGCTCGCGGGATCGAGAGCTCGCGTCACGTAGTCAACCATCAACCCCGTGGAAATGGCGCCTTCCCACCGTCCCCGAAAGGCCGACAACCCCATTCTTAAATCCAGAATATGGGACCTGGCTTGAAGCTCGAGTACGTCGTCTTTGTATGTGAGGGGGCCCCACTGGGTGTAGCCCAAGTAGGCGACCAACGGCCCGCTGAGCCGCAGTCGCGACATCAGGCTGAAACCATGGGAGGGAGAAACATTACCGGAGCGCAATGTGATGGCATACCCAGAAGCAATTGCCCAGCGGGAAAGGGTCGGAGACGCTGGTACTACTTCGTTCACACGCGCGCCCGTGGTCTCGGTTGACGACGTACCCACCCAGGGGGATTCCCCATCGGTAATTTGCTCTTCGGCCAATCGACGTTCGCCTGGGTCCTCTCGCCCATCTGGGGCCAACGACTCCACCAGGGCACGCCGTACGATTATCGCGACCGTCTCGGCCAGCGCTATCTCGTCTACCAAATCAATACTCCGATCGGCCGACCAATGCTGAGCATTGCTGGACAACTTCAGCCGCAGATGAACGCCGGTGGCGGTTCGTTCCAGCGAGATAAGCCCTAGGGCTCGATTGGATTTCAACAGATTCTCGGATGCGTGTGGGGTCGACAGCCGAACCGTTTCTGGGGGCGTCCATTGCTCCACAGCAATGGCTGGCGCGAGATCCAGTGTCTGTGACTCAATCGCCACGATCAGCTGCTCGATCAGCTCAGTGCTAAAGTGGTGTTGGTTGGCGTTGAACAGCAGTTTATCCGGTGCACTTTTGGACGCCTCCCCGCTCTTCGCACCTGCCCGCAGGGATGAGCTGGTCAACAGGAGAATGGCCAGGGGGAGCAGTGATTTGTACATCGTCGTTGGCACGGGCAATCAAAGTCCGTGTTGCTTGAGCTCAGACATTCTAGCACGAGCACGTTGAGAGGCGGATGTGTCGGGAAAAGCGGCGATGTATTTCTCCAAGACCTTTGATTCTTCAGCCCGGTCACCGATAGCGCGCAAGGCCCTTGCCTTTCCCCACATCGCTTCGGGTCGCAGGGCGCGATGACCGGTGGCCAAGTAGCTCTCAAACCACCTCAAGCCCGAATGGGGATCATTGAGTTTTTCCAGCCGTACGGTGCCCAAGGCAACCATTGCTGCCTGTGCACTCTCTGTTCGTCGATGGTCTCGAATCAGCTGCTGATAGATTTTGGCAACACCGCGCCAATCCCGTTGTTGTCGCAAGGTGCGAATCTGCGTTTGGTATTGTCTGATTGACGGTCCATGAGACCGGGGCCTGTTAGAGACACCGGTCGAACCCTTCTTTCGCGCCGATGACCGCTTTATCCGTTTTTTAGTTCCGGGCAATATCGGCACATCAGCGGAGCGGACCAGTCCGGTGCTGACCAGTTGATTCCACTGTTTATGCTGTTTCAAGCCGGTCATGCGGGGAGTGCCCGGGACACCCAGCACCAATTCCCGCCCGGCGGACACGCTTCGTTTTGCGCCGTCGAGTTCAAGTACGTTCACCGATCCGCGCAGCACCTGGACGCGCACAGTGGGACCTTGAACCGCAACGCCGAATACCGTTCCAGTGACCCACACCTCACCTTGTGGCGTCCGGACCACGAATGGTGAGTGTTTCATCTTCTCGGATACGGCGATCCATATCGAGCCGTGGTCCAGTACAACCGATAGCTGCTGCGGATCTGTTTTGGCCCAGGTGAACTGCGCCGAAGGTTCGGCGACCAAGTGAATCGCAGCGCTCAGCTCGATCACCCCTGAGGCCACCGGCGACTCGACTGACAGTGGGGCCGGTGGCGATGGGGGGTGTGACGCCTGCTCGGCGGCACCCATTGATAAAGGCAGTGAATCGGAGATTGCCACGTCAACGGATGGGAGCCGTTCGTCAACCGCTAGGTGCCAAACCGTCCAGCCCGCCACACACAACCCGGCGATCGCTGCGGCAACAACGGCCACGCGCCAGCCCCGACGGCGGCGGTGCAGCGGTGTAATGTCGATTTCATCTATTGAGGGTTGATCGGCTGCGCCGAGAATACGGCCCACCAGGCGGCGCTCAGCCAGCTCATCCAGCGCCCCGTGGGCACCGGCAAGTTCATCGGTCTCCATCAACCTCTTGATCGCCCTGTCGGTCTGGGTCAGGGCGCAGTTGGGTTGGGGGTTCATTTTCCTCTCCCTTGAATCCAATCCGCAAAACAGGGATCGAGCTCCAGTGCTTTTTTAATGGCTTTTCGACCCCGTTTTAACCGTCCTCGCACGGTGTTAACCGGGCAATCGGTCAGCTCAGCGATCTCCGCGATGTTGTAGTCGTGCAAATAGAACAACACGATGGCGACTCGGTTGTGTGCCGGAAGTTGACTCATCACTTCGGCCAGTCTCCGTCGAAGCCTCTGCTGATCGGTCTGCTCCTCCAGCTGGGGTTCCACAACTGTCGAAGAGCAGTGGTTATTCGCTCCCAGTCGTTTCCACAATTGTTCCCGGCGATTGCGCTTTTCAAACTGCTTCGTCGCCGTGCGAATGGCCACCCGATCGGACCAATAGGCCAAGGTGCATTCGCCTCGAAATTGATGGATAGACTGGAGTAACTGAATCATGCTCCGTTGGGTCAAATCGTCAGTTTCTGTTTTGTTTTTTACGAGATAAGACAGTGTGCGTCGAACCCGAGGCAGCAGATGCTCGACCAATGTTCGTCGGGCGCGGGAATCACCGCTGGCGGCAGCAGCGGCCCAAGCAACTTCGCTCGACCAACCGGATGTGATGGGATTTGCAGATTCGCATAAGATCTCACTCATTTTAATATTCATCCGCTAAATTTAAGATACGCTTAAGCCATACTACGTTTAATCCAACCTAAGGACTCACGCACTGCGCGAGTCCTTAGCTACCGCCTGACCAAACTCAATCCAAGCTATCTTTAATCTAACCTCTTCGATCGACCAGTCTCACCTTCACTCAGACCACTCTCCTAAATAAGTGCCAACGACTCCGATTTTGGGATACACCGGATGTAAAAAAAGTACAGTCCGAGCAATTTTTCCGGCTATTGCACATGTTCACAACAATTGCCAAAACGGTGTTCATCGGTTTACCAGCTCCCGGATCGCTCGGTTCTCCAGCACCGGGCCGTCGCTGCCGGGGCTGTCGTCCAGGCCTTCGATTACCATTGCACGGGCCAACTCCTCCGAAGTGATCACACCGTTCTTCATCACCCATCGCAACAGGGGGTAGAGACCACGGGAAATGCGGTACATCAGGTTTGGCTCCTCCCGGCGCTCGACCGGATAAATGTAGCCGGGGCGAAAGATGTGGACGCGGGGAAATCCGATGTTCAGCAGCGCGTTCTCGGCCATGCCCTTGTATCGCGCGAACGACATGCGGCTCTTCTCTGTTTGATCGGCACCGGCGCCGCTCAAAAAGCAAAAAGTGGCATCTGGACTTTGCTCGTGCAGCGCCTCGGCAAACGAAACCGTGTAATCAACAGTGATTTTTCTGAACTCCTCGTCAGGCACAGCACCGGTGTATGCACCGATACAAAACAACGCCGCATCGACCCCTCTCAATTCATCGACGAGGGGGAGACAATCCGAGAAATCCCCATGCGCCACCTCGCGCAGCTTGTCGTCGATCACCCCTGTCGGCCTCCGACCAATTGCCGTCACCGAGGAGACATCCCCCCGCGCCAAGCAATATCTCAGCGCAATGCCGCCCACCATGCCGGTGGCGCCCAAAACGATCACTCGCTTGCCGTTTTTCGTCATGCCAAAACCCTCAACTCCCCGCGAGCAGGGCCCCACGGGCCTGCTCGGGTGTGGTACCGGTCCAAGAGTGAAACGCCCGGAAAAATGAGTTCGGATCGTCGTATCCCAGCAGGAAGGAGATCTCAGTACCGCTGAGGGTTGGGGTTTTCAGCTTCATCCTCATCCCCTGTTCCGAATTGAACGGTAAGGGTCACTCCGATTAGGTGAGCCAGTGTGTTGTACTCTCCCTCCGGTCCTTCGCGGCCGGTGGTGGACTCAGCGGGCAAGAACCAGGAGAACATGTAGCCCAGGTCGGCTTTGAACCAATCGTATTGATACCCGGCACCAATGGAGAAATCCAATCGTTCGGAATCCGGTAAGTCCGGCGCAAGGGTCTCTTTGGGTGAGGGATTCTGGTCAAAGACCACGCCCCCGCGAAGTTTCAAGTTCTCAAGCGGCAGGGCGTAGTCGGCGCTCAGGCGAAAAGCGAATGTGTTGTGCCAATTTTTCTCGGCCACGTCTTCGACGCCGCTGTCAAAATTCAGTCTCATCTCCTCGTAAACCGACCAGAGGGTGTAGGTAACGTCAAATCCCACTACCAGCTTCTCTGTCGGCGCAACCATCAACCCCCAAGTGATGATATCCGGAACCGTGATTTCCGCATGGCCCCCTTGGTCGTAGAGCTCCTGGCCGAGCTCTTCGGATGCCAAGGTGAAATCGGCCTCGCCCTCGAACGACAGCTTGATCCGGCTCCGATAGGCCGCAGCCACGTGAAGGGTGTCCGTCAGAACGCGAAAAAGAACACCCACATTTCCGCCGTAGCCCCACGTGCCACCGCCGACACGCACGATGCCGCCGATTGCCGGGGGCAAGCCGTTGGTCAGATCCACGGTGGCGCGGATCACACTGAACCCCGCACCGATGCTCAGTCTATCCTGCCAGACCTGAAACGACACGCTGGGATTGATCATCATCGTCACCAGGCTGGACTTGATGCTGGCTTCCCGACCGACCCACTCTTCGGGCCATTCAAGCCCCAGACCCCACGGGGAACATGCGCCAATGCCGGCGTGTACCCAATCGGCAAGCTCAACTGTGCCGAATAAGTGGGGTAAGAAGAACAGATCAGACTCGGCGGTTACCTTCGGACTGCCGTCCGCAGGGGTGAATTTGTTGGTTGGCATAATCAGCAGACCGCCAGCTTGGGCCTGATACCCGGGGATGAGGGACATGGCCGCCGGGTTGAACCAGACAGCAGAAGGTTCCTCAATCGAGGCTGAAACGGCAGAGCCCTTGGCCAGGGTTTCCGCGGTCATATCGTAAATCAGAAAACCGGAGGCCTGCGTCCTGTT
>JANQET010000467.1 GCA_028278265.1 Myxococcota bacterium
CCGCTGCCAGTCGACGTACGGTCGGAGGATTGGGAGAGCTCGGTCGTCTGGTGCTCGTTGGGCGGGTTGTTGGCTCAACCGATTTGGCGTCGAGCGCGGACAACAACTCCCGATTCGATGTGCTCTTCGGAACGTTGCCGGCGAGCAGGTGCAAATCTGTCTTCAGCTCCTCAACTCCAGCGGCCGAGGGCTCCGTGTCGCCGACACGGCCCTCCTGCCAGGCGGTGACCTCGAAGCTCTGCCGGATCGATGCATCGGGACCGGCGCTGCGCACCCGAATGGTGCCCCTCAACACCCGGGCCACGGCGGGGCGAGAATCGACGACTTCGACCGAGAAGACCGTGCCGATGGACTCGACCTCTCCACCGGGCGTGGCGATAACGAATCGATATCCCGGCGGATGATCGTCCACTTGAGCCACGACTCTCCCCGTTTCCAACCGAAAACGGGCGGTCTGTTTTGTCACGTGCTCAGCGCGGACGATTGCCCCATTATCGAGCCACAGCCGAATACCCGCGTCCAGGTTGATCACCCGGCGGCCGTCTTCGGTCACCGCCATCTCGAGGGGGAGTGGCGAGGGGTCGGGTTCGGTGGTGTTCGGTAGTACCGGTACCGGCATCGACTCGTGTGGAGTTGGCGTATCTGCCACCTTCGGCGGATCGGCAGGAGATCGTTCGGGAGAATTCGAGAAGCTGACCACGCCGATAATCGCCGCGATCGTCAACCCGACCCCTCCCACAGCGGCCAAGGACTTGAACCCTAATCTCGATCGATTGGGTTGCCGGCCGTTGTCCCGGATTGCCGTGAGAATCATCCGCCGTTCAACGAGTGGGGGCAGGGGATCGGGACCGGTGGTCCTGATCGCTTGGGACACGTTCTCCCAAAGGGTGAGTGCCTCCCGGCAGTGCTCGCAGATATCGAGGTGAAACTGTGCCTGTTTCAATTCCCCTTCGGAGAGCATACCGAATCGAAAATCCTCCAGGCGCGCTTCAAACTTTTCGCAGCTCCACGTTGTCATTTCGTGGTCTCCTCGAATACTCGGGATAGATATTTGTCCCGACGCACCTTGGCCATCATCTCCCGGCGGCCGTGTTGAAGCCGTTTTTTGGCGGTCTCCTTACTGCAGCCGGTCAACTGGGCGATTTCAGAAACCGAGTAACCGTAAACGATGGACAACACCAATGCGGTTCGTTTTTTAACCCGGATACCGTGGAGGTGAACGGTGATTTGCTCGAGGAGTCGTCGGTTTTCGAGCTGCTGAGAGGGATCGGTGATCCCCTCCGCCGGCAGGACATCGGGCTCCTTGGTCAGTGAGAAGAGCTTCTCCAATGGTCTGCGGCGATAGTGCTCGCGGGTTGTGTTGATTGTGATTTTGTCCAGCCACGAAAAAAAACTGGCGGGGTTGCGCACGGTGTGCAGCTTCTTGAACACCCGAATAAGGGCTGTCTGTACGATATCATCGAGGTCCTGTCCTCCCGAGGAGACCAGGAAAACAGTCCGGCGAATTCGCGCCAGGCAGATCCGTGCCAACTCTTCTTTGGCGGCGCGATCACCGGCCGTGCTTCGGGTGAGCAGGTCTTCGTGTCCAGTGGCTACGGCGCTGATTTTGCTAAATTGACTCATAATTCTAACACTGGCGATCGACATCTCCATTTTGATAGATGCGGGTGTTCCCCAACAGGGGAAAAAATTTTTCTATACAAAAAACGCCACCCCGATCAACAGACGCGGTTGAAGGTGACCGTAGCGAATGACCACTTCGTCGTTGTATTTCGCCGGACCGAACGTCCGGGCGAAATGGTATGACGTCACGTAAAAATCGGCTCCCGCTTCGCCCCACAGGACGACCAAGTCGGAAACCGGAAAGCGGAACGAAATCATCGAGGAGATGCCCGGGTTGAAGCGCAGCTTCTCCGCGGTGGGGGTGTTGGTCTGTTTGCTCCTGGATTTGAGAAGATCGAGCAGAACGTTGGCCTTGAGGCCGCAATCCAATTGACCAAAGGAGAGAAAGCCTCCCAAGCCGAACCGAAAGGTGTACCGTCGCAGCTCGTCGTCCACATCCGGCGCTTGGTATGTGAGGGGGCTGAGCAGACCGAATCCCAGATTGGTGTTGACGTGATTGCCGTAAACCCAGCCGATTTCTGTGTATCCGCCGTGCTGCAGTGACTCGTTGCCCGAAGCCCAGACCGGGGTGTAGGCCCCGGCAAAATAGACGTCGCTGATTAGCAGCTTGGAAACCGGTGGGCTGGACGTCTCTACTGCTGGGCGCGCCTCCGGAAGCGGTTCGATTCGAGGGTCCAGATCAATCGAGCCGTCCAACCACGGGGTGAGCGCCGAACGAACCATCAGCGCAATGGCGTCACAATCGGCAGCCCACTGATCATCGGACTGGGGTAGGGCTCGTTGAATGAGTTGGTAATTGCTGTCATCGAGGGGACCCGGCCGACAATTGATCAAGATGAAAATCATCCCCTGCCGTCGATCAATCCAAATCGTCGCACAGGTGTTGCTGCCCAGAAAGCTCGTCCGCGCGAGCTCGACTTGCTCTTTGGAGGTCTCGGGCAGGGCAGGGATTTGGCGGGAGTGGATGATGGCCGATAGATCGCCCAGGTGGGCCTCCAGCGCCGTCGTCAGAACAAGCAACTGCTCCTCGTCGTGTTCGGGGACTAGCACTGAAACGGTTCGGGTTGGCCCGGCTGCCGGTTGTGCCCATGCCGGCGAGGAAAACACCCCCGTAAGGAGCAACCAGCCCCAGGGGGAAGCGAACAGGTTCATTTTGGTCTTAAGCGGGTATCTCATAGTTAATCTGTTGAGTAACTTATTGAAATTTATTATTAATTTTTTCGAGAGGGGGCCTTTCTCCTCGGTGTGCCGGTCATTGACAAATCTCCGTAGCCCTGGGACAGGCGATCGCGATGAGGTGATCCTTGGCGGTCTGACGAGCCTTGGGGGTCAGCACGATTTTATACTTGCAGGATGCGAGGCAATCCGGCGCGAGCGTCGGGTCGATGCCCGGTTCGTTCCCACAGACCTCGCAGCGCCAGCAATCATTGTCCTGACAGTCCGTCAGTCCATCCCCATCCTCATCGGTTCCGGCGAACGGACCGTTCGGATCACACGCCTGCGAGAAGCTTTCACGGGTATCTTCGCAATAGTACCACCCGTGGGCTTCAGATCCGTTGAGAAACGGGTCGAGCTTGGCCTCGGCACAATTCAACGGCGCAGCGAGTCTGGGCAACGGACACTCCAATATTTTCGCTTCCTCTCCGGTGATCAACTCCGTCCTGGCGACGGGAACGGCACCGTCCTCCAGCGAGAAAGGGCATTGATCCAGGTTAACATATTCCACCGTTAAATCGCACAACGCTTTTTGGGTGCTCGGATCCCAGTCGATCTGTTGGGGAAAACAACTGTCCTGCAATCGTTTGACAACCCGGTTGGCGATCTCTGACATCGCCCCGCTCCAGTCTTCGTTGCAGATTGAAGAGATGTACCCGTCTTGGTTGAACAGCTGCGCCAACTCGACGAATCGCCTCCCCGGACGGGCCTTGGTGACCAGCTGCTCATCCTGAACACGCGAGCAGGCCTCCCGATGGACGATGAAATCGTTGCCGTTGAGATCGGTTTCCACGGTCTCGACCATGGACATCTCCTCCCGTTCGAGGCATTTGGAGATGGAGGCACCGGATCCCTCACACGGTTTGGCATCCGCCGCCGAAGTGTTGAGGGGCACACCGACGATGGCTGCAAAGAATGTCGAATGGGGGTTTTTTTTGAGCGCGTTGAACTGTTCCCAATAGTGCTGTGGGGAGTAGAGCAGGTTATTGTTGTTGCCGCAGGCGACATTCAGCTTGTTCGGCTCGTGGTCGCCGATCAACTCATCCACCTGAAACATTGCCCCGTCGGCGATCGAGCAGTCCTCCTCATCGCTGATCACCAACACGACCAGCAGGTGATCGTCCCGGATAAACGGGTTTTGCAGGTTGGGGTTGTTCGCCGGCAGGACAAGTCCCTTGGCTGCGGCCTGGAGCTGCTGTTCGAAACCACACCCGTCAATCCCCACGTTGGTCAGGCAGGCGCCCTGAAAGGCCACTGCGAAGTTGGGATTTTCCAACGAGGTCGCCGTATAGTCCCCGTTCAGTGCGGGACACATTTGGTCAGTGCCGTCGCCGATCGGCGGATGACAGCGCCCGACGGTTTGATCCCCAGAAGTGTGCTCGAGGCATTGCCAGGCTGCCGGACATTGCCGGGGTGGATCGGATTGGAGATCACATTCAATCTCCCCGGGGCGCAAGTCGATTGTTCGGTTGGCATAGGTTTGAAATCGACCGTTGTCGCCCCATTGGTGACAAGAGCCCAGTTGGAGGTCAGCGTATCCCTGATCGCCAAATTGTTGCCCCATGTCGGTCGTGACCACCGCCATGCGCAGGCTGGTGACCGCCCCGTATTCCCCGTCGGCAGTGGGAAACACCAAGTCGTTGATCAGGCGGAAGAGTTGTGTCGACAAAATGGCTTGTTCTTCACTCATCGATGCGGAGTTGTCCACAGCGACGAGCAGGTCGATGCCGGCAAATCCGGCGTTGTGACGCACGGTTTTGGATTGGGCTTCGCCGCAGGGTCTCTCGTCGAGCTCAATGTCTTCGTGCTGACAGTGGGGCAAACACGCCAGGCAAAGGGCGATTGTCAGCAGTTTGTTTGGTGCTCTCATCGTTCGTTCTCCTCGCTCGTGGTTAAAAAGGGCTTGAAGAAGGCGCTTTTATGGAGAGATGCGATCAGCAATTGAAATGGGGAAAAGAAAACAGGTGAACAGGCGCCGGCTAAACGCCGTTGCCATTTGCATCGTATTTTCTGACCCAGATGTTCTGTCCCTCGCCGGGAATGGTCTCCACTCCGGCTACGAAGACGTTCCCCTGGGGATCCACCGCGATTCCGAAACACCAATCGTCCCCGTTGGCGCTCCCGTTGTGAAACCACTGCTGCAGCAGTTCGCCGTCGGTGTCGTAGACCGCCATCCAGGCGTCCCAGCCAGCGGAGGGGGTCGACACCCGTCCGCAGGCATACACCTTTCCACTCGTGCCGAGTACCAAGGATCGGGCCTCGTCGTGACCGCCGACGGGTCCGTCGTAGGTTTTGGTCCAGGCCACGCCCCCGTCGCCGTTGTACTTTCTCAGCCAGATGTCTGGCTCCCGGTCCGGTGAATCCGACGTTCCCGCTACATAGAGATTTCCGCCGTCGTCTCGATCGAGCCCCAGAATGTGGGTGGATTCGGTGGGGGGTTCAGCTGCGACCCAGGTCCACTGCTCCTCCCCGTCTCTGTCGTAGTTGCGGAGCCAAACATCCTCTCGATCATCTGGCAGGTATTGATAGCCCCCGACATACACATTCTTGTCTTCGTCGAGCACGATGGCCACACCGGCGGTGGTTTCGATCGTATCGATCCAGATCTCCTCGCCCGCGGCGTCCAGCTTGCGCACCCAGCCCGAATTGGCGCCGGTTGTGCCCTCGGTGCCGGTGGCATAGAGCTGGCCCTGCTCGTCCACGGCGAGGCCATAGGCCCGATCGTTGCTGCTTAGCGCCCCATCGTAGGTGAACGTCCATGCCTCCTCGCCCGTCGGATCGTACTTGCGAATCCAGACGTTCCAGAGCTCACCGATGCCCTGCTCGTTCCCGCCGACGTACGCGTTACCCGATTCGTCCGCAGTGATGGCAATACCGTCGTCAAAACCATCTGCCGGGCCGTTGTGCGTATTCGTCCAAATCGGCTCCCCCAGCGGGTTGTACTTGCGCGCCCAGACGTTGCGATTCTCACCTTCCACCTGAACCGATCCGGTCACATAGACATTGCCCTCATCGTCGAGGGCGATCCCATCGGCGGCCTCTTCGGCACCGTAGTGGATTGAATCGGTCCACAGATCCACGCTGGTAAAAGAGAATTCGAGAGGGCGCGCCAGCGGCATGCCGATGATGTTGGTCGCTTCGGAGCCCAGCCGAACCGTGAATTCCTCGTCATCGGTCAGCAGTTCATCCGGGGTGAAGGTGAGCCGATCCCCCGCACTGTTCCACTCGATTGTTCCCTGGACGTTGATCGAGCCTCGATCCTCAACGGTAAGTGCACTCTCCACAGCCGCCTGGCCCATCGCTTGACTGAAGCTGATCTCGACAACTGTGGAGAGCGGAAGCGGGCCGCTGCCATCTGCCGGGGTGTGGGAAACAACTGCCGGCAGCGGACGGTCGTCCGGTTCGGGCAGCTCCCAGCAGCCGTTGGTGGCCAGCACCGTCCAGGTGAGGTGCGTGCAAATAACAAGAGATCGAAATCGGTTGATCATCCCTGCTCCATCAAAAGCGAACCACCAGTCCACCCGGGGTGGGTGAAGCAGACAGCGTACCTGCGGGTTCTTCTGTGGTGCCGAGGATCATCAACACCACACCGGTACCGATCAACGCCGCTGCGCTCGCGTACCCCGCGATCATCCAGGCCCTGTTCCTCGGCATCCGCTCGGTTCGATACTCGTCATAGCGTTGCTCGATCTCGGCATTCAGCACCAGGTCACCACCGGCCCATGCCTCGTCGGCCTGCTCGAGTAGATCGTTGCCCGCGGTGTAGTCCCGATACCCCTTGACGGTGAAGCCGATGCCGATGGCGCCGGCAATGGCGCCGAGTCCGGTGGCAGCGATACCGGTGCCCAACAACCACACCCGCTTTGCATCAGGAGGACGCACCCCCGGTGAAGCCGGCCTATCGGGCGGCGGTGCGGCAGGTTCAACCATCGATCGGTTCATCGGCTCGATGGGCACCAGCGCGGCTTCGACCGCGGTCTGTTCTCCTGACGCGATGGAGACGCTGGTGTTGAGCGAATCGTAACCGTCCCGTTTCAGCTCGACCATGTGCTCACCCGGGTCGAGCGCCAGGGGCTCCTCAAGCGGCATTTGCCCCCGGCTGCGGCCGTCGACGACAATTTCGGCGCCATCGGGGGCGCCGGTGATGTGCAACGAGCCGATCAGTTTTTCCATCTCCGCAATAGCGGCCGCGGCTTTTTCCTTTCTGTCGGGATCGGCCGTGGGGCCGTATTCATCCAAAAACCGTTCGAACGCAGTGATCGATTTGACATAGCGATCGAGCTCCTTGAGACACATCGCGATATTGATCAGCGACGTGCCGTTCGGGTAGAGCCGGTACGATTCCTCGAACCGTGTCAGTGCGTTGATGTAGTCGGCTCGTTCGACCAAGGCGACGCCCTCTTTGAATTTCTCTCGGGCCACGTCCTTCTCGTCAGCCCGGACCACCCCAGGAGCGATCACCGCGAGTGAAACGATGATCGGCACCAAGAGCTGCACCCGGCGGCGAATCGACCCACTGGGATCAACCCGACAGAAGACAGTACTGTTTGCCGCGCCGTGTTGTGGTGAACCCATCCATTGCCTCATTCAATAAGCGATAACCGTGCCAGGCACCCTATCATAATTTTTTGGCCGCCGCGCGAGCAGGACCGCTGCTTATTGGAGTGAATACTCCGGTAGCGATCGACCGGACAACCTGTAACTCAGCTACAAAAGGGTACGACGCTGGTACGCAACGCGGAGTGCTTAGTCGAAATCGGTATAAAAGGTCGTTCCGGAGCGGCCCTTGATTTCAATGTCTTTTTTTGTTGGGGGGGCATCGATGGGCCCTTTGTCGGGCTTGCGCGCGGGTCTGCTCTTGTGTCGGGGTTTGCTCTGCCGTTGCGGCCGGGACCGGCTGATTGCGGCGGGAGGGGGATCGGGTGCCGTAGGGACGATATCGTCGGATGGGGGAGGGCTGGCCGCGGCGTTCGCAGCGGTCGGGCCGTCAGCATCGGCTTCGGCGACCCCCTGATTGTCAGCGTCGCGCTCTACCTGTGCAGCCGCAGGGGGTGTTTCGTCGGTTGCGATCAGGTGCCACCAGGCGACCAACAGGATCCCGGCAAGCAGTCCGATGGACGCCGCCACGATGACGGGGCGCGGTAGCCGCCGCTTGCTCGGAGGGGTCACCTGGTCCTCGGTCGGTGCCGAGTCCAGGTTCGGGGTGTCAGCGTGATCCGGCGAGTCGGTTGTCAGTGGGGGGACGATCGCCCCCCTGGTCGCACTGTCCAGCGCCTCGATCATCGCCTGCGCGTCTGTGTATCGTCTTGCCGGATCCCGGGACATGGCCTTTAACACCACTTTTTCCAAGGATGGGGACACCGCCGGGTTCAGACTCGCTGGGGCGCGGAAGGGCTCGGTGAGAATTTTGAAAATGATCTCGTTGTAGGACTCCCCGGCAAAGGGTCGTTGCCCGGTCAGCGCTTCGTATAGAATGACCCCCATCGAGTAGAGGTCGGCGCGATGATCGATCTGCCGCGATCCTTTGGCCAGCTCAGGGGCCATGTAGAACGGGGTGCCGGGCATGGAACCGGTGCGGGT
>JANQET010000486.1 GCA_028278265.1 Myxococcota bacterium
TCCGGATGTCGGTGGGAATCGAGGACGCGGACGATTTGATCACCGACCTCTACCGCGCCCTGGGATAAGGCTCAAGCGCCTCCGTGAATGCGAGGCAGCTGAATATCCAACTCCTCCATCTGGTCGGCCAATTTTCGCCACAATACGCTGGAATCGTTCGACATGATCACAACGTCGTGCAGCTTTCCCTTGCGATCCTTGGCATAGTTCTTTCGGGTGCATTCGTACGCGAACCCCTCCTGTTCGAGCCGGCTAATCGCGTCCAACTGCTCCTTGAGAACTTCGGAATAGATCCGCTCGATGCCGGCCTTGGTCCCCCGTTCGATGAGCTCGCCGAGCAAAATGGCATCGATCCCGCGACCCTGATACCGGATGTCCATCACACTGCGCAGCTGTGCCACGTGACGGGTCCACCCGAACGGTTCCCGATCCAGCGCGCCCTCACCGACGATTTTCCCGTCGAGCTCAGCGAGCAATCGCCAGTGATTGAGCTCGTCGATCTGCTCAAAGCGCTTTTTGCAGAGGTTGATATCGGTCACATCGTATCGCAGGTACTGACTCACTCGGCGGGGCAGCGCCGAAAAAAACTGGACCAGGTTTTCCAAATCCTTCTCGGCGTCGGGTTTGCGTATCACCAACGGAACACCGTCGATGAAGTGATTCGTATCGTTATTTGTATTCATCGTCCAAAGCCTCCGCTGTAAATTCCTTCAGCTCATTAAAGCACGCACCCCCCGATAGCGCCAAGAGGTAATTATCTCCCCAATTGACTTTCCAACGGTGCCAAGAGCGCTTAAAAGGGAAAGTCGGAGAAACAAATGGGACTATCAAAGTGGCCGTTAGTGCTTAAAATCGCGGTGAGCTGCCTCTCGGTGGTGGCGGTGGTGGTGTTGTACAACGGGCCGTGGGGCCCACAGAGCGGCGCGCTCCAGACGGGCGTCACCCTGCTGCGCAGCGGATTGATCGTGCTGGCGTTGTATGTGCTGCTCAACGGCTTCGTCGCCTTTGAGCTGTATTCGAAGATTCTCATCGGCCTGGTGCTCGGAGTGGTTGCCGGACTCACCCTGGGGGAAGCGGTGGGGGAGCTCAAACCGTTGGGGGATGCATTTATTCGATTGATCAGCCTGATTGTCATTCCGCTGGTCTTCGCCTCCCTACTCGTCGGTACGACCAGTTTGAACGATGTGCGCAAGTTGGGGCGAATCGGGGGAAAAACTGTCGCCTACTACCTCGTCACGACTTCGGTCGCCATCGCAATCGGTCTGGTACTGGCCAACGGGATCGGCCCAGGAACGGGGCTCGACGAACAGACCCGCCACCGGTTGTTGCAAAACTACCAATCCGAGGCTGACGCCAAAATCGCCCGGGCCAAGGAGAAACCGTCGGTCAGCCAGACCCTGCTGGAGATCATTCCCAAAAATCCCCTGCGCTCAATGGCCGACGGCAAAATGCTGCAGATCATCTTTTTCGCGCTGTTACTGGGCATCGCCCTGACGCTGATCGAGCGCGAGAAAGCAGACCCGGTGATCGGCTTCTTCGACGGGGTGAACGATGCGATGATCTGCATCGTCAATTTGGTGATGCATTTGGCACCCTATGGGGTGTTCGCCCTCATCGCCCACATCATTGGCCAATACGGTACCGGCATCCTCAGAACACTGCTCAGTTATTGCTTTGTCGTGACCCTGGGACTGGCGATTCACGCGCTGGTGATCTACCCCTTGGCCCTCCGTCTGCTCACCCGGCAGAACATTCGTCGGTTTTTTGCGGGGATTCGGCCGGCCCAGCTGATCGCGTTCTCCTCGAGCTCCAGCTCGGCCACCTTGCCCGTAACGATCAAAAACGTCGAAGAAAAATTGGGCGTCCCCCCCAAAATCGCCAGCTTTGTGCTGCCCCTCGGCGCGACGATCAACATGGACGGCACGGCGCTGTACCAGGGGGTCGCGACGGTGTTCATCGCCCAAGTGTACGGTATGGATCTGACCGTCGTCGACCAATTGACCATCCTGCTGACCGCTACCCTGGCCTCGGTGGGCGCTGCCGGTGTGCCCGGTGCGGGAATGATCATTCTGGCGTTGGTCCTCGAATCGATCCAGGTCCCCCTCGAAGGGATCGCCCTGATTCTCGGTGTGGACCGTATCATCGACATGTGCCGCACGGCGGTGAACGTGACCGGGGACGCCTCGGCAGCGGTGGTCATCGCCTCGAGCGAGGGAGAGCTTGCCCCGCAGAAAAATCGATGAACCCCACTACTCCCGGCGAGGCACTGCCCTGCGGCTCCAGCTCAAAGGCCAGCCCAGCCCCATCGGGAAGCTCTGCCCAGCGCCGCACCACCGAGCGGCCCTCGATCGGTTTGCCCGCCTGGGCCCGGTATCGACTGACCAATGCTCCTTCGGCGTCGTAAAGCTCCACGGTCTCGGCCTCGCTGTTCTTCAACCCGCTGGTACCGATCGACGAATCGAGGCGAAGGATCAGCGACTGACCATCAGGGGCGGGATCCTGCCCTTCCTGCGGGTCGAATCCACCGGCGACCAGAATCGCGACGGCAAAGGGCGCCAATACCGCCGGTCCGGCAA
>JANQET010000511.1 GCA_028278265.1 Myxococcota bacterium
ACCCCTTCCGAAAAATCACTGTCGTTTCGAATTAACTCCATGCGCCCAAGATAACACCCCGACGCGTTTGCGTAAGTGGGGGTTCACAGGACGCATACTTTATTCTTGCACGAGTCCTTATCATCGGCACTCGTCATGGAGGCAAAAGAGCCACGGGAGATCGTCTCGGCGGCAACGCTTGCGCGCGTTTGTCAGCTGGGCTATTTGAATCCCTTCCAGCACTTCAATGTACCGCCGACCCCATCGGGGCGATAGCGCCGTTCGCAGACTCTCCAGCCGTCTGCTTTGCATTCGGACTTCCGCGGGTACATGTTGGTGTAGTCGTAGCAAGTGTATGCGCAGGGATTTTGATTGCAGGACTTGGTGCTCTGGGGTGCCTCTGCCGAGGGTGGGGTTGGCTTCCAGGCGTTGGGATACACGGTTCGGTGCTTGATGCCGGTACCACACGGTTCACTGCACGGGCCCCAGGGGCCGATGGCATAGCCGGCAATGTAGCCCTTGGTCGTGTCGACACACGGCTGGGTCAGCGGGGGCAGCTCGGTGGCTTGGTTGGGGTCGAGGGTCCAGGCTGTTTCCTCGGCCTGGCGGGTGCTCTGTCCGTCTCTGCGGCAGCCATCGTTCGCGGTGGATGTACAAACGTAGGTGTCCTCGCTCTCACACGGTCCCCATTCACCCACGGCGTATTCTGCGGGATAGACCGCCACAGAATGGGTTGCCGTTGTCCGACGATTCGTACTGTCGCTGACGAGCACGGTCGCTTCGACATAGCCGGAGCCGGTTGTCTCGCACACCACGCTCGCTGAGGTGGCACCTGCGGCGCACCCTGACCATGAATAGCGTAGCGTTTGGTTCTCGGCGTTCGAAACGGTTGCTGTGAAGGAGATCGAACACGTCGCATCACAGAGTCCAATCGATGAGATCGATACGTCGAGCGGCACGTGCGGTTCCCACAATCCAAACATGGCGATACTCACACTCTCGCCACAGATGACGTTCGCGTCAGTGTCGAGATCGGTGGTAATGTCGATCCAACCCTCTTGGCCCTCATGACTGAACAGGCGAATCGCCGCCTCATCGTAGTACAGCGCCTCGTCGTAATCGAGGCAGACCGTTGCCGCGCTTCCGGTGAATAAAATGTAGTCGGCGTCTGAGTCGACTCGGTAATAGCTGAGGCCGGTGTGATGGTGATACCCCTCGGGTGGGGGCGGCCCCTCTGAATCGATCGTCAAATGGGTGATCCCGGGATGAGAGACCACGGGGAACCGGATGGCGATCGGACTTGTGCCGGTGAGCGCGTCGGTCGGCCGCACCAGCACGTCGATCCCTTGGGGGGTATTGCTCACCTGATCACCGACGGTAACCCCAATCATCGTCGTATCGGTCGCGCCGCCATCGTCCTTGACCGTGAGCGCTACGGTGTACGATCCCGCAGAGGGGAACTGGTGGGTCACCGATTCCCCCACAGCTACTGCGCCGTCCCCCAGCTGCCAAAGATAGTCGGTCACTTCGCCATCCGCATCGCTGGAGGCCGTCCCATCGAGGGATACTCCCAGTTCGGCAGACGCCGAATCGATCCGTTCGATCCTCGCTTCTGGACTCGAATTGAGGGACGGGGAGGCGTCCAATGCGGCCAAGATCTCCTGCCGCAGCCAAGATTCTACGCCTGGTGGTGGGCTGTCGTGCGACCCCTGGTAGCAATTTGTCTGATGGATGGGTCGGTGGGCGTCAAACGGAATCGCTGCCGGCGAGTTTGCGGCCAACGCCGATGTGATGGGGATAAAGGTAAAGGCAAAGTACTGATGGAACAAGCCCTCCGGTCCGCCACAAAA
Source organism: Myxococcota bacterium (assembly GCA_028278265.1). Taxonomy (GTDB): domain Bacteria; phylum Myxococcota_A; class Polyangia; order JAAYKL01; family JAAYKL01; genus JANQET01. Next base: position 1,830 of record JANQET010000511.1, read on the forward strand.
CAGATTGGCCAAGAAGCGAAACAGCAGATTGAGGTCGGCCTTTTCCTCGCGGCGCTCGAAAGAGGTGGGGAATCGGCTGCCCGGCGCGACGTCCAGCCCGGAGGAGAACAGATGAACATCTTTATAGCCGCTGGGACAGCCGGATTTCAAATACAACACCTTGTCCCCGGGATTGGGGGACCATTGGCCATTGACCCGTGGGCAGAGATCTGCCCCGTTTGAGTTCCAGTCCCGCCAATCCCCGTAGCAGGTGTTGCCATGGTCCCAACACCCGTGGGAGTGGGCCACCAGCCGCGGTCGCTCACTTCCCGGCACGCCCTCGGGGAAGCCGAGGGAGAACACTGCTGGCCCCTTGTCGCAGGTATACTCCCAGGTACCGCTGTTGATCATCTCTGAATCGTCAAAGGAGTAGGGATGGGCATCCCCCGGATAGGTGCCCGAGCGAAATGTGATCGGTTCTCCGTCAAAGAAAAATGCCCGATAATTATCGCCAACGCACGGTCCCTTTTGACAGGAGACGCGCAGCAGCTGTTGGGCAGCGCAGGTGTCCGCGTTGAACATGTCCGCTTTTTCCTTTTCCCAGAGTAGCTCCTGCAATTCGACGTTGGCGTTGGCCCCCCGCAGGGCGCCATCACCAAAAGCGACCAGGCTGATCGGAAGCGTTGACGGCAGATTCAATTCGTCCCGCCACGCCGCATCCTTTTGCCACCGGGTGGTGGCCAACCGGGCCACGATCGCCCCCAGAGAATAGGAGAACACAACGACCTTTTTATTGAGGTTGCGATACTCGGCGGCGGTGTTGATCGCCTGGGCGAATTCGGCGGCCTGTTCGTGGATGTTTTGAGCCGTGGCCGGTGGTTGGACCAGCCAGGCCGCGACGCCGTGCTCGTACAGCTTTGTCAGCAACTTGTCAAAGCGGAACCACATCCCCTCGAGATCGCGACGGGTCTGGCGCTTTTGCTCACCAAAGTCGATCGGCTCGGGAATCACCACGACATGGGTGTATCGCCTATTCTGGGGAAGAAAGAGATCCATGCTGGCATTGCCGCCTTTGAGACCTCTCACGGTAAGGGTCTTGTCGCTTGCAGGGGCCGCGATGGCGGTCACCTCGACCACTGCTCCACTGGGCAGGGGCTGATCAATTCCGCCGGTCCGGATGCCGCCGATCTGTTTGAATGGTGTGTAGTGATGTTCGAGACCCAGATCTATCGAGCACTTCAAGACATCGATCGCATAGGGCAGCTCCAGCGAGAGAAACGCCTTTCCCCGGTTGTTGGTGTAGGCGACCTGATGGCGCTCGGCTTCCAAGCCGGGTTCATCGGGCGTGCCATAGAGGAATGTTTGCATGAGAACCCGTTTGCCGCGCAGCTTCCTGCCGTAGCCATCCTGAGCCGTGGCCTCGCAGTGATAAATGTATGTGCCGGTAGAGCTGCATCCTTCCGGGGGAACCGTGACGGGCTGGTAGGCGATATCGCCGAAGAACTCTTCTCCCTGGACCATCTGCCAATCGGTCAGTCGTACACCGGCCATGTCTCCGCCATTTAAGGTGAATTCAAACGTATGGGTCGAGCCCTCTTCGTCGATTGTGTTGGGCGGAATGGTTACACCGGGAGGCAGGGGAATCCGGGTCAGAGTGGTGAACGAGTCGTCGCCGGACCGGGCGCCGAGGCTGTAGCCCTCCGCACCACTCCAGGTCGACGTGCCGATGTTTTGCATCGTCACCGAGGCCTGGTAGGTCGCCCCACAGGCCAGCGTCTCCGGGAGATTTTGCTCTTTGACGAGTGAGCCGTTGCCCGAGACGAGGGCGTCGTAGTTGCATACGCCGTAGTTACCGCAGTTGGTGAAGTCGTACTCCTCCTCCAACGGATCCCATTCCTGGCACGGCTCGCCGCAGCTCTGGGTCGGGGTGCACACGGACAGGCAGTCTTTCCCCTGTCCGGTCTCCTCACAGTTGTTGGCCAGGCAGACTTGGCCTGCCGGGCAGCCGCACTCCTCGGGACAGGTGCCGCAATCCTCCTCACCCTGGTCACACTCGCCATTGCCGCACAGCTTTTCGCAGCAGGGGTTGCAGTCCAGTGTTTTTCCCAGCGAGGCGTGCCCCGGTGGACAGGAGGCTGTATCGCTGCAGTGATCGCCACCCAGGTCTCCACAAGTCTTCGTTGGAAAAGCGCAAACGCCAAAATTTTCACAGTTGGTAAAAACGTACTCTTCGCGCTGGGGATCCCACTCTTGGCAAGGCTCGTCACAGCGCTGGGTAGGCGTGCAAACGGTCAAGCACTCTTTTCCTTGGCCCACCTCCTCGCAGACATGAGCCAGACAGACCTGGTTCGCCGGACAGACGCAATCTTCAGGGCAGGTGGTGCAATCCTCCTCACCCTGGTCACACTCGCCATTGCCGCATAGCTTTTCGCAGCACGGATTGCAGTCCAGTGTTTTTCCCAGCGAGGCGTGCCCCCGCGGACAGGTCGCTTCGGTACCGCAGTGGTCGCCGCCCATCTCGCCGCATGTTTGGGTGGGATAGTCACAAACGCCAAAGTTCCCGCAATTGGTGAAATCGTACTCCTGGCCAATCGGGTCCCACTCCTGACAGGGCTCAGTGCAGGGAGTCGATTCGGTGCAAACCCTCTCGCAGTCCTTTCCCAGCTCCTCGTCCTCACATCGGTGGCCGACACAGACCTCTCCTGCCGGGCAGGCGCAGTCGGCTTCACAGCTCGCGCAGTCCTCCTTGCTCGGCGCGCACATACCGTCCCCGCATTTCTGCTTGCAGCAGGGGCTGCAGTCCGATGAGCTCCCCAAGTTCTTGAAACCCGCAGGGCACGAGCCGGATTGACTGCAGTGGTTGCCGCCCATGTTGCTGCAGGTCTGTTGCTGATCCACGCACTGATGATCGACACAGCTGGTCCCCCCTGGACAAGGACAGTCCTCTGGGCAGTTGCCGCAGTCCTCGATGTTGGGGGCGCAATCCCCGTCACCGCATTTTTTTTGGCAGCACCTCCGGCAGTCTGTGGATTCTCCCAGTGAACGATGGCCCGCCGGACAGGATAGGGTGGGGCTGCAGTGATCACCGCCCATCTGCCCGCAGGTTTGCGTGGGATAGTCGCAGGTTCCGTAGTCCCCGCAGTTCGTGTAGTCGTACTCCTCCCGAGAGGGATCCCAGACCGCACAAGCCTCGTCGCAAGGAGTAGTGTTGGTGCAGACCCATTCGCATTCATTGACCCGGCCCGAGTAGTGGCACTGATCGTCAAGGCAGATCATCTGGGCCGGGCAGGGACAATCCTCAGCACAGCTGGCGCAGTTCTCTCCGTCCGGATGACATGTTCCATCGCCGCAGCTCTGTCCGCCGGATGACTGGTCCGTCGGCACAGCCGGTGATGAACGATCATCCGCCGCGGCGCGCGTCGGTCGGTCCTCCGCTGCGTCCTCCCCGTCCTCCCAGGCGGTTTCCCGGTGATCCACTTCAATTGAGCAACTCACCGCGATTAAAACCAATAGCGTCAAAATGCAACGCGAAACACTACCCGGCGCTCTCATCTCTCTCCTCCTATGGCAATGTGTTGTGAAGACCACTACCAGGCAAGATAGGCGAGTTCCACGACCGCGGCATTGACGGAAGGCGCCAATTCTGTGATTTCTCACGCCAATCGCGTTTCGGGTCTACTCGATGATGACGTCCGAGCAAGCGGTGTCGATTATCTGCGTGGACTCGAGGAAACAGTCTGTGTAGTTATCCAAACAAACGCTGCAGAAGTGCCGTCGATCCTCCGGAAAGAGCTCTAAGAATTGGCGCAGCCGAGGTGCGGGATCTGCGTCATCCGTGTCACAGACAGGGTTGGGTTGATCACTATCCCCAAACACCCCCAGTACCACGATTGCCCGTTCGTTGCCGTTTTTGGCATCGACCAGCGCTTGATGCCAAACCGCTGGATCGCCAACCGATCCGCCGTCCGCCTCGTCCTCTTCATCCGTGATGAACACGACAACCAGGGCCGCTTCTTGGCGAATGAAGCCCTCGTTGCATTGTCCCGGCTCGCATAGGGGCCCCACCGCGTTGGTCATGGCTTCCATTACTTTTTCAGACCCCTGACCATTGGTTCCCACCTGGGCGATGCAGTTGAACGCCTCGTCCAGGTTGGTCATGTCGGTCGTGAGGTAGCGCGTCCCCGGTTCGGTAGGACAATTTACGTCGAGGTTATTGCCCACATGGCCGGCGCCGAGAACGAGATTGCACACTTGATTGCCCCCCATCCACTCGAGGCAATACTTGAACGGATCGTTGAAGTTCTCTCGACATCGCCTACAGCTCGATGGCGGCTCGTTGGCGCACTCATCCACACAGCATCCAGGTGATTGGCATTGGAAGATACCCATGTCCGGCCCATAGCAGGCATCGGAATCGACGACCATGACGCGAAAGTTTTCCGCCTGTTCATCGATGATATCGATGATCGATTGAATGAAACCGGGAAAGCTGGCGATCAACTGTTCCTGCTCATCTTTCATTGAACCGGATGCATCGATGACGAACAGGAAGTCAACCCCCTCGCATCCATCGACATCAGTGGTGTCGGTGTCGATATCGCCGTCCGAATCCGCGTCAGCGTCGGCGTCGGTGTCTGCATCGCTATCCGCGTCGGCGTCCGCATCGCTGTCCGCGTCGGTGTCCGCATCGCTATCCGTGTCGCTGTCCGCATCGGTATCGACATCAGTGTCAGCGTCGCCATCAGCGTCCACATCACTGTCGGCATCGCTATCGCCGTCACTGTCGGTGTCGCCATCCGCATCGCTGTCACCACCTACATCGTCATCAGCGGGATCGATCCGTTTCTCAGACTCACATGTTGCAACGAGAAACACCGAAATGCAGGCCAGCAACAAACTACTCATCCATTCTTTCATGACACATTTCTCCTCGCTGTTCTCAGCCCAGTTTAACCGAAATGAATGTGAATCATTAGTTGCAACCACCTGATTGTAATTATTATCGATTGTATAATTTTGTAGGTATTCCTGCTCCCGCAACCAAATACGAACGGCGGCCGCGATATCACAAGCGGATCAGCCAAGGCTGTCGCCGGGGGGCAGGCCAGGAGATGTCTTTAGTGGACACGGATGCAATCCACCCGCTATTTTTTGTAATATTAATTAACAAATACTTGATTCTTTTCTGATGGGAAAATTATTTGGCAAAAAACGTTCTCCCATTGTTTCTAATAATAAAGATACGGGCTGTTAATCCTTAAGGACTGCATAACATGGACACCGCGGCGCCAGACCGGAAAGGCGTGAGGGAAGCGCATGCTTGACAACCTGCAACCGATCAATGACGCGGCAGACCGGGCTGGATCGGTGAGCATCCGATTATCAGCATTCATCGACCATTTCGGACCGATGAGAAACGAATATAGCGCACACCAGAGAGGAGAGAGAGATGCAGACAAAGAAGATTGTAGTAAACACTTTTTTCTTGGGATTTGTCTGGGCGAGTTCCATCGGATGCCAGGACATTCCTTCCGAACCGTTCAACAAACGGGCACCCGACAGTCTGTTGACCGATTTGTCATTTCCGGCGACCCTCGTCGAGGGAGTGAAGGTCCGAGCTGATCGGTTGATGGTCAGCGGTGACAACAGAGCGATCGTGGATCAGCTGGCTCGCCAAAACGCTCTGCAAGTGACGCACCATTTTCCCCATCTCTCGAAACACCTGGGACGCTGGGTTGGCGTATTGGAAAAGACCTCCGCTTGCCGAGCTGGCATAGCGGAGCTTGTCGAGCGGTTTGGCCGCTACTCGGGGATCGATCGCGTATCGTTTGACCATGTGGTGACGATTGGCGCGACGCCGGATGATCCGATGTTTTCGGATTTGTGGGGTCTGCACAACACCGGACAAACCGGCGGCACCGAGGATGCGGATATCGACGCGCCCGAGGCTTGGGATCTGTTTACGGGCTCATCCCAGGTGATCGTGGCGGTGATCGATACGGGCATTGACTACGGACATCAGGATCTGGCCCCGAACATGTGGAAGAATCCCGATGAGGTCGCCGGCAACGGGATCGACGACGACAACAATGGCTACATCGATGATGTCTACGGGATCAACGCGATTACCGACAGCGGCGATCCTTACGACGATCACTTCCATGGGACCCACTGCGCCGGCACGATCGGCGCCCGGGGGGACGACGGTTTTGGCGTGGCCGGGGTGAATTGGGAAGTGAAGATGATCGCCTGCAAATTCCTGAACTCTAGCGGATCGGGCTCTTTTGCAGATGCGGTCAAGTGTTACGACTACCTGGTCGGTTTAAAGGACAAGGGACACAATATCGTCGCGGTAAACAATTCGTGGGGGGGATCAGAGCCTGGTGACGTAATGTCCGACGCGATTGAGATGGGTGGCAATAATGGTATTCTCTCGATCTGCGCTGCGGGCAATG
>JANQET010000040.1 GCA_028278265.1 Myxococcota bacterium
ACTGGAATGGGCAATGGCGTACGATGCCTCGGATTCCACGTCGCCGCTCTCCGAGCACCAGCAGCAGGTCCTGTCCCTCTACCGCCATCGGCGGGCGGCCAATCGCCACAAAATGATTCCCATTCCGGTCTACAAGAAACCGTAGCGCCAATGGAGCCGTGTTCATGACCGAAGTCAAACAATTCGTCGAATTGGGCCGCGCCATCGGCGGCTCGTCGCGCCCTTTGGAGCTCGTGTTTCACGCGGAGAAATCACCCTCCGTCATGGGGGATCGGCTGTGGGCGATCGCCGAAGCAATCGGCAAGGGAGCAGCAGGTGGTCTGTCGGTTAAACGGGACGATGAGTCAACGGTGCTCGCCAGCCCCGCCTTGACCTTGGTTCACCACGGGGTGGCCAATCTCCACTACGCCGCCCTTCCCGAAGGTCCTGAATCAAAGCCGTTCGAGCACTTCCTCCGCCGTGCAGCCGAAAAGGACGTTGGGACATCGGAAACCGCTGCCGGTCAACCGGCCGAGCTGCTCGTCCTCATCGCTGCCAGCTGCCCCAACTGCCCCAAAACAGTAAGAGCCGCCGGACTGCTGGCCCTGTCTCGCCCAGAGCTGGACGTTTGGGTGATCGATATCCAACGGTTTGCCGATTTCGAAACGCAGTATAGCGTTAAATCGGTTCCGTTCTGCGTGTTGGACCGGGAATTGACCCTGATCGGCGGGCTCGACGAATCCCAATTGGCCGAGATTCTCGGTGAACGGGGAACCGACGCGTATCGCCTCCGGGTCCTGCGCGCTCAGGTGGAGCAGGGTCGGTTCACCGCCGCGGCAGCCGACCTCGGCCGGCACGAGGGGCAGTCCCAATTCGTCGATCTGTGGCGCCAAAGTGACACCTCCCTGCGCATGGGCTTGATGCTCACCGCCGAGGAGGCCTTGTCACTGATCCCCGAAGTGTTCGTCGAGGTTGTCCCAGCGTTGATCGGCGTGCTCGATGTGGAGGACGCAACCCTGCGCGGGGACACCGCCGACCTGCTGGGACGCATCGGCGACGACCGCGCCCTGGCCAAACTTCGCCGGCTGACCGCGGATGGAAACCCCGACGTCGCCGAAATCGCCGGGGACGCCATCGAGGAGATCGAAGAACGGGGACCATCGGGAACCCCGTCGTGAGCCTGCCTAAAGCCGACCGGAAACGGGCCGCATTTTTCGATAAAGTAAGAGATCTGCTCGACGAGGACGATCCGAGCCTAAACCCACGACTCCTCGAAATCATGTACCTGTTCGCGTCCCGCTCCGACCCCCCGGATCCGATTGGCCTGTATCCGGAATATCCCCAATTGAAGGAACGGTTTCTACGCGCCATCGACGCAGGTGAGTCGGACGATTTGGAGGAGGCTTTTTTGACCCTCTACGCCCATCTGCACGGCCACCAGGCACCCTACACTTCGGCAGAGCGCCGTCGGATGGACGCCACCGGGGGCTACTGGTGTCACGCGGGTGGACTGTCGCCGATCATTCGCGCGGCTCCGTTCATCCATTCCCGAACCCGGTCCGCGGATTTCGGTGCGGGCAACGGTTTGCAGCTGTTGCTGATGCAGGTGCTCTATCCCCACCGGCGCTCGCTGATGATTGAAATCTCGAGTCAAATGGTTGAAGCGGGTCAAGCATTGCAACAATGGCTCGAGATACCGGAGGAGAGAGTCAACTGGCTGACCGCCGACGTAACCCGTATTTCTCCTGAATCATTGGATTTTATTTACCTATACCGCCCCGTCCGACCCAGGGGCCCAGGAGAACAGTTCTATCGGCGTTTCGCGGCCACCCTCGATGAGACCACCGACGACGTGGTGATCTTTTCCATCGCCGACTGCCTGCGCCCGTTTCTCAGCGATGACTATAAAATCTTTTACACCGATGGTCATCTGACATGCTATCATAGAAAATAGGGTAATTTGCGTCGATGCATCAAGGTTTATCACTTACAGCCGAGTTAGATTAAAGCAGACCAAAATGCGCGCATTACCCTGTGTTGGAACGTCTCCAGCACCTGGGAAGAGGAGAACAATGCCTGGCGCGGTTTTAATCGTAGATGACGATATACAAGTATTGGAGGGGGTCAGGCGCGTCCTGCAAAACGAGCCCTATACCGTATACACGGCAGAATCGGGAAATGCGGCGATCGAAATCCTCGAACAAGAGGCGATCGACGTGGTGGTCTCTGATGAGCGGATGCCCGGATTGAGCGGGACCGAGCTTTTATCGCACATCAAACAGCAGTATCCGGACATCATTCGCATCATGCTGACCGGCCACGCGGATGTGGAATCGGCCATGGAAGCGATCTATCACGACTGGGTGTTTCAATACCTGCTCAAGCCGATCAGTACCGCCGATTTGACCAACGCCATCCGCAGCGGGCTCTACCAAAAGAAGGTCAACATCGATCCGGACGGCCAGTCCGAGGAGGGAGACCTGGGCGGGTTGCAGGGGTTCGACGAGTCATTCTTCACCCAAGAATTCAGCGAGGCGCTGCCCGTCGAAGAGATCGATCGCTGGCTGGAATCGAGCAAGCGAAAGTCACCGAGCGACGCGCCGGAAAAAATTATGGGAATCGTCGAGGAGATCCGCCTGGCGCTGTACAAAGCCCAATCCAAGGACACGATTCAGGCGGTGATCGACGAGATGCGCTCCGTCCTCGATCGACTCGAGGCCACCCAAACCTTTCTGGACTAAACCCGGAAACCCGGACGCTGCAGCTCCGTCCCTACTCCTCACCCGGAACATCGGCCCATTTTCCAATCATCGCCCGCAACTCGTCTGGTTTGACCGGTTTGGCCAGATAGTCATCCATGCCAGCAGCCAGGCATCTGTCCCGATCCCCCTCCATCGCGCTGGCAGTCATCGCGATGATTCGCAGTGGGCGCCGATCACCGCTGGGATCGACCCCTTTGAGCGCGACGGTTCCCTCGGCCTCCAGACGCCTGATCGCCGCTGTGGTCTGGTAGCCGTCGAGCAACGGCATTTTGCAGTCCATCAGTACAATATCATACTGATTCTGTTTTACCGCTTCCACCGCCTGGTGTCCGTTCGCTACGCAGTCCGCCCGGCAGCTGAACTTTCTCAGCATGGCCAATGCGGTCAGCTGGTTGGTAAGGTCGTCCTCGACCAACAAAATACGGGTGTGCTGCAAGTCATCGTGTACCAGCGAATAGCGGGTCAAGAGCTCGGTCGGGGCGCCGTCGGCAGCTGCCGGAGCGATGCCGTCGTGTTCCAGATCGCCGAGCACCACCTCGAGGCAATTGCGCAGGTAGGTGTACTTGACCGGCTTGGTCAGGTAGGCGGCAAAACCGAGATCCCTCGCCTTGTGAATCTCATCACCACTTCCCGAGAGGGTCAGCAGCACCAGCGGTGTTTGGCTAATCGTCGGATCAAATTTGACCGCCCGTCCCATCATAATCCCATCCATATCGGACAGCCGCATGTAGATCAGCGCGATGTCATAAGGGGTGTTCTCGTTCACCGCGGAGGCGAGCATGGCCAACCCCTGTTCCGCGTCCGCAGCCTCTGCGCACCGACACCCCCAACTCTCGATCTGAATCCGCAGGATGCGACGGGCCGTGGCGCTCGAATCGACCAGCAACACCCGTTTGCCGTCCAGACTGGCGGTCTTTCGCGCCGATGGATAGGAGGATCGCCGGTTTTTTTCGAACACCGCGGTAAACCAAACCGTGGTTCCCTTTTCCTCCTCGCTCTCCAATCCGATTTGCCCCCCCATCATTGAAACCAGGCGGTGGGAAAGGGACAAGCCGAGCCCCTTGGTCCCGGTTCCCTCACCATCGGGCTCGAGCTGTTGATCGAATCGCTCCAACAGGCGCTGTTGCTGTTTTACGGGAATGCCGATTCCCGTGTCACTGATCTCGAACCGGATGGTGACCGAGGACTCGTCCTCCTCGGCAAGGGAGAGCCGTATGATGATCTCTCCCCGATGGGTGAATTCGACCGCATTGCCGACCAGATTGAGCAACACCTGACGAATGCGCGCCGGATCGCCCCGGACCAATGAGGGAACCCCGGGACGCACCAGGTAGGCCAGCTCGATGTTCTTTTCGTGAGCCCTGAAGGCGAGCATATCGAGCAGCTCATCCACTGCGGTGATCAGGTCAAAATCGACACACTCCATCGTCATCCTGCCGCTTTCCAGCTGTGAAAAATCGATCACCGCGTTGAGCAGCGACAGGAGAATGGAGCTCGATTCATAAATAATCTCAGTGTATTCGCGCACATCCGGGGGTACCTGGGACTCCAATAACAGCCCGCTCATCCCGATGATCCCGTTGATCGGTGTGCGCATGTCGTGGCTCATCTTGGATAAAAATTCACTCTTGAGCACGCTCGCCGTCTCCGCTTCGACGGCCAACCGCTTGATGCGATCGGTGGCCTGCTGGAGCTCCAGCGTTTTGCTGTCCACCATCCCGGAGAGCTGCTCCATCTTCCACTCGGCCCGCAAAGAGAGCACCCATTTTTCGCTCAAGGCGGCGGTGATCTGAGCGACCTCCATCATATCGAATGGTTTTTTGAGAATGAGCAGCTTGTCCGTGTTGCCCACTGCAGCGGTGATTTCTTCGAGGGAATAGTCCGAATAGGCCGTACAAATCACTACTTGTACCTGAGAATCGACTTTCCACAGATGCTCAATCGTCTTGAGCCCGTTCCAACCCGGGGGCATGCGCATGTCGACGAAGGCCAGGGCAAAGGGCCGATTGGCCCGAACCGCGGCCTCGGCCAATTCGACCCCCTGCTTTCCCTGGTACGCGTGCTCGAGATTATAGTTGAATTGTCGCGCCCCGCCCGCCGGCGAGCTCGGCTCGTCGAAAAGATCCTCCATGATGGAGTCCAACTCTTGGGTATCGATTGGCTTACGGAATATCTTTTCGAAATCGTTATGGATTTCGGCGCTGTCATCGATAACCAGGATATTTCGGACAATTTTGCGTGTATCCGCGTCAGGGACCACGGCAACCTCCTCGATTCAACGACTTCAGGGCACTGCCAACCGTTCGCCCGAACAATCGTTATCTAAACCGATCTAACGACAAAACAAGCAAAAATTAAAGGACACAGCGGCGCCAAGTCAGAACTGGCCAACTGGTCAATTTTGAGATTTACATTCTCACTAAAATTGCGTACAATAAAATATGGAATGCTTGAAATAATTTGAAGATGATGAAAAAACTGACGACTGAGAAACTGGCCCACCGCATCGATTCACTTCTAAAAGAGCTGGCATCCACCACGCAGGTGAGCGAACAATTTCTCGAGGCGATTCGTCCTTCGGTTGAGCGATTGTTCACCGAGGTTCCCGAACACCGCCAGCAGCGGATCCTCGAGATTCTGGTCGAAACAGTGGCCCGACAGGCCGAGACCGAGCGCTCAACTGCCCGAGCCCTGAACGCGTTGAACGAGCTCACCGCCAAACGTGCGCTGCTCACGGCCTCGATCGAAGCCCTCAAACAGAAGATTACCCAAACTCAGGGCCGGATCGCCAGCACGGTCGCCTCGGCCTACCACCACCGAAACGGCAAAACCGCGATCAAGGCCTGACGTCCGGACACGACCCTTCCCCTCTCAGCCGGATAAAAGATGTCAATCGGGCCGGGAAGTCATACAACTACAGTAAACCCTTGCCCAACAGAGCGTTGAGGTCAATGATGAAAACAGCTGAAGATATTCTGCGAGAAAAGGGAGGCGATCTGATCTGTGTTTCAGCAGAGTCGACCGTTCTGGACGCGCTGAAACTGATGAATCGCCACCGGATTGGCGCGATCCTGATCAAGAACGGCAATGAAATCATTGGGATCTGGACTGAACGGGACCTGATGCGCAACACCATCGTGGACGGTTTTGATCCGCGCGTTGCGGTCATTTCAGATCACATGGTCAAGCAGCTGAAATATTCGCAACACGATGAAACAATCGACCAGTTGCAGGACAAATTTCTGGGGATGCGACTGCGCCATCTGCTGATTCAAAAAGAGGACAAGTGCATTGGTCTTCTCTCCGCCGGGGACGTGATGAAGACGATTCTCAACGAGAAGGAGGACACCCTCCGCGAGCTCAACGCCCTGACCAGCTTCGAGTACTATGAGAATTGGCGTTGGCGCAAAGAAGATCCCGCAAAGTAGCCCTTTCCCCTCCATTTTGGATTTCTGCTGGACTACCCCGTACAACACCAGGTACTTTAATCTAGAAGTATGAAAGTCGATACGGTGCTTCGGCCCCTTCGACTGAGGAGAAGCTGAACATGCCAAAACCACGCTCTTTTCAATGGCCTTTGCTCCTCTCGATTGCCTTCGGAATCGGGGTACTCGCCATCTTTCCCCAGTCCTGCAGTTCGGGCAACGATGCCGATGACGACACCGGAGGCGATGGGGATACCGACTCAGACGGGGACGGCGATGGGGACGGCGACGGGGATGCGGATGGGGATGCGGACGGGGATGCGGACGGGGACGGGGACGCGGACGGAGATACCGATAGCGAATCGGACAAAATCTGTCTGTTCAGCGTCTCGGGAAGGCTGTTGTTCGGCAACGGTGATCCGGTGGCCGACAAGCCCGCACTGAAGATATGTACTCCGGGGTGCATCGATGTGACCACGGACAGCGACGGCAGGTTCAAAGGGGAGGTGCTCGGAAGCGCAGATCCTCCTTGCCGGGAGATCGACTTGAGCCTCGACGGCCAGTACATTCACATCACCGTCCTCTCCTTCGAACTGGGCAAGTACGCCAAGTACATCTCCGACTATCACCCCCGCCAAGACGACATATCGAACGAATACAATCTGGATGTGGGGGATTTGCACCTCTACACCCTGCCCGAAAGCGGCGTGGCCTACACCAAGGAAGAAGGGGCGAGCGTGAGCATCGATGGATTGTCGATCGAGTTCGAGCCAGAAGATCTCGTGAAGGCCACCTGGATCGACGGCGAAATGGTAGACGTCCCTGTCGAGACGGCAGAGGTTCGCGTGTTCAAGGCTCCCCTCGAGGAGTGGGATCCCCACTTCAACTACTACGATCTGGATGCTATTTATTACGTCGATCCATATTGGACGAAAATCGCCGTGGACGCCGACCTGAAATTGCATTTCGATCCCCCTTCCGGTTGGACCGATGGCGATAAGGGGAGGTTTTACGTACTCTCGGACTACGATCCGGGCAACCGGCTGGGACCATCCGATCAAGAGGTCTGTATTTGGGTGAAGAACTCCATCAACGCATACTTGGAGTCCACTCTGGCTGACTGCGGAACTGCCGAAATGATCGACGGCAAAGTGGTCTCCCCACCCCTCCCCATCCTCGGCTGGGTGGGTATCAAGAAGGACTAGCGTTCCCTCCCACTCGACATCGCCCCATTTCTTTGCGCGCTTGTCTTTGTCGTTTAAACTTAACTAAGGGAAACCACAAACCGCTTTCTCCGGGCGTTGAAGAGTGAGCTCTTCAACACGAGGCGAATGATGTGCAGTGAAATCAAATTTTTTTTCGCAGTGCTGGTGATCGTCGCCGTCGGTTGTGAGCTGGATCCCGACGATCGGTGCCAAGACGGTTTTTACTGGGATGAGGACGTGCTCTCCTGCCGGCTGGTGGAAGTGGATACCGAACCCGACGCCGGACCGGATCCGGATGCAGGCACCGACACGGATACCAACACCACCTCCGGCATCGGTACCCAATGTTACAGTGACGCCGATTGTGCCGACTTCGAGGCGAATTACTGCCAACTCCATCCCCTCGAACCGGAAAATCCGGGAGTCTGCACCTTCAAGGACTGCCTCCCCGGGGAGTGTCCCACAGGGTATCTGTGCTGCGATTGTTCCAACTTGGGCAGCGTTATCACCTGTGTCGATCTGGAGGGCGCCGAGAGTGCAGAGTCCTATGGGTGTACATGCGATTGATTGCGTCCAGGACGTCACATCGCTCACCCGCTTCCAAGCTCACGCTCCCGCTGATCGTCACAATGACGGTAGTGAGCCTCGAAGCCAACTCCTTTCCACTACATCAACACGACGTCGCTTCCCCTCAGGCCGACGAGCAGCAAGAGGATCCCGAGATCGCCGAGCTCAAGAATGAAGTCAACGAGCTCAAAAAAGCGGTCACTGCGTTGAAAGAACAACGAGAGCAGAACGAGGCGCTCGACGAGGCCGCTCAAACAGACGAGTTGGACGCCCTGATGGAGTTGCAGGTCGGCGAGGAACAGGGCCCCCAGCCCGTGGCAATTCACGGTTTTTTTGATTTGTCCTATTTCAAGTTCTTCTTTGACGACGGCAGCCCCTACGCCATCTATGCCCCGGGGAATTGGTCGTTCATCATGAGCAATATCAACCTCTATTTCAGCGGCCAAATGACCCCCACGTTGGGCTCGCTCATCGAGGTGAAGCTCTCATTCCTGCCCCATGGAATGGAGGACGATACCGAATCATACGGTATCATCGGCGACACGGTGATCGATTCGGGCGTCGAATACGTTCGATACAACACCGAGGTGCGCGATCCCCATCTGACGACCCATTGGAATTACGGATCGATCACCGTGGTTCGGGCCCACTTCACCTACTCCCCCTTCGACTGGCTGAACATCCTCGCCGGGCGATTTCTCACTCCGTACGGCATTTGGAACATCGACCACGGTTCGCCGGTGATCCTCACGGTCCACGAACCTTACATGCAACTAAGGGAGATGCTCCCTTTGGCCCAGACCGGTCTCCAGATCTATGGCCGTTTCTTCCCCACCTATGAATTGTTCCTGGAATACGCATTGACAATATCCAATGGCCGGGGACCTATCGAAGAGTTGATCGATCTCGACGAAAACAAAGGTGTTGGACTTCGCCTCCGCTTGCTCTACGAAGGGGTGGACTGGGGAGTCTCATTGGGTGGATACGCCTACTACGGTAAATACACTGATCTGAAAAAAGCCTCGATTCTGGCACTCAACCCGGACCTGACGATCAATACAGAGGCAGATGTTCCGTTGCAATCCAGAATCGAAATCACTGAAGAATACGACGAATACATCCTCACTGCCGACCTGCTGTTTACCATATTCGGGGTCAGCCTGCAGGCAGAATACGTTTGGCGGCTGATGTTGTTTCAACAACACGGATTGCGGTCGACCAACCATATCGTGCTCTCCGGAGCGGCGGCCTCCGAACACCTCTACCACCCCAGTAATATCGGTTGGGGTGTATATGGATTGTTGTCCTGGGAGCTGCCCTTGGAGCGGTGGATCCAACCAATGCAGATCATCCCCTATGTGATGTACGAACATAACGAATATCAAGATACGTTGCCGGCGTTCAACTTTGACATGGTCTTCATCGGTTTGAATTTCAAACCATCGCCATTCGTCGTATTAAAGGTGGAGTACTCCTTTGGGATACCGGAGAATATTATTCTATACGGCGATAACGTGAAAGTGGGATGCGCCCAATTGGCGGTTTCGTTTTAACGGACAAATGGAACACAAGTTACAAAATCGATGCATCGCCTAACAACAAATAGCCGCCCAGGTGGCGTCTATCCCAGCAGCTTTCTACTCCAAACGATTGGTTTGGTGACAGTGGCCATCCTGATTTCCGGAATTAATGCACAAGCCGAAGAGCCGGTTGTCGATCGCCCCGATGATATTTTGGTGATCGCCAATAATGCGGTGGACATCACCAACATCGAAGTCGATGAGCTCAGAGCGATTTTTCTCAAGCGAAAGGCCAGTTGGGGCGATGGTAAAAAGGTCATCCCGATTAATGCTCCGGACGGATCAAAAATGCGGGAAGAATTTCGCCGCTTGGTCATCGGCATGAATCGGAATCGAGAACAATCCTATTGGCAGACACAGATGATCAAACACGGCGTCTCCCGCCCACCGGAATTCGGCAATTCATTGAAGGCGGTGTTCAAGCTGCGCGGTTCGGTGAGTTACATCTATCGCGCCGATTTCAAAAAGGGAGTGGCCAAAGTGGTCCTAACGTTGCGACCCTCCCAATAGCGTGCGATACATCGGGTTAAATTAACGATCATCAATTGCCCGACGATCCCCCAATCCCAATTCAGCAATTCAACTCTACCATTTTAAATCCCATCAGAAAATTGCAATCAATTGGGCTATTTAGGACAAATAACTCGCTTTTTTGTATATTAGATGAAAAAAGAGTTATTATCGAATCGAGCTGTAACAGGAGTAAATCAAAAAATGGCTAAATCAAAGTTCGAAAAACAGATCATGGAAGTAACCGGCATCTTCGCTCAACAGATCATCGAAGCGATTCGGAGCGCGACATTGCAGGAGTTGATCAGCCTGCAAGCGGGCGAATCACCCAAAAAGCCGGGACGCAAGCCAGGGCCCAAACCGGGACGAAAACCGGGGCGCAAGCCCGGACCGAAACCAGGGGCCAAAAAAGCACTTGCCGAAGCTGTCGCCAAAAAACGCGTGGTCAAAAATTATCCCAAGTGCGCCTATCCCAGATGCCGCAGGAATCGTTTCGTCAGGGGCAAAGGATTTTGTGGCAAGCATTGGAAAATGTATCTCGCCGGAGAGATCAAGTCCGCCGAATATTACAAGAAGAAATAGCGGCTCGAGACGACCCTCAGACATTCCACAACACATTGAGTTTTGTGGACTCATTGTCCAATCGCATCGCCACAACGGTGAACGGATTGAGCTCCCTCCCATCTTCGAATTCAATCACTGAATCGGAGATTCCCAGGCTGATTCGCCAGCTGGCTCCTTTTTCGAGCACCGCACTGTGGCCGATCAAGATGGCCAATTCATCGGCAGCTTGACGGGCGATCTTGGGTTCGCGACCGATCCAATCGTCCAATAATGCAATGTTTGCCGGCAGCTCGGGGGATTCCCCATTGGGTCCAATCGGTCGCCGGGCCATCTTGCGAGCCCGCTCTTCGAATTCCTGTCGTTTATTTCCCGAGGTCACATCATCGAGTAGCGCGCGAATCTGTCCGGCTCGCTCCTTGGTTTCCCCTTCCACCTTCTCGTCCAATTTGTCCAACCACTGGCGACACTCCTCGAATTCGAACCGACGACCGGCGATCACAGCGAGCTCCAAATCGGCTTTTGTCGTACCGTCAGGGTTTGCCTCTCGCGAGCGGATAAATGCGGCCCGGGCTTCATCTAGGCGATCTTGAACATTGAACGCCATGCCCCGGGTATAGGCGTGAATCGATATCAGGGAAGGATGCAGTTGGGCTTCGAGCCGATCCAATTCGGCCAATGCGCCTTTGGGATCTCCGTCGCAGAGCAGACGCCCGGCATCACCGATTTTGTCCGCCTGGCGGAATCGCCGGAAAAAGATCAATTTGACGATGAATTCAATGACTTTCCAGAACACGGCACAACCTTGTCAATCAGGGGTCAGGATAGGACTATTTTTTATTGGACTTCTTGGTCGCCGGTGGCTCTTCGGCGACCGCGGTCGGCGCGGCACCAACCACGGGCAGTCCCATCGACTCCCGCAAATGGTGCTCGATCTTCCCCGAGATATCCGAATTGTCCTTGAGGAACTGCTTGACGTTTTCCCGCCCCTGTCCAATTCGCGTTCCTTGGTAGGAGTACCAGGCGCCGCTCTTTTCGACGACCTTTTCATCCACCCCCAAATCGATCAGGTTGCCCTCACGGCTGATCCCCTCGCCGTACATGATATCGAATTCGACCTCGCGAAACGGCGGGGCGAGCTTGTTCTTGACGACTTTGACGCGGGTGCGATTGCCGGTCACCTTGTCGCCCTGTTTGATCGCGCCGATCCGGCGGATGTCGATCCGTTGGGAGGCGTAGAATTTCAGCGCGTTGCCACCGGTGGTGGTCTCCGGACTGCCGAACATCACCCCTATTTTCATCCGGATCTGATTGATGAACATGATGCAGGTATTCGATTTTGACAGATTGCCGGTGAGCTTGCGCAACGCCTGACTCATCAATCGGGCCTGCAATCCCACATGGGAGTCCCCCATGTCCCCTTCCAATTCTGCGCGGGGCGTCAGGGCGGCGACCGAATCGACCACAATCAGATCGACCGCAGAAGACCGCACCAGCATGTCGGTTATCTCCAGCGCCTGTTCCCCGCAATCGGGCTGGGCCACGAGCAACTCCTCGGTATTGACCCCCAATTTGCCGGCATAGCTGACATCCAACGCATGCTCCGCATCGATGAACGCACAAACCCCGCCCATCCGCTGTGCTTCGGCAACGGCGTGCAAGGTCAGGGTCGTTTTACCGGACGACTCAGGACCGTAGATCTCCACCACTCGGCCGCGGGGATACCCCCCCACACCGAGAACCGCGTCGAGTCCAATCGCCCCGGAGGGAATCACCCCGATGCCCTCGAAGAGGGACTGATTGTTCCCCAGACGCATGATCGCGCCCTTGCCATAGGTTTTTTCAATTGAGCTGACCGCCAAATCGAGCGCGCGGTCGCGATTTTTATCCTGTGTCGCTGTCATGAGACTCCACTCCCCGGCATCGCCAATGGATGCGCTTTGTTTTCTTCCCGGTCGACGAGAGGCAAGTGCCACAAGGCATAGTATTCCGCTCCCTTGGGAGACAGATCGCTGCGGTAACAGATCAGCTCCGGATAGGCCGTTCGGCCGAACTCGTTCCCCTGATCTTCCTCGATCAGTGAAGTGATTCCGCCGGATGATCCACCCTTGATTCGACCAATCGTCACGTGGGCGGTGAACGGTTTTTCGTCAAAATTGAACCCGGCTTCGACCAAGCGCGCATAGACCGAATCGTGCAGCTTGGCGATCGCCTCTTGGCCTTGGTTCACCCCCACCCACAACACCCGCGGCTTGTCGAGATTGGGAAACGCCCCCAGTCCGGTCAGTTCGAACTCAAAAGCGTTGGTCGTATCGGTAATCGGCTTGAGCATATCCTTTATCGCGTAGGCCATCGGCTCGGTGATCTGTCCCAAGAACCGAATGGTGACGTGCATGTTCTGGGGTGGGACCCAAGCGACGCGCACCCCGGCCTCGGCAAAGCGATCTTTGAGTTTTGTTTGGACCTTGGCGATGGCCCGAGCTGTATCGAGATTGAGCTTCAGCGCCAAGAAACTGCGAATCGTTCTCATCGGTTCTCCTTCACGTGATCAAACGCCATGCGCAACACCGCCCAAGCGGAGATTTGCTTCACCCGATCCCGGCCGTACCCGGAAAACAGCCGTTGTTTGTGAACGACGCCCTCGTTGGACACCACCGCCAGATGAACCAAGCCCACCGGTTTCTCAGCGGTGCCCCCGTCCGGACCGGCGATTCCCGAGGTGGCCAGGCCGATATCCGCATTCAACGCCTGCCGAGCTCCCTGGGCCATCGCAATCACCACCGGTTCGCTCACCGCTCCGTGGGCCTCCAGCACCGCCGGATCCACCCCCAGAGCGGCGATTTTGACGGCGTTGTCATAGGCAATAACCCCACCCCTGAAATAGGCCGACGAACCGGGCACCTCGGTGATCAGGTGGCCGATGAGGCCGCCGGTACACGATTCCGCAGTGGCCACGGTCAAACCGCTCTCGGTGAACACCTGGCCACAGGCCGCCGGCAGCTTTACCGCCCCGGTGGCAAAAATCGTCTTGCCGAGGATGCGGCGAACCTCTGCCACGGCCCGCTCCAGCTGCGCGCAATCGGTTGCGTTCACTGTCACCCCGATTTCGGGAAACGACGCGCGAAAAGACAGCCCCACTCCGGGCACCTGTTGCTCGATCGGTTTGAGTGCCTGCTGAATATCGGACTCCCCCCTGCCGAAACAGCGCAACTCGACCCTCAGCGTCGGGTCGGTGACCCGGGGCAACGGACCGAGCACATAGGTCTCGAACATCGGCTTGAGCTCCGAGGGCACACCGGGCAGAAAGAAGGCTTGCCCTCGTTCGGTTTTGACGGAAAATCCGGGCGCCGTACCGTGCCGGTTCTCCAAGACACGGCAACCGTCGGGCAGATCGGCCTGTTTTAAGTTGAGCTCGACCATCGGCCGGCCGATGTGCTCGAACCGCGCGCGCACCTGTTCGGCGGCGTCCGGTTGTCGCGTAATGGTCCACCGCCCTGCCTGGGCGGCCGCTTGTGCCGTAATATCGTCATCGGTGGGTCCCAGTCCCCCGCCGACGACGACCAGATCGAACGCGCCGAAGGCCCACTGCAACACCGCTGTGAGCTCTTCCAGCTCGTCACTCACTGCGACGATTCGGTCGCACTGATAGCCACCGGCGTCCAGTTGGGCGGCCATCCACGCCGCGTTGGTGTCGGCGATGATACCCCGCAAAAGCTCGCTGCCCGTACTAATAATGCCTATTTTCATATGCAATTTCATCACTGTTGCCGGAGAACTAATCAATACTGAACAAATGAACAGATGCCCGTTAAATAGCTGAATACGGCAGGGGGATCAAGGGAATTGCGATCGAAGTTGATTTTATTCTTCGATAATGACGTAAGGCAGCCGGGCCAGGGGTCGAGAGGGCTCCATCAGCAGGAAGGGATAGGCCGCACCGAGGGTTCGCTTCAGTCTGGGGGTCATCACCAGGGCATCCAGGGGGCTCGGTTCGTGGAGCACAGCCTTCAACGAGGTGATCAGCCGCATGGAAAGGCTCATCGACGGCCGGGGCAAATGAAAGACTGGGGTGTCCTGTTTCACATGTGCCAACTCCCGCGCCCTCTCCAGGGCATCCAAATATCCCCCGATCTGGTCGACCAACTGACGGGACCGGGCGTCCTCTCCGGACCAAATGCGCCCCCGCCCCAACTCATCGACCTTTTCAGCGGTCAGGGTATTGCCCCGGCCCTCGACCACCCGTTCGCGGAAGAGGAGATACTGCTCTTCGATCCGGTGCATCATCAACCGCCGCTCTTCGTCGGTGTACGGTCGGGTCCAGGACTGAATATCGGCGTGCGCCCCCCGCTTGAACTGGGCGTAGTCCACACCGATTTTGTCCAGGAATCCGGAGAGATCGGCCTTGCCGGAGAAAATCCCGATCGAACCGGTGAGGGTGGTCGACTCGGCAAAGATTTCGTCGGCTGCCGAGGCGATGTAGTACCCCCCGGACGCGGCCACCCCGCCCATCGAGGCGATAACCGGTTTCTCCCGCCGCAAGGCCATCACTTCGTGCCAGATCAGCTCCGAGGCCAGGGCCGAGCCCCCGGGGCTGTCGATTCGCAGCACCACCGCGCGGATACGGGGATCGCTGCGCACCTGGCGCAACGCTTCGGTCATCGTTTTCGAGCCAACGGTGTGAATGTCCAGTACCGGTAGATCGAGGCTCTCCCCGTCGACGATGTCTCCGGCGAAATGAACCACTGCCACGGCAGGGGAATCCAAGTACCGCCGGTGGCGCAGGGGATCGCGACCGTATTCGTCATCGACGATCAACCCGCCGCCGACCAGGGCGCCGAGCTCTTCCTCCAGGCGATCTTCGGGGACCAGTTGATCGACCAGTTTGCGGGCCAGGGCTCCCCTGGCTGAAAACGGTCCCTGGTCGATCAATTTGACCACCTCGTCTTTACCCGCGTAGCGGCGATCGTCGGTCAACCCCTGTACAAATTGGTGAAAGATCGAATCCAGGTAGCGATCCAGTTGCTCTCGCGAGGGATCGCTCGGTCCGGACCGGGTCAGCATCTCAGGAGAGGCCTTGTACTTTCCGATACGGACGATATCGGCCTTCATCCCCAACTTGTCCAACGCCTTGCGAAAATAGAGCAGCCGGGTCTGCACCCCGGTGAGCATGATCGCTCCGGCCGGATTGAGCCAAATGCGATCAGCCCCGGCGCAAGCGGCGTACACTGCACCGGATCCGTCGGTCAAATGGCAGACCACGTTCCGCCCACCCTCTTTCAATGCCCTGATGCGCCGCCGCATCTCCTGGGATTGGGAGAGGGAGAACACCCCGCCCTGAAGCTTGAACACCACCATATCGACCCCCGGGTCCCGGCTGATCCGCTGGAGCAGTTGCATCAACCCGGCCCAGCCGAGGGAATCGGGTCGCCGTTCCAGCTTGATCAGCGCCGCCCGAATCGGTCGCAGCGGCCGGGGCAGTTTGATCGCCGGAGCGTCGTCGCCGGAGAGACGCACCGCCCACGCGGTCCCCTGGTACCCTTCGGCCCCCTCGGGAGCCAGCTGGCCGAAGGTGGACACCCCCAAGCCGAAATTGGGCAGATCGACCACCAATGATCCGTCGAGAAAGTAGCTGTTCTCCCGACCGTCATCCCCCAATCCCTCGATACCGAACCGTCCACGAACGGTCAGACCGTCGACGATCATTCCGGTCAGCAGTCCGGTGAAATCGGTCCGTCCGACATCCCCGGAGATGTAGTTCAACTCCCCCCCCAACGAGAGCCGGTCGTTGCTGAACGGTCGAACCGTCAAGCCGACACCGAACCGCCGCGGTGCATTGGGCGCTCGGGTATAGGTCGTCGCGTCGGCGTTGGGGTTGTACTTCACATTGGGTTGATTGATGTCAGCGACGATAAACGACAGGGCGAGCAGGTTGGCCGGGTGAACGGTCAGGCTCAAATCCCAGCTGCTCACATCCCCGTAGCTGTCGTACCAGAAGGTGCGATAGGCCGCTCCCAGCGCCAACGCGCGATTGAGGTGCAGTGCCATGCCCAGGGAGAACCTCACCCGATCATCCAGTCCTTGCCAGGCCCGCACCGATTCAGAGGGTGTCAGCGCTTCGACCGCCGTGCCGAAGGCCAACGGTCCCAGCGGAAAACTGAAGAAAAATCCGTGTCCTTGACCGGTCAGGTGCTGCTGCTTGTTGAGCCAAGATCCCACGTACATCAGATTCCAGCTGTCGAGGAGCGCGATGTTCGCCGGGTTGGTCGAAAGAGCGGTGGCGTCGTTGGTTTCGGTAAGGGATGGAGAGGGCAACAGGACCCCCTCGGTCGCGCGAACGTATCGCGTGTACTCCTGCGCAGATCCCGGCCGGGCGAGGGACAGCGTGAGTACGAGTACGAACAAAAATATCAGGGGAATTCGAATCATGAAACACTCCTTATCAAACGCGCTACCTGCCACAACAGTAACCCTATCACCGCCTTCCTGCAACGCGGGGCAATGGGGAGCGACAGGAGAGAAATCGATCCGGGAAAAGGGGTTGCCGAGCCATCCGGCCTCGAGCTCATTCAAACGGATTGGCGTCGTCCTGCCGCTGCTCGGCGAATCGGTTGCTCAATCCGGCAATCAGGATGGTCAGGCCCAATCGATCCAGCTCGGCGTCAGTCACCACCGGTGTCTCGTCAAAGGTGGATCGGTTTCCATTGAAAAACGAACGCGCGGTCTGCACCATCGAGGCGTACTCCACCGAAACCGGGGGTAGTGTGCCATCGTTCTTCAGCCAGCGACGAACCCGCGTCGGGCCGGCATTGTACGCCGCCAGCGCCAGATCTTCGTCGCCGTCAAATGACCGGATCAACCGGGCGATGTAGTAGCTGCCCGCGGTGACGTTGAACCGGGGGTCAAACGAATCGACCCGGTCGCTCCACTTGATACACTCGGCCAGGTAGTCGGCGGTCTTGGGCATCAGTTGCATCAGTCCCCTTGCCCCCACCGGAGAGACCGCCCGGGGATCGAAGCGGGACTCCACCCAGATGATGCCGAAGATCAAATCCTGGGGCAGCTGATTGGCCGCTGCTGCGCTGGCAACGAGCGGGGCGACCTCTTCGACCTGTTGAGAGCTCAATCCCCAACTACCCTTGCGCTTGAGCACCTGTCGCCGACTCCGGTCAGCGATGCTGTCGTTGGTTGTGACCGGTTGAGTGATTTTGGCTCGGATCGGCCGGGTTGTCGCAGCAGGACGGGAAGCGGTTTGCCCGCAGCCCAGTAGTTGAGTCATCATCACCCCGCTCAGACCCCATATGGCAATTTTGTTCCTTTTCTTCAACATTTTGGAAATTGTATCATCCAAAAAAACGGGGGTTAAATTAATGGAAAAACACCCTTTTACTATCCATTTTCTTTAACAACTCGTGGTCACCGGTTAAGCTGAACAGGTGAGCCATACCCCCGATGAGTTTATGCAACAGGTGATTCGACTGGCGCGGGAGACTATCCGCAACAGTCAAAACGGACCGTTCGCCGCAATGGTCGTCAAAGGGGAACAACCGATTGCGCACGGGGTCAATACCGTCGTCAAAGATCGAGATCCCACCGCTCACGCGGAGATCAATGCCATCCGCAAAGCCTGCGCTGTGTTGGGTACTCACGACCTGGCCGGATGTGAGCTCTACTCCAGTTGCGAGCCATGCGCGATGTGTCTCTCGGCGATCTATTGGTCACATCTGGATCGGGTCTGGTATGGCAGCTCCGCGGCTGAGGCGGCCGCGGCCGGATTTGATGATCAATTCATCTACCGGCAAATCCCCCTGCCGATCGCCGACCGCCAGTTGACAATGACCCAGCTGCTGGCGACCGAAGCGGGGGTGGTATTCGAGGATTGGATCGCCAAAACAGATCGAAAATTATATTAGTGGGGTACTACCCCTCAGCGATGCGCTCGACCTGTTTGATTTCGGAGCTGATCACTTTGTTGCGACCGGCCCGCTTGGCCCGATACAGATTGTTGTCCGCTTCAGCGATCATTTTTGAGACGTCGACAGAGGCCCCCATCTGCACCGTCGACACACCGACGCTGATCGTGACTCTCCCCGCTGCTTTGTCCCCTTGGACCGGCAGGGCAGGTAGGTTTTCCACACACTCCCTCAACCGCTCACCTAGCTTTTTCGCCCCTTCGTAGTCGGTGCCCTGGGCGATGACCGCGAACTCCTCACCCCCATACCGGCCGAGGACATCCTCGGCGCGAATCATCTCCGCCACCGCGTTGGACACCATCACGAGGACCTGATCCCCGATCTGATGCCCATAGGTGTCGTTGACCCGCTTGAAATGATCCAAATCGAAAATGACCAGAGTGAACGGAATGCGATGGCGCCGGGCATAGGAGAGATCGGCAATCATCTTCTCGATGAGATACTTGCGATTGTAGATCCCGGTCAAGGCGTCCCGAGTCGACGATTCGTACATGCCTTGGTGGTAGTCCTCGTCCAGTTCGTCCTGCAACACGAATTTGAGCACGGTTCGTCGGCCGAGGAGCACTTTATCGCCATCCTTGAGCACCGCCTCGGTGATCCGCTCCCCGCCGACAAAGGTTCCGTTGGTGCTGTTGAGGTCTCGGATCATGACCTTGCTGGTGCCGCTGCGGATCACCTCCGCGTGATAACGGGAAATCCCGTCGTCGCGCAGGGTCACGGTGCACTTGGAGCCCCGTCCCAGCACGACAACACGATCATCGATCGGGATCACGCTGCCGATATCCAGACCGCCGTGGATGATGAAACAGGCCCGCTTGTCCTCTGATTTGGTCCGCAGAATCTGCTTGGCGATAGGGGAGAGATCGATCTGGTCGGTCGATTCACCTTCAGTCGTCCCTGAGGGGTCAGGATTCGGATTATCGCTCATTTTCAGCCATTATCATGCCAGGGGATCACAAGCCCTTCCTCGTGCGGGTAAACTGCCGCCACGAGGCCGAATATGCATCCCTCCAATGAATATAGCGTCCGAAGACGTCGGTTACTTAAGCGGTTCTACCAAATATGCGACCGGCCGGCAAAATGGACCTTCATCGGCGCTCGCCAGTGTGTCGATCCGATCTACCTTTTGCACCGGTCATGGTGTACGGTAATCGGATGCGACCCGTCATTTTAGGCACAGCAGGACATATCGACCACGGCAAGACCGCATTGGTCAAGGCACTGACCGGAACCGACACGGATCGACTCAAGGAGGAGCAGTCCCGGGGCATCACAATCGAGCTGGGCTACGCTTTCTTGAACGAGCAGATCGCCATCATCGATGTGCCGGGTCACGAACGATTCATCAAGAACATGGTCGCCGGGGTCGCGACGGTGGACTATGCGCTGCTCGTGATCGCGGCAGATGACGGCATCATGCCCCAGACCAGGGAGCATTTCGATATTCTCCGATTGCTCGACGTGACCGACGGTCTCGTCGCTCTGACCAAGTGCGACCTGGCCGAGGATGACTGGATCGACCTGGTTGAAGAGGAGATCACGTCGTTGACCGAGGGCTCTTTTTTGGAGAACAAACCGGTCATGCGGGTCGATTCCCTGTCCAAACGGGGGATCGATGAGCTAAAGGCCGCCATCATCGAACTGGCCGGTCGAAAAAAGGAACAAGCGCCCGGATCAATCTTTCGGCTGCCAGTGGACCGGGTGTTCTCGATGAAGGGATTCGGTACCGTGGTGACCGGTTCGGCCCTCAGCGGATCGGTGGCAGTGGACGACAAGCTCACGCTCCTGCCCCAGGGCGAAGAGGTGCGGGTTCGCGGCATTCAATCCCAGGGTAAGACACACACCACGGCGACGGCGGGGATGCGCCTGGCACTCAATGTCACCTCCCTCGGTGTAGACGATATTTCCCGGGGAAATGTGTTCGCCACCCCCTCCCGATTGAATCCGACGTTCATGATCGACGCATCGTGCCGGGTGTTGGAAAACAGCCCGGTTCCCCTGGAGCAGCGCCAGCGCATTCGGTTGCACATCGGCACCAAGGAGCTGATGGCCCGCGCGGTGATCCTCGACAGCGACCGACTGGAGCCGGGTCAGGAGGGCCTGGTCCAGTTTCGGCTGGAAGAACGCATCGCAGCCCAACGCCTCGACCGGTACGTGATTCGGCGATACTCTCCCCAAATCACGATGGGGGGTGGTCGGCTTCTCGATGCCCATCCCCAAAAGCACCGCAAACGGCACGTCAAAGAGGTCGTCAACACGCTGCAACTCTTCGGCGATAGCAAGACCGACAAGCTGCTCCAACAGATTCTCGATCAACAAAAGGTGTTGCCGTTCGATGACCTGGTCACCCGCTCCGGCCTGTCCGCCGAACAGGTGGAAGAGACGATTGGCACTTTGTGCATCGAAGGGGACGTCATCGAGCTCGAGGCCAAGGGGAACCGCCACGTCTGCCCGCAAAAGGTCTACGAGGAGTTCATCGAGGGTTTGGTGGCCAAGCTGGACGCCTACCACAAGAAATACCCCCTGCGGGGTGGGGTCAAGCGCAATGAGATTCTCGCCAGCTGGAAAAAACAGTTGCCCGACTTTCTCATCAAACACTTCGTCGAGCTGGGCCTGAGCAACCTGACGATCAAATCGATGAGCGGTGACCTCCTGGCCCGCTACGATTTTTCGGTGCAATTGACCAAAAAACAGCGCGCCGCGGTTCAAACACTCGAAGAGACCCTGCGGGGTGCCGGCTTTCGCCCTCCCCTGATCGGACTGCTCGCCGCTGACTTGCTGTTGGACGAGAAGCAGACGCGGCAGCTGCTACAGATTCTCGTCGACCAGGGAAAGGCGATTAACCTGGAGGGCAAGATCTACTTCCACATGGCGATCGTCGACAAAGGGGTGAGCAAGCTGCAAGAGGCATTTAAAAAACAGACCGAACTGACGATGTCCGAGTTTCGCACCCTCGTCGACACCAGCCGCAAGTACTCCATTCCCCTGTTGAACTATTACGACAGCAAGGGCTACACCCTGCGCCGGGAGGCAATTCGCATCGCCGGCACCAAGCTCTACGCCAAAGAGTAGGCCCATAGCCGGGACCTCACCCCCTGGCCCCCTCTCCATCACGGAGGGTGTTGTTTTAGTCTGTGCTTCGCGGCTTTCGATGTAGGGCTG